>NZ_JBFTIN010000065.1:0-24611 GCF_056394785.1 Rhizobium sp. 10N414 | reverse complement strand
GGTCTGTCACGCTCCAGAGTGTTGTCTCGACAACTTCACTTTAGAGACCCGCGGCCGGCCATGGCCACAAGGACGGCGCGCTGCGCTAGGTAGGGCTTCGCGCGCCGTCTGCCACGGCAGAGCAAGCTTCCCAATGTGCTATGGCACCGAACTGACCTCGAATGCCATCCTTGCCTGGTCGAAGGATCACAAGGTCGAGTGGCATTACATCGCGCCGGGAAAGCCCATGCAAAACGGCTATGTCGAGAGTTTCAACGGGCGCATGCGCGACGAACTGCTCAACGAAAGCTTGTTCTTCGGCCTCGATCACGCCCGAAGCGCCATCGCGGAATGGGCGGACGATTATAATCATTTCCGGCCACACTCATCCCTCGGATACCAGACCCCAGCAGACTATGCCGGGACCATCGCCGCAACCGGCTCCAACGCTACGCATGATGAAAGCTTCGCGTTTCCGCCGGTTGCTCCCACCGCGCCAATTGGCGTATCAAAAACCGCCGGGGCTCTAGTCGCCGCTGGATGAAAGTTCAGTGGCAGGTCAGGTGCGGCGGCTATGACGGCGGGAAGAGACTGGCGAACTATCGCTTGACCGAACCGGTACGTCAGATTTCGGCCTATTAGCTATACCGCTATACCGATGAACGGCTAACGTTCGGGTGCTCCACCCCAAATCACACCTGAGCCCGGGAAGCTCTGAGCTTCTTTTTCGCAAGCGATTTTCCAGCGCCAGATTCGGCTGGACGATCTCCACGTATCGGACTCTACGCCTCATACGTCTGGAGTCTGCTCGGCTTCCGGTCTCACCGTCACCGTCAGTTCGGGTTTTGCTTCTTCTTAAAAAAGCGGAGCAGCGCCTCCAGGTATGGCTTGGCAGGCGCTGGATCGACTGGCTTCCTGTTCAGTCTCCAATACTCAGTTCCCTGGAGACTGCCCGACAAGACGACACGGTTGCTATCAGGGTCGATCGCTAAAAGCGCCTTGTCGAGCAGTGCGTGGATGTCGGCGCGCAGAAGGAGACCGTTGCTCGGTTCGTTTCTGAGGGCGATGCTTTCGGAAAAGGGAATAACGTGCGGTGCCTGGAGTGTTGCTTCCACATTGCAGCCGGTAATCGCACATGTCCCGTTATACCGCGACATCAACGATGCTCGGAAATCGGCCTGATCCGGCCTGACTTCCTGCCGAGAGTACCGCCGTTCAAAACCCTCGAGTACCTCGTTTTTCTGTTCCCGGAGGGCTTCGTCCTCATCTGACGCCGATCCACCGACGGGCGCAGCCCGCTGTATGTGGCGGCCAACCACGTCACGGAATTCGGAAAGCTCGTCGTCTTCCAGCTCATAGGTACGAGTGAGCAAGTTGCGCAGGAGGTAGTCAATAACACGACTACCTGTCGGCCGGTCCCGGTAGGGACGATGGTTGCCCATCGCCCCCCGGCCAGATCCGTACGTGCGGCACTACCGCATACGGCTCCTATCGGATGTCTTGACGGTGAGCCGAGCATCTGGATGCGGATGCACCAGCCGACATGGTGGCAGGTACTTGCGAAGCAGCCTTTGGAAACGATCCCAAGACAATCGGTTTCGCTGGCTTCGACGCATCAGAGCGTGTCGCCAAGCGCGACCAACTTCCCAGCGGAACCCACCCAGTCTTCTTAGATTGCCAGGAACCGCATGGTAGTTCAAATACCCCTGTAACACTTGCCGTAGCCACCGACCTACTACTGCCACCGGTTCATGGCGGCGTCGCATTAGCGTTCCCCGAATGGCCTCCAGCGTCGTGCGCATGCGCTTCTTGATCGTCAGACGGACAATCTTGAAGCCCCCATCATTGCGCCGCCTGCCACAGCAATGTGTGAATCCCAGAAAGTCGAAGGTCTCTGGCTTGCGGATACCACGCTCCCGGCAGTTTCGCGCAGCATACCGCCCAAAGCGTATTAGCCGCGTCTTTTCCGGGTGTAGCTGCAAACCAAACTGCGCGAGACGCTCCCGCAATGCTTGCATGAAACGCTGCGCCTCTCCTTCGTACTGGAACCCAATCACGCTGTCGTCGGCATAACGTACAATGATCACGTCGCCTTTAGCATCTCGAGTACGCCATTGCTGGACCCATAAATCCAATGCGTAATGCAGATAGATATTCGATAGCACCGGGCTAATTACAGAGCCCTGAGGAGTTCCTCGCGTTGATGCTACGCGACGGTCATCCTCAATCGTGCCCGCTTTCAACCATTTGTGGATCAGACGTATCAGCCGGCGGTCACCAACTCGATGCGACAGGAAACGAAGCATCCACTCGTGATCGATTTCATCGTAAAACGAGCGAATGTCTGCATCCAGTATCCAGTTGATCTTCCGCTTGTCGATCCCAACCCACAAGGCGTCCAGCGCGTCATGCTGTCCTCTTCCTTGTCGGAACCCATATGAGAAGCCGAGGAAGTCTTGCTCATAGATCGCGTTCAGAACCGTGGATACGGCCATCTGCACGACCTTTTCTTCCAGCGCTGCAATGCCGAGGGGACGGAGTCTTCCGTCATTCTTCGGAATGTAGACCCGTCGGGACGGTTGTGCACGATATGCACCGGATTGGATCTCCCGGTGCAGTTCGTGCACGCGCCCTTCGAGAGTCTTCTCATAGTCGTACCACGTCACTCCATCCACACCGCTCGCCGCCTGCTTGCGAAGCGCATGAAAGCTCTTCACCAATAGCGCCGGAGTGATGTGGTGCATCAGCGCCGTGAAACGCATCTTCGGGTTCCGCTTGGCGGCTTCCCGTACACCTTCAATCCCCATCGAAGCGTGTCTTATCCGGCTCTGTGTCCGGCACGCTGGAGTCTCGAAGGCGTTCCCTCCGATTACACCCCTTCCCTCCGTTGCCTCCGCAGGATCGTCTCCTTTGTTCGGCAACATCTGCGGTACTATGGGCGTATCCGACTTCTCATCCGCGTTGACGACTGGATTGTGATCAACGACCTTCCCAGTCCCGTCCAGTCCATTCGCACTGGACACTGATGAGATCTCGCTGCTTCCGTATGAAAGACTTCCCGACATGCACAGGGTCTCCGACCGCGCGGGATCGGGGCATGGCTTGCGATTGACGCCATGCACCGTGTTGCCTTCCGCTTCGCTTAACAGCGTCGGCATCCCGAATTGATCATTTCGCGGCTCAATGGCCGGCCTGCCGGTTTCCCCTGTCAACGCTTCGACGCACACCTCGCGATGTGCCCCGCATGACTCGGGGTCAGAGTGATTCGCCACTTCTTCTCCGTATTGAACTTTCATCAACTATCTTTCATCGGCTTTGCAGCCGCACTAAGCGCGATTTTCGATGCGCATTGACGACGGCAAGACCGATGAACGTGCGCGCATTGGTAGCGAGATCCGGCTCTATCCGGCCGCAGTAGTCTTGGAGAAGTTGAACGGCAGCAGGTCGCCGATTTCGGCCGCTTCGCCCCGCTGCGGCAACTCTGTGAGCACGTGGCGCAGCCAGGCGAGCGGGTCGACGCCGCAGGCGCGGCAAGTCAGCATGAGACTGTAGATCACGGCGCTGGCCCTGGCTCCGTCAGCGGTATCGCTGAACAGCCACGATTTTCTTCCGGTGGCAAAAACTCTGATCTCGCGTTCCAAAATGTTGTTATCGATGGGCATCCTGCCATCGCTGATGTAGCGCGTCAGATAATCCCACTGGTTCAGAGTGTAGGACACGGCGTCGCCGAGCTTGGTATCGGGTGCGACCTTTGGCGCGATATCGTCGAGCCATGACTTGAGGGCGTTCAGCACAGGTAAGCTGTGCTGTTGGCGGAAGCGGCGAATGCAGTCGGCCTGCGTTTCATTGGCCTCGGGCATCTTGTCTCGCGCCTGCCTTTCGATCCGGTAGAGTTGTTCAAAGAACCTGAGGGCCTGCTCAGGCGGCCCGCCACCTTTCTTTCTGGTTTTGAGGGCGTCGACGAAGCGCCGCCTGGAATGGGCCATGCACCCGACATGGGTTGGGCCATCCAATGTGCGCCAGGCAGTGTAGCCATCGCTCATCAGTATGCCGCGGTAATCGCCGAGAAAGGTCTGCGGATGGATCTGGCCGCGACCGGGCTGATAATCCAGCAGTACGATTGGCTGGTCACTGTCCTCGCCGCTGCGATATGCCCACATGTACGATGTGCTGGTGGCCTCCTTGTCCTTTTCCTTGAGGACTTGGACTGTCGTCTCATCGCCATGAATGAGAGGCTGCGATCGCAACCGCAGTTTCAGCGCATCATAGATGCGGTGCAGATGCTTCTCGCTTGAGCCGATGACCCAGTGAGCGAGAGCGCCGCGGCTGATCGGAACACCAGCACGCTCAAATGTCTGAGCCACGCGGTAAAGCGGTGTGCCGTCGACGTATTTGTGGACGAGCGCGAAGGCTAACGTCGAGGCGGTAGCGATGCTGCCCGGCAGGGGCTGCGTCGGCATCGGTGCGATCACGACGGGCGTGTTGATCCCGGTACGGTCGCAATGGCGGCAAGCGTACTTGAACCGCACATTCTGTAGGACCTTTGCCTTGACCTCGATATGGAGCTGCTCGGTAACAGCCTCGCCCATGCGATGCATCTGACCCTGGCAGCAGGGACAAGACTTCTGATCGTCGGGGAGGTCATACTCGACACGCTCGCGTGGCAGGTCTTCCGGCAGAGGTCTGCGTCCACGCTTCTTTCCCGTTTGACCTTCTACCGGTGGCAGGCCGGTGTCTGGAAGCTCGACAGCATCGCCTTCCTCGCTGTCATCCTCGACCGCAGCCTCTTCGGCCTCGTTGAAGAGACGGTCAATGTGCTTTTCGCTGCGCGGGGCAAAGCGATGCAGCTTTGCCAGTGCCAGCTCCTCTTCCAGCTTGACGACCCGCCGCGAGAGCGCCTCTTTCTCAGCTTTGAGCGCAGCGATTTCGGCAGCATGGGCCGCCAACTGCGCCATCAGTTCTGCAATGCTCGGTTCGCCGGTGCGAGTCATCAGATTCTTGAATCTGAACCGCCCCTGCGCGTCAATCGCAATTCGCCATCCTCAGCCGGCGATCTGATACTGCCGCACGGGATGGCGGATCATCGCATCGATATCGATGCCGTCGAGAATCCAGTGAAGCTGTTCTGTCGTCAGCACAACGACCGGCACCTCCCGGCGGGGCCAACGGAACCTGTCTTCCGTCAATTTCTTCAGCACCATCACAAAACCGGACCGATCAAAAAACAGAAGCTTCATCCGGTCGTGACGGCGATTGCAAAAGGCAAAGACCGCGGGAGCAAAGGGATCAAGCTCCATCACCTCTTGCACCAGAACCGCAAGGCTGTTGATGCCCGCGCGGAAGTCGATCGGTTCCCGATGCAGGTAGACCTTGAGGTCAGCGCCCAGCCTGAACATGACTCAACGCTCCTATGATCGCCGCCAGTCCATCAACATCGCTGCATTCCACCGTCAGGCTGACCCCGTTCGGCAGCACCGCGCTCACCTTGGATGCATGAGATCGTTTGCCGACCGGCTCCGCCTTCGTCAGTGGACCGCTGGCAGAAGACGAGTGCATATCCGCAGCTATCTGAACCGGAACGAACGCCGAGACCACAGGCAAAGCACGATCTTCTCTGGCTCTCTTCACCCACTTGCGAACGAGATTGGCATTGACGCCGTGCTCCAGAGCAAGACGCGAGACCGAAACGCCGGGCGCTAAACACGCTGCGACAAGCTGATCTCGGGAGGCAGGGTCATATCGACGGCGGCCGTCGCGACCAACAAGCCGCACCTGCAGTTTAGGAGCATCTTCATCCATGATTTGGTGTCCACCTATTTTTTGGTGGACACTTCATGCCTCAGAGCGCTGCGCCTCAAAAGGCGCACCGAAATTCGCGCTTACTGTCGGCCCGCCTCGCCAGCCGCGGAGACGGAACCCAGGCCTAAACACCCTGACGTTTTCAAGGGTTGCCGACAGCGTGTTGTCGGGTTCTTCTCTGACGTCGTGTGCAACGCCTTCGGCAGTCAATCCTTGGCCCCCGCCGAAAGCAGGGTCTTCATGAGTCCAAACGATCAAGGAATCGCCGTCTGTAACGCTGTCGCCCCGTCCACCGCTTATACGTGATGGATTCTTGAAGCGCAGCCTCGCACCCTCCCATTGTTCTGGGGTCGTTGGGCGAGGGTCGGCTCCGCCGACGTCATTTTTACAATGTAGTTTTATGAGAAACGTTGTCACTGATAGATGTCTCGTGTTTGAGGGCAGCTCTGTAAAGCTTGTGATTGCTGAGTGCAAAAAAGGGGAGGTCACTTTCGCCCCCACTAGAGGTCCGTGAAGATTGTCTTCGTCAGCGTTTGCAGCAAGTTCTTCCAGTAGGCGTACAACTGGTTCGCACAGTCATCAAAGCTGATCTGATCGCCGCCATCATTGAAGACCACGTTCGGGCCACCACCGTACGCCTCCCTGGCCGAACCCACCTTGCCCCCAGCCCGAAGAGACGATGTGGGTATTCGCAATATGTGTCATCCCGAACCTTACCGGCGGTGTCGTTGCCGGTTGACGCAATATATATAGTACTGGGCATCACTGATGCACCGGCAGAGTGCTGGTTGATAGCACGCTTTGTACACTACAAGACAAACTGTTTGCCAGGCAACTCCAAGGCTCCTGTTCTTATCTGCTACGGCATAACTGCGGCTGGGCCTTTGACCCAGTATTCAGCGGCTATCATCGATTGAGCCGATTTTTACAATCTATCGGCAACCAGTTGATCGAGTGTGCTTTCGGATAAAAAACGGAGAACTACATGACTGTGAGACCAATGGCACTCATCCTCTTCTCGATCCTTTCGTCTGCCTTGCCAGCATCGGCCGCTCGCGTTCAGATCGGTACAATAACATGCGACGTCTCGGCCGCCGTCGGCAAAATTTTGACTGCGAAGCAAGAGGTCGATTGTGTTTATGAGCCCACCTCAGGCGCTAAGGAACACTATCGGGGTGTGATCGCAAAGTTCGGTTTGGAAATCGGGGATATCCGGCAAGCGTCGCTCGTGTGGCTTGTCTATGGTGCTACGTCTCTCGGGGCCGGCGCGGTAGCAGGGAACTACATAGGAGTTGATGCCGACGCTGCTGCCGGCGTTGGGCTCGGCGCAAACGTACTGGTAGGGGGACAGAGCAGGTCGATAGCCCTTCAGCCAGTATCGCTTCAGTCGGAGCAAGGCATCAACCTCGCCATCGGCACCGAAGAACTGAAGTTGCTGCCAGCCGTAAAGTAGAGAGACTGTAATTGTGCCGTCATCAGGCTGCGACTGGTGTCAACGTAGCGCATGATGACGGCCTGTGCGCCGCCGCTGCCGGCTGCGTGGAGTCACGTCAACGAACCGCCGCTTACCCTGCCTACGCGGAGGCGAGTAACGGATCTTAAATGAAGCCCGAACGCTTGGCACCTATCCGCTGGACACGCCTGTCGCCCCCGGCGAAACAATAATTTGCGAGTCGCAGATGCAAATACTGGTGGCGGGATCCACGATGATTACCTCTCATGGGACCTCATGACCATGGTCACAATTCGCGAGCGGTTAGATTTCGATAGCCTCCCATCGACAGCGGAAGCGATTATCGAGTGTCACGCCGTCGAAACCTAGATAGGACAGCAAGGGACTCAATTTTACAAGACCGGCTGTCGTTGCTCCAGCATGTTGTGCAAATCCGGCGTTATCGCGCGAAGACTTATACACGTGGGTCAGCCGAGACCTCGGAGCGTCTTCAATCGCGATGCCGCTGCTTCCCTAATTTTCCCGGACGCGACCACATTGCGCATCCAACCGCAGGAGAATACCGTGAACTCTCTAATCTATGGCGTGCTTGGCCTGATCGCGGAGCCACGATCGAACAAAGTTGGCATTGGCGCTATGCGCATTGCCATTGCAATTATCTTTCTTTGGATCGGCGGATTGAAGTTCGTTCCTTACGAAGCGGACAGCATCACACCGTTTGTCGCCAACAGTCCGGTGATGTCGTTCTTCTATTTGCATCCGACTGAATACAAGCCGCATCTGACCAAGGAAGGCGAGCTTGATCCGATTAAACGCGACTGGCAGGTATCCAACAACACTTACGTCTTCTCAACCGGCCTCGGTATAGTCGAAATCACCATTGGTTTGTTGGCACTGTCCGGCTTTGTTTGGCGATGGACTGGTCTCGTGGGCGCGGTGCTAGCATTTCTTACTCCCTTCGTGACGCTTTCATTTCTGCTCACAACGCCGGAAGCGTGGGTGCCGGCTCTGGGCGATGCCGAGTTTGGATTTCCATACCTTTCAGGCGCGGGTCGCCTTGTGCTCAAGGATGTGGCACTTCTTGCTGGAGCCTGGTTGGTGATGGTGGATATGGCGCGCGACATTCTCCGCTCGCGATCCGTCGAAACGGCCGTCCCGTTCGTCGCTACATGGCCGTCCTAGAGTGGGGCACCAAAAAAGCCGAGAGCCTCTTCAAGCTCCGTTTGCTCGTATCCAAAGTGAGAAATTACCGCGCGGTAGACCACGAG
This sequence comes from Rhizobium sp. 10N414, assembly GCF_056394785.1. Lineage (NCBI taxonomy): Bacteria > Pseudomonadati > Pseudomonadota > Alphaproteobacteria > Hyphomicrobiales > Rhizobiaceae > Rhizobium > Rhizobium sp. 10N414. Next base: position 16,112 of record NZ_JBFTIN010000065.1, on the reverse strand, counting down.
AAACGTTTCTCTGGTCTGGTGAAAGCTAACCGGCCCGGGGTTTTCCCGCATCTCGAGCACGTTGGCGGCAAGAGTTTCGAGCAACTGATGGATGACCAAATGCTCTTCGGCGAGCCGATCGATCACCTTCGTTAGTGAGGCATTGCCCGCGGCCGCGATGTTCGGAAAGATCTCCCAGTCTTCGGATGTATGATGGAATTCGAGAAACTGACACTCGCGCCCGCACAAATTCCCGAAGCGCCTGTAGTTGCGCATCAGCTCATTGGCTTCTATTTGCGACATCAGCTCTTCCGGGTGGGCTTCGCCCTTCTCAACGAGCAACATCACCGCTCGTGTCTCGTCGAGTGCGCTAATATGCATAGCGTGTATCGACGCGAGCTTTTTGCCAATAAGCCGATGCTCGGACGTTGCCCCCGGGATTGCAGCCGCTTTTGGCCGGGTAGCATCGTCGAATAAATCAAAAACGTTCATGAGTACTTCTCGAAATCTCACGATGGAGGGACGATGCAGTCTATCTGGGTTAGCAGGCGCGTTCTTTGCGAATGCAGCAGCATTCGTGCTCGAATGCACCGAGGGCACGTTCCTGGACACAAGGATTTGAGCTGGCGCGGCAGCGGCCATGAGGTAGTTGGGCTAAAATTCGGGGCAGCGTTCTCCAACCACTCGATGTGCTCCTTCGTAAGCGCAGTTTCGCGAAGGCGCGGGTTGATTATCACTCCGACTGTGCCCGCGCATGACCGCCCAGTTGTGATCGTCATATGTGCCGCCGGACACAACGGGCCTGACTTTTTCGTGGAAGTTCTCTACCCTCGGACCGCCGTATCCAAATCCCTTGCCCAGCGGCTGCGGATGCGATGGACGCGCCGATTTGTTGCTCTACGACGCCCGGGTTCAACTCCGGATGCAAGAGTACGAATACCCGACATGCTTGATGGAGGTTTTGGCCTCTCGTCCGAATTATGCTTCGGTTGTCAGTTTGTCGAAGAAAACTGTGGCTAGGTTGCACGACCTATCAGGAGAGGCTGCGCTCTTCGAGTTTGATTTCGAAGCGGTTCTCGTTCTCTGCCAGCAGCATCTCTCCATCGGAGTAGATCCTCGTTCGGAAAATGGCGGCGTTAGCAAGTTTGCAGCCACGAACTGCGAAATCGCATTTACCGCAGCGTTCGTGGCCTCGTGCACCGAGCTGAACTCAGCGTTTTGGTCACCGCAGTATCGAGTGCGTGGTTCTCAAACTTGAGCTTGAAGGTTGCCCAGGTAGCGACACCATACAAGACCAAAAAGTGGAGCGCACCCCGAAAGGGGCCGCTCACCATTTTCGGCTTACCGCACTTTGTTTCTACCGCAGGTCACGAAAAGCCGCCGGAAGTAGATCGTTGGGGAAGTCTTGATATGACACGGGGCGAAGGAAGCGGTTGATTGCCAGCGTTCCTACCGATGTGGATCTTCCATCTGATGTGGCGGGGAAGGGGCCGCCGTGGACCATTGCAGGAGACACCTCTACGCCCGTTCCAAAGCCATTAACGAGCAGGCGTCCAGCGAGCATTTCGAGCTTAGGAATGAGCATCTGCGCTGCACCGATGTCGTCCTGATCAATATGTAGTGCCACGGTGAGCTGACCTTCCAGAGAGGAGACAACGCGATCCAATTCTGCTTGATCCGAACATCGCACCACCAGGCTGGCTGCTCCGAAGATCTCCTCTTGAAGCTCCGGGTCATCAAGGAACGACCGACCCGTCGTGGAAAAGAGCATAGCTTGGCCCTCCAGCGCGGTTCCAGGCAGCCCGCGACCTACCACTTTCACTGTTGGCTTGGCTTCAAGGCTTGCCGTTCCGCGCTTGAAAGCATCGCAGATCCCTGCGGTTAGCATCGTCTGAGCCGCAGCTTGCGCAATTTTGGTCGATGCGGACACCAGGAACTCGCTTAGGCCGTCCCCCTCAACAAGCAGAACCAAGCCAGGATTGGTGCAGAACTGCCCTGCGCCGAGTGTAAGCGAACTTATAAATCCCTCAGCGACGTCGGGTCCGCGCCTCGCAAGCGCCGACGGGAAGATGATGACAGGATTGACACTGCTCATCTCCGCATAGACGGGGATCGGATGCCTGCGTCGCCTAGCGATGTCCACGAGTGCTAATCCGCCTCGGCGTGAGCCTGTAAAGCCAACCGCCCTAACGCGACTGTCTGCCACGAGTGCCTGCCCCACTTCGAACCCTGCGTCGAAGAGCAAAGCAAACATTCCGGGCGAAAGGTTGGAGTCGGCGACGGCTTTTTGCACAGCTCTTCCGACTAACTCCGAGGTGCCGGGGTGCGCGGAGTGTGCCTTCACGATTACTGGACACCCGGCAGCTAAAGCTGAAGCTGTATCGCCGCCCGCCACGGAGAAAGCCAAGGGAAAATTGGAGGAACCGAAGACCGCAACGGGGCCCAAGGGGACGTTGCGCAATCTCAAATCCGGTTTGGAGATGGGCCTTCTCTTGGGATCCGCAGGATCGTGTCGCAATTCCTGGAAGCGACCGTCCCGTACCTCCTTCGCGAAGAGCTTTAGCTGGTTCACGGTCCTTGCTCGTTCGCCCGCAATACGTTCTTTCGAGAGCCCCGTTTCCGCGCTGGCTCGGTCAATAAGGGCAGTACCCAGTTCCAGGATGTTATCCGCGATCATGTCAATGAATCGTGACCGGTCCGCCAGCGGCGTTTCGCGATAGCTCTGGAAAGCTTCCCAGGACTGTGAGAGTGCGCTTTCCACGTCCTCAGGGGTCGCGCTGTGAAACGGCTCACCGAGCCGACTCCCTGACGATTGTTCGATAGCGAAGAAAGCCGTTCCTTTGCCAGGATAGCTGTCGTTCCCAATTAGAAGGTGTCCCTTGATTTCCATCTCGAAATCCTCAGTGAAAAATATCCGTCGTCGAGCGCGGCATATCCCGCGGCCAGCACCTTGATATCTTTTTTCGGCAGGGGCGGATTGGCCGAATGAGCATCCATGTGGTCGAGTGCAATTCGCTCTGAAAATCCCGCGGCACTATTTGGGAGACGATTTTTCCAAGAATGGTTGTCCCCACTCGACCATAGTCATCGCTAGACAATCACCAAAGCCTAAGCGCAATCAGCATCACTCGCTGAAAAGTTAGGCCGTGCCCAAGGAGCCCCAATGGACCAGCCACTTCATTCGCGTCGGACCGCAGATCTGAAAACCCCAACGGGTCTTTCCGAGGCGGCGGTTAAGGACATTTCGTCATCTGCTACCACGGTGCTTGCGGACGTCTTCGCCCTGTACCTCAAGACGAAGAATTTTCATTGGCACATGAGCGGCTCAAGTTTCCGCAGCTACCATCTTCTGCTCGACGAACATGGTGGCCAGCTGTTTGCGATGACGGACCCTCTTGCGGAACGCGTGCGGAAACTTGGTGGAACGACGCTGAAATCGATAGGCGATATCGCGAAGCGTCAGCGCATCAACGATAATGATGCCGACTTCGTTCACCCTCATGAGATGCTTGCGGAACTCAGCGAAGACAACGCTGCGCTCGTCGCCACTCTGAGGAGCTTGCACGATGTCTGTGATGAGCACGGCGACATTGCCACGGCTAGCTTGATCGAGAACTGGATCGATGAAGGCGAGCAACGCATCTGGTTTCTCTTCGAGACGTTGCGCGACAGCAATCGTTGATCAGCCCTGATACCGCTCTTATGCGGATTGAACGAACAACATCGACAACGCAAGCGACGCGCACAGTCCTCAATGACGTGCGGTCGTGGACGCGTGAAAAGGTCTTTCTCGATGGAAACCGCGACACGGAAATTTTCAACTCGAGTTCTGGGCATCATCTGCCTTGCACTGCCAGTTGGAGGCTGTGCCTCGACTACAAGCAGCGCCCATCGCACCGATCGACGGCCTCCGGCCGGCCACGTTGTCGTGCCCTACGATGCGCATGGAGTGCCCGATCAAGCATCCGCCAAAGAGAAACCGGGCAATCCGACGGATCAGAAAAGCGGAGATCCTGAGAGATGGGGAAGCGTCGCGAACATCTCCGGTTCCGTCAGCGGTGGCTTCGGCTGGTAGGCCGACTGCCCGGTGACCATCCTAGTTTACACCAAGAACTCTGAAACCAAACCAAGACTGGAGACAAGCATGGCCAAGAGCAACATCCCGCCAGCCTACATCGACCCGCCTAACCCAGCGCTCCCGAAAGTCGAATTCGGCGTTGATCTGTCGACTACGGCTCTCGTGATCACCGACCCGCAGATCGATTTTCTTAGCCCAAAGGGGGCGGCCTGGGGTGCCTTCGGTGAGAGCATCACCGAACACAACACCGTGGACAATATTGGCCGCCTGTTCGAAAGCTCGAAGCGTGCCGGCATCAGCGTGGTTATCTCGCCCCACTACTACTACCCCGTCGATCATCGTTGGGATTTCGCAGCAACGGGTGAAACCCTGATGCACAAGCTGCGCATGTTCGACCGCCGCGACCCTCTTTCGCTGGAAGGTTTCGACGGCTCCGGCGCTGACTGGATGCCCGAGTACAAGCAGTACATCGAGGACGGGAAGACGATCGTCTGCTCGCCACACAAGATCGCCGGTCCCCAAACGAACGACGTGATTTTCCAGCTCCGCAAGAAGCGCATCGACAAGGTCATCCTGGCGGGTATGGCTGCCAACTTCTGCGTCGAATCCCACCTTCGAGACTTCGTGGAGCATGGCTTTGAAGTTGCTGTCGTTCGCGATGCCACGGCCGGCAGCAAGTTGCCCGAAGGCGATGCCTATATGGCAGCACTCGTGAACTTTCGGTGGTTTGCAAACGCACTATGGACCACCGATGAAGCCGCAGATCGTCTCGGATCGGCTGTGCGCAAATCGTAATTCCGATTCGCTTTGGCAAGTAGCTCGCCCTTTATACGGGGCGAGCTTTTGTCGTCAAAAGTATTGGTCGAACGTCGATGCGTATCCCACCGCGCGCGGTTCGCGGTCGACAGACTCAATGCTGACTTTCCAGAAAAAGAAGTGGGGAGGCCTTGCCTCCCAATCCGATCTCAAAAGCCTTCCAGAACAATCTTACCCTTAGACTTCCCACTCTCGATGAACGCGTGCGCCTTGAGCAAGTTCTCGGCGTTGATAGGCCGAAGCACCTCATTGAGCGTCGTCTTGATCCGCCCGTCGTCGATCAGGTTCGCGACCATGTTAAGGAGCCTGCCTTGTTCCGCCATGTCGGCCGTTTGGAACATAGAGCGGGTAAACATGAATTCCCAATGTACGGAAACCGACTTGCGCTTGAACCCCATGACGTTGAGGCTCTCCGGATCGTCGATCAAGCCAAAGCGCCCCTGGGGGGCGACCAATTCGATGATCTGATCGAGATGGCGGTGCGTCTCTGTGGTGGAGAAGACGAACGATGGCGAGCCAAGTCCCAAGGCTTTGACTTGTTCGGCTAGCGGTTTCGAGTGATCGATGACATGGTGGGCTCCCAGCTGCTCGACCCACTCCTTCGTTTCAGGGCGCGATGCCGTCGCGATCACCGTTACATCGCTGAGAGCCCGGGCAAGCTGAATAGCGATCGAGCCAACGCCGCCCGCGCCACCAATGATTAGGATGGCCTTTGCCCCGCCGGCGACAGGGCTCCGAATATCGAGCCGGTCAAACATCATCTCCCAAGCTGTGATGGCCGTGAGAGGCAAAGCAGCAGCCTCCACGTCGGAGAGTGTTTTAGGCTTGTTTCCGACTATACGCTCATCGACAAGGTGATACTCGCTGTTCGCGCCTTGGCGAATGAGCGAGCCTGCGTAATAGACCTGGTCACCCTTTGAATGTGCCGACACCTTGTCACCAATATCGACGACTTCACCAGCCGCGTCCCAGCCAAGGACTTTCCAGGAGCCGTCCGAAGGGGAAATGCCCGTCCGAACCTTGCAGTCGACCGGATTCACGGAAACCGCCTTAACCTTAACGAGGAGGTCCCGACCGCTGGCTGTTGGTTTTTCCATTTCGACATCCTGCAAAGCGCCTGCACGATCGAGTGGCCCGGCTTTCTGATAAGCGACTGCTTTCACTGCATCTCTCCCTTTCCCGCCAACAACGCCGATTGATACGTTCTTGGGCTGCCGTACAACTTATGGGATTGTGATTGTTCATTATTGGACGTTCGTGGCCCAATCGATCTCCGGTCACCGTGCAAAACCTAGACCTATAGCTAATTACATCCGACTTGGACGAGCGATAGAAAATCATCATCGGGCCGCTCTGGCGGATGTTCAGACGCTAAACGTGACGAGACCAGAATGGCAGCGTTCAAATTTGCGGAGTTCGAACTCGACATCGAGCGACGAATCCTCTCAAGAAACGCCGAAGTGGTGAAGATTGGTGCCAGGGCGTTCGATATTCTGGCATGTCTCGTCGGGCAGGCGGGGCAAGTCGTCTCGAAAGACGTGCTGTTGAAGGCTGTCTGGCCATCAACTCATGTCGACGATGTAGCTTTGCGGGTCCACATGGTGGCATTGCGCAAGGCGATCAGCACCGATGGAACTGGGTCGTGCATCGAAAGCGTCGCGGGCAGGGGATACCAGTTTGTGAGGCAGGTGGTTCGCCTCGACCGCGGCCGCTCCGGAGATCACAGTGGCGCTAGAGCCCGAAGCATTCTACCGGCGGCGCTGGAAGAGATTATCGGTCGCGAGGGGTTTTTGCACGAAGCGGTGGAGCTGCTTGGCACGGCATCTTTGGTCACTATTGTTGGTCCTGGAGGCATTGGCAAAACCACTGTCGCCATTGAGCTGGCTCGCAGGATCGAGGATGCCTATGAGCGAACAATCCTCCTCGATCTCGGGTCTTTGTCGAGCGGTGCTCAGATTGGTCCGTTGCTCTCAACGCGGCTGGGGCACGTGGCCTATTCCTCTGACCCGCTGCCCGGGATCATCCAGACGCTCGCGGAACAGCGTACACTACTCATCTTTGACAACTGCGAGCATCTCATCGACGAGTGTGCGTCCATGGTGGAACGGTTGTTGGGCTCGTTAACAAACCTGACAATAATCGCCACAAGCCGGGAAACACTTCGTGTGCGGTCGGAGCACGTACGCGTTCTCCAAGGCTTGGCTTCCCCTGAAGCTGGCCAAGCTGTAAGCGACGCGCGAGGCTACAGCGCGGTAGAGCTTTTCCTTAGGCGTTTCTACGCCGCAAACGGAAATCTCGCGGACACCGATGAGCAGGAGCTGAGCCGCGCCGCAGGGATTGTGGCACGCCTCGATGGCATCCCGCTTGCGATCGAACTTGCCGCAGCGCGAGCGGCAAGCCTCGGTATCCGAACTGTGGCCGAGTCGCTCAACGATCCCATCAGTCTTCTCAAGCGCGGCAAAAGAACTGCGCCTCAACGTCAGCAGACTCTCAGAGCGACACTCGAGTGGAGCTTCTCGCTGCTTTCGGAGAACGAGCGCAGGCTCCTGGAGTACTTGTCGGTGTTCGCGGGCCCGTTCGATGGTGCTTCCGCTTTGGGAGTCGCTTCCGATTGGCTTGTGGGCCACGATTTCGAGGACGCTCTGGCCGGGCTTTCAGCGAAGTCTCTAATTAGCGTGTCAAGGGAGCAAGGAACTCTCCGGCTCCTTGAGGTCACGCGGGCTTTTGCTCGGGAGGAGCTTGAGAACCGGGGGGCGCTTTGCGACGCGCTGACCGCGCACGCGGAATGGGTGGAAGCGCGGCTAGTTGCCGCTACACGGGACTGGGCGACACTGTCCACGCCGCGCTGGCTTGCCAGTTACGGGCAGCTGATAAACGATGTCCGCTCTGCCCTGAACTGGAGCTTTGACAGCGGGCAAAGCGACCGGGCGCTGAAGCTGGTTGCGATGTCGCACATCATCTGGACGCAAATGGGCTTGGCAGGGGAGCAATTGGCTATCCTGCAGCGCGCTGTGGGCATTATGGATGGATCGATCGCACTCGAGGCCATCGCGGAGGCCAGACTAAGAGCGTCTTATGCTGCGGTGCTTTTCCACCTCAAGAGCATCACTGCGGACGAAGAGGCCATTCGACAGTTTCGAAAGGCTACGCTTGCCGCCGAGGCCACCGGCGATCAGATCGAGATCGCGAGAGCACACACCGGAATTTGCGCTATTCTGACGACCCATGGCCGCTATCAGGATGCCATGGATGTTGCGGCTCGTCTCGAAGACAAGTTCGGCACTATTGGGAACAATGCCGTCAGCAGGGTTTTCGCGATGAACCTCCATTATCTCGGTAGGTTCGATGAGTCGGAGGATATGTGTCATCGCGCACTGGATGCCGGATCCGCAAACGTTCGAAGCACGCGGACGAGCGGCGCTGGCTACGACCAGAGACTGTTGGCGATGCTGGTGATGGCGAAGAACGCTTGGGTGCAAGGCGACACTGACGCCGCGTTATCTCACTCGCGCGAGGTGGTTGCGGAAGCATTGAACATGGGCGACCCCATTTCAACCTGTCTCGTTCTGGCCGTGTCATCATGTGTCATATATTTTGGTATGGGCGAGGTCGACGCGGCGCGTCATCATCTCGATATTCTCAGAGAGGTCTCGACACGCCATTCTCTAGCACGGTGGATGGAGTGGCACAAAGGTTACGAGCTGCTATTGCTCGAAAGCGGTGCGACGGCAGACGACTTCGAGAGAAGCTTCTGCGAAAGTATCCCGGGGCCCCGTGTAGAAAGCACGGTGGTCGCCGCTGGCACTCGCGTCGGCTCTCGGGTTGTCGATCTTGCGCTGAGCGCCGATGCCGGCTGGTGTAGGCCGGAACTCTTGAGAGTGCGCGGAGAACTTCTCAAGAGCCGCGACAAGTCGCAAGCCGAGCGGCTTTTCAAAGCCTCCTATGATCTGGCGGAGAAACAAGGTGCAAGCTTGTGGCAACTCAGGGCAGCGGTCAGTCTGTTCAACTCGACACGTTCAAGAGCAGAGAATGATTCAATCGAGCCAGTCCTGTGTGCTTTGGGCAACTTCAAGGGCAAGCTCGCGCTAGCAGAACAGCGTCTACTGAAGGATTCTGGCCTGTCGAACCTAGTGTCCTTGTCGGGAACGGTATCCACACCTTCGCTGGAGCCGAATTATTCAAGAATGTCTACATTAGAATGTGTTTAATGATATTCAAGCGAGGCGCGAAGCTGTTCAAGCGATTCTCGAAGCCTCCCGGAGGCGGTCGACCCCAAGCCGCTTCTCAGTGGCCCCTCATTCCTCCTCCCAATGTTGAGGGGCCACTTCCTCCCCGTGTGATACAACTCCCCTTCAAACGGCATTCTGATCGCGATATAGACCGAATCTTCGAGATCGGTCGTGAACACTGCGTCAGCTTGACCCGATCGTCGTCGATCGGAGGGCACGTGCAGAAAGCGATCAATGTCGGTGAACAGATTCCTCTGGTACGGATCGTGGACGATGATGCGCACGTCCGAGAGTCCCTAGTAGACTTTCTCCGCTCCGAAGACATCGCTGCAGCGGGATACGCTTCTCCAGCCGAGTTCTTGACATTGGACGATAGAGCGCGACCTGGATGCATTGTCCTGGACATACACTTGGGAAACGCAAACGGGCTAGATTTCCAGGACGATCTTAGCCTCCGGGGTGGCGCAAGACCTGTGATCATCATAACGGGCGCGGGTGACATACCCATGACTGTGCGGGCGATGAAAGCCGGAGCTATCGATTTCCTGACGAAGCCGTTCAGCGACCAGGAATTTCTCGACGCTGTAAAGGGCGCGCTGGAGCGGGACAAGAATGCCGGCGTCGAACAAGCTAAGATCCAAGCGGCACACGCGCTGTTCGGAAGCTTGACGAAGCGCGAGCGCACCGTAATGGAGGCAATAGTTGCTGGCCTGATGAACAAGCAGATTGCTGCAAACCTGGATATCAGCGAAGCGACGGTGAAGGTTCATCGAAGCAATGTGATGCAGAAAATGGAGGTCCGCACTGTCGCCGATTTGGTTAAGAAAGCGGAACTTCTCGGGAAAGCGGGTTAGTACACGGATTTTAGGCGATCGAGGTTAGGTCCATGGAGTGTTCGGGCCTCTTAGAAGGAAGCGTCAGGATAAACGACGCGCCCTTTCCCTCGTTGTTTCGAGCCGTCAGAGTGCCTCCAAAGGCTTCGAGGATGGATCTGCTGATCTGAAGTCCCATTCCCATGCCCCCAGATTTTGTGGTGAAAAATGGCTGGAAGATCTGTTCCAGAACGCCTTCATGGATACCAGGGCCGTTGTCACGAACCTCGATCACGCTCTCGTCCTCTTTCGAACGACGTGCGAGAATCTCGATAGCCTTCGGGTCCTTCATTTCCGTCATCGCGTCTGCAGCGTTAACTATGAGATTTGTGAAGACTTGCTGAAGTTCCGTGCGGTCCGCGAACACCTCTGCGGCATTGTCCGGAATAGCGAGCCTGAGCGATACGTTGCGGTTCGCGAGTTCAGACTCCAGCAGCTGGCACGTTTCGGTAAGAAGATCGCGAAGGTCGATCATCGACGGATCTCGATGGCCCTTGAGAAGGCGGGCGCGGGTATTTTTTATGATAAGATTCATGCGCTCTGCGTTGGTGCTCACTCTGTCGAGAGCGAGCTGCGCCTCCTCCAGCTGGGGAGGTGTTTTGGCCAGCCAACGCTTGGTGGTCTTAGCCGCAATGTTCAACGCCAGTAGCGGTTGGTTAAGCTCATGGGCGAGAGATGTCGAGACAGCGCCTACGGTTAGCGCGTGGCTTGCACGCGCAAGATCTTCGCGAGCGGCGGCTGCCTGCTCCCTCGCCTGAAGCTGCCCGGTAATGTCAATATGGGTCGAAAGCGAAAGAGACCAGTCTTCCGAGACATTGACCCCGACCGCGACAGTAACCTTGCGGTCATCCTTGCCGAGCAGCGTAGCGGTCGTGGCAAAATGATGCCGCTCATAGAACATTGCTTCCAATTGTTGCTGCATGACGCGCCGTGCGTCTACGGCATTCTGGGACGGGGGCTTCGCAACCAGTTCCGCGTGGTCAGCATATCCCATCATGTGAAGCAGAGCGTCGTTAACCCGATTGACCTTGACGGCCGCTATGCAACTGTCGATGAAATCGGGATTCTCGGCTGCCAGCCTTGCGAAGCTCGTGGCTCCGTTCGCCTTGGCATGATCGATCATCATTTTGGCTCGGCTGATGTCCTGTTCCGCATATGCGATGTTTCTGTCTTCGAAGAGCGTTCGGAATCTTTCTTGGCTCAAAGCCAGCTCATCGGTTTGTAATCGAATCCTCTCGCTGAGTTCGCCTGCAAGCCTTTGGATTTCGAGATTCGCCATGATCTCTGCGCTGACGTCAAAAACACTTCCGTACCAATGACGTACCTCACCAAGATCGTCGCGCACAGCAAAACCGTGGCCAGACATCCAGATGTACTCGCCATCGCGTTGGCGAACTCGGAACAGCGTCCTTACGTCTTTAAGCGTTCGAACTGACTCTGCCCATGTTGCCGTGAATTCCGCTACATCCTCGGGATGAATGTGCTTTGCCCAGTTTTGCGTCGCAACCGCGTCCATCGGATCGTCGCCCGTGATTTCGAAGTATCGGCGATTGAAGTAGTCGATCGAGCCGTCTGGCCGGGCACGCCAAAGAAACTGAGGCACGGAGTCGGCGAAGTCTCGAAACTCATTCGCGGCCTCGTTTTGCGCGATCACGTCGAAACGATAGACTCCAAGGATGGCTATCACCGCGATCATGGCTGCTAGCTGGACCAGGCCCTCAATCGCCATTTCGCTATCTAGCGTCAGGGAGACAAGATACATCAGCAGGCAGGCGACAGACCACCCGATCGTCATAGGCTTGCTCAAATGGCGGGATCCAAGAGCGATCGCGATCACGAGGACCAAAGAATTCGAAATGCTGGGCCCGTTCGACAACGAGGCAATGATGCCCGCTGCAAACAGGATGACGGCGATACCGGTCCACACGAATGGCCTGGACCTTTTCTCTGAAGGCACGATTTAATCCCCGCTGCACTGGCACCGCAATCTCTTCACTGACCCGCGCCTTGTCAATCGATGGCCTGTGAAAACGTTCGAAGCGAGCGCTCCTCAACCTCGCTCGACACCGTGACGGATCTGTATCTCCCGGGGATTTGCGAATGGCCGCGTTAACAACGTTGTTAATGATGTTAAACAGCATCCGTTGGATGTCGACAAAGATACGAATAAAGAAGCAAAACCAATCAGATAACAGTTGTAAATGTCTTCGAAACAGCCCTAATGCCTCTTAACATGGCTTAACTGGCTTCCAGTCCATGTGACCGCCTACCCTTCCTCGCATCAAGCAAGAAGGGTGAGTATCATGGCAAGTACCGAGATATCTAGCTCCCGGTTTACTCAACTGGACCCCACAACAGTTTTTGGGCTCAAGTCACCCGATTTTGTCGATCGAGACGAACTTGCGATCATTGTTAGACCACTGTCATCGCCAAGGGCGGCCAAGCGTGTGCGCGTCATCGCAGGGCTAGCCGAATGGCAGAAGAACAAGGCGATCCGCTACATTGACGAGAACGTTGAGAAGAACATCAAGGTCGAGGATATCGCGTCCCTCGTGAAATTGAGTGCAAGCAGGTTTTCCAAAGCATTCAAGGTGTCGTTCGGAAGAGCGCCCTATGACTACGTTCTGTCTCGCAGGATAGAGGCGGCGAAATTCATGATCCTCTGTACGGAGGAGCCACTCAGTCAGGTAGCGCACGCCTGTGGGCTAAGCGACCAAGCGCATCTATCAAAAGTATTCAAGCGGCTTATTGGTGTGACGCCGCTCAAGTATCGGCGCGCGGGCACCCGTGCTCGAAGCGCTTTGTCTGCGCACGCGACTATCTGGATGCGTCTGGCTGAAAGCCACGAGGCGTCAGTTAAGGCGTAGCCGGCCCGGCATCGCAAAAGCCTGCCCGACACCCGGACTTGAAGGCCTTCCTCGCAATTCTGCGCGGTTGCGCAGACACCTTCATAACTAAGACTATCGGAGCCTCCGTGACAGGTCTCCGCTCTAAAAAGGAGAACCGAGATGTTTAGCCTAGAGCATTCGGCGAGGATTGCGAGCGAGGATGGAAGTTATGTTCATGACTTTCGAGGCCCTGAGCAGGGCTTCGCTACTCGAGAGAAGTCATGCATGTATTGGCAGAAGCTGTACGAGAGCTTTGCGACGCCGCGTAGGTATCCGGCAAACAGGCAGACAGGCTCGCAGAAGATGTGCGGGATCTCCTTAGCCCAAGATGAGTGATGCTAGCGACAAAACGAGCGCCGGGAACATCACGACGGTCCCCAGCTTCAAAAACCTCCAGCTGCTGATATCGAGACCTTCGCGACGCAGGGCCGACAACCACAGAATCGTTGCCAGCGATCCCGTGGCCGACAGGTTGGGCCCGAGATCGACGCCGATCAGGACAGCGCCCGCTACCTTGTCAGGGACCTGAGCCGCCTGAACCGCACTGCCGGCAACCAATCCGGCCGGAAGATTGTTGACGAGATTGCAGACCACGGCGACGAACGCTCCGGCCACACCGACGGCTTGTGCTTGAGAAGCCGAGGCAAGAGAGGCCAGCTGTATGGAGAGAACGCCTGTTACACCGGTTCGATCGAGAGCTTCCACGATCACAAACAGGCCCGCCACCATGGGCAAGACGCTCCAGCTTATACCCTTTAGAGTTTCGGCTGGGCTCTGCCGCGTCAGCAACAGAACGAGTGCCGTAGTGATGGTTCCTGCGAGAAATGTCGGAACACCAAGATCCGCATGCAAGGCGGACGCTGCCACGAGGATGATGGCCGTCACGAGGATTCCCCAGCCTGCAAGGCTGGCGCTGCGGGTGAGGCCTGGTCGATCCGCCCCGGTGGCAAGGCTTTCCTTCTCTAGAGTGCGCCGCTGCGTCCAGTAAAGGCAGACGAACGTGATGATGATGGAAACGATCGACGGTAAGAGGAATGTCGACAGCCAGCGGGACAAAGGCGGCATTTCACCGCCGGCGAAGATTACGAGATTGGCTGGGTTGGAGATTGGCAGCACGAAGCTCGCTGCATTGGCGATGAAAGCGCACACCAGCAGATAGGGTATTGGGTCCCGAACCTGACCCGCTCGGCAAGCTGCATAGACCGCAGGCGTGAGGACGACGGCGGTCGCGTCGTTCGAAAGAAAAACTGTCACGACGAGACCGACGAGATAGACTAGCACGAACAGACGCCTGGGGGAGCCCTTGGCATACGAGGTCGCAATAGCGGCAATCCAGTCGAACAAGCCTTCTCTCCGGGCAAGCTCGGACAAAAGCATCATCCCGACCAAAAAGAGGTACACATCGATGCCCTTGGCGATACCTGCCAAGGCGTCGTACGGTCCGATGAGCTGGAAGGCGACTAGGATAAGACCACCAAGGACAGCCCAGATTGCCTCCGGCCACCGGAACGGCCTAGCGACCACGCCGGCCGCGGTGAGCCCGGCAATACTCCATACGATAGCACTTTCAGTCATTCGGCTCATGCTTGTTGGCTGCGAGGCGCGGGCTGGCCACGCAGCGTGTTGGGATTGGGCGATCGGCGCACCTGATACATGGGCTCGGAAGCATCGGCAACATTGAGGCGTCCTATTCTTTGACGCTTGGCTTCCGTTAGCTTCACCCAATCACCGACGATTTACTTGGGTTCATTCAAAAGTAGTCATTGGCAGGTTATGTGCATCCACGTCCCTAGTTGTTATTCGGTCTGACGATGGATCTCGCGACAGTTCTTCTTCTCCACAAATCTTCTTTCCTCGTCGGTACGATCTGCTTTTGCTACGTCAGGTGGCGGTCAAAGCAACCTGGGCTTGGTCTTCTGGCGCTCGGTTGCTGCCTTCTTGCCTTCGCATCGACGCTTGCCGGAATGGGCGAGCAGAAATCGATAGCGTTCGAATTCTGGACTTTCGGAAGCTTTTCCGTTGGCGTCACAGGCTATTCGCTTATGGCGACCGGGCTGCTCCAGCTGAGCTGCCGCCAGCGAAAACAGTCCCATTGGGCTCCGATCACGGCGGCACTCGTCTTATCGGCCACCGTTTGGGAAATGCATTGGTATGCGGAAAACTCGACGCGTGCTGCGATCTTCAATGCGGCTGCCGCGGCCTTTCTTACCGTCTCCGGCGCAAGGGTCCTAAGAGACTTCTTTACGGACCAGTTGCCCGCAAGGTTGGGTCTCCTCGCCTCCCTTTTTTCCGCGACGACATTTTCAGGGCTGGTCACTGTCGGAATGATTTCTCCGGATTATGGTCTGATCGCACCGCGCTACGCCTTCTTCCTGCTGATCATTTGCCACTTCTCCCTGGCGCTGTTCGTGCTTGTGCTCGTCCAAGAACGAGCCGAAGCGCGGCTGAAACATCTGGCAAACACGGATCCCCTGACGGGGATACCGAACCGGCAGTGCTTCTTCGCATCCCTGCCGGCCGTGCCGAGGAAAGGCGACGCTTTCGTGATGATCGATATCGATCATTTCAAGAGCGTCAACGATTGCTATGGCCATAAGACAGGCGACGTCGTGCTCGTCGGTGTGGCGCAAGCCATTGCCGTCGTCGCAGGCAAGGAAACGCTTGGCCGCCTTGGCGGGGAAGAATTCGGGCTGTTTCTCCGCAACCAAACCGAGGTGTCGGTTGTTGAGAAGGCCGATGAGGTTCGGCTAGCGGTCAAGGCCCTGGCATTTTCATCCGGCGAGTCGACGATAAGGCCCGGCGTGAGCGTGGGCGTCGCCTTGTGGAAAGGCGTTGGTGATCTGAACCTGCTTCGTGATCAGGCGGACCAGGTGCTCTACCTTGCCAAGCGGAACGGTCGTGACAGGGTTGAGTTATATGTCGGCTCGAAAGCCGAAGATGAGCGTCCTGTAAACGTGAGTCTGAGCAAAGGCATGACAACGGGGGCCAGTGGTCGAGTGGTGAGCTTGTTCAAGTAGTATCGCGAGCCGCGTCAATTTAGGGATCGGCTTGTGGTGACACTCGAATAATCGGCACGCGAGGATGCGTCGGCGGCAGGGACTAGACGACCGATTCCATGAAAGCGGCGTTTGATGGAACCTGACGTGCGCTGGTGGATTCCTGGTTTGAGATTATTCAAATGAGGAGTTTCATCATGGCACCAAGGCGGCGGCGAGTCATTGAGCTGGCGATGAGCGAGCAAGAGATCGAA
>NZ_JBFTIN010000064.1:0-24647 GCF_056394785.1 Rhizobium sp. 10N414 | reverse complement strand
GGCTTGGGATTCTCCATCGTAAAGGCAATCGCCGACCGCACAGGCATGAGTTTGAAAGTCGTTTCCCCGAGGCCGCTCAAGCATGAAGGCGTACAGATCCAGGTAACGCTGCCTCTCGCCTGACTTTCGCGGGAACCGACAAAAAGAGACGAACAAAGGAGCTGCCGATCCCTGATCGAGTTTTGACCTCCGGGATTGAGCGCCTGAACTAACGACGCTAAGCGCTCTGTCGAGGTGTGGCCAAGAAATCGCCGAAGATTATTTCTCCTTGCGACTGCAGTCATGTGACGGCATCTGCGACGTGGACGATTTTCCTGAGTATGATGTCCGTTAACACGTTTCCATGATCGCATTCTAGTTCAGGCTGAACATCGTGATGCCCACGGCCGCCATGCAGCTGGTGGCCAACCATCCCATTACGGGCAGTCCAAATGAGGCGACGAACTGCCCCGTTTCGTCCTTCCGGAAAACCGTGATCATCATTGCGGCTCGGAGATCGCGCCTTTGAGGACAGCGTTCCAGAAACGGCACCCGTATGATGCTGGCTGGGTCTTGCGTTTGCAAAGTTGCTGAATCGACTGGCTTCGGATCCACGTCTGAAGCTCAATCCGAATTAGCCTGTCTCGACCGTCTCTCCGAGCCGCCCAGCCCCTGCGAGTCGGGCGTCTGAGCCAGGTTCAAATCCTCCGGAAAAACATAGATCCTCTCGAGCATTCGGTCGCGCAGATCCAGTTCGCTGAGGAGGGCTGGGCGACGATCGTCAGGCAGAACCTGTGATGCAAATTCGATCACCGCGCGCAATCGACGGGCGATCTGAAAGTTTTCAGCGCCGTAGAGGCCGATCTCGCTGAAGGTTAACTGCACGAAATCCTCCCAGTTCGTCGTTCTGCAGATCAGCCGCAACTTGCCGGACTTGCTCCTCATCTCATCGCCGAGCAGGTGCCTTCCACTGACGAAGCATAAGAGACGTTGAAGCTGGTCGATCGCAAGGACGGCTGTCGTTGCCTTCGGCGACCATCCGCATCACATCGCTGTAAGGGATATGTGCGATGTCGCGCGAGGCCAGCCAGAATGCGACCGATCCTCCCGATCGCCAGAGCTGTGACCAGATGTCCGATCCGTATGACCCTCTCGCGTTTCATCGCGATTCCGCCTAGCTGATTCCTCACGGCCTCTTTGCATATCCGCTCCATGAATTCCTTGATCTTGGTCAAGGTAGGGCCGCCTTGCGAGCAATTGGCGATAGGTGACGACCGCAGTTTCCTCGCCGAATATTGACACGGATCAAAGACGGGCGAGCGACCGGCCGTAGTATTTATGCGAGGAGGAAGTGTGTCATGTTTGCAAAGATTCTCGTTCCAACGGATGGATCCAGACTTGCGGTCACGGCCGCGGAGAACGCGGTGGCGTTTGCCAGAGACGCGAACGCATCGGTCGTATTCGTCTGCGTCATCGAACCATTTCGCATCTTCACAACGGACAGCGATAAGCTGGCGGCCAGCCGGGAAGACTACGATCGGTTGTCGGATGAACAAGCCGTTCAATTCCTAGACGAGGTCGAGTTGCGCGCTCGTCATCAGGGAGTTACCTGCTATACTGTCAAGCTCCGGAGCGATGAGGTGCACCAAGCCATCATCGAGACAGCCGATCTTCATGGATGCGATCTGATCGCAATGGCATCGCATGGCCGCGGAGGTGTCGCTGCGTTGATCCTTGGCAGCGTTACGAACAAAGTCCTCAGTCATTCGCGTATCCCCGTGCTTGTATATCGATGAAGGGATCGGGGATTTTATCCGCTAACGGGAGAACCGAAATGATCCAAAACACCGACAAGATCTATCCCATTCCCTCGAATCTCCCGGCTGTTGCAGCGGCGGAGAAGTTTCTGGAAGCAGGTGTAGGCTTTCAGATCCAGGCCTTGAGCACTGCCTCGCGCCTCCAGATCGAGTCCTTTAGTTTTCTGATGCGCCGTTACCAGCAGCATGTGAGGCTCGTTGGTGATCTTGTTGGCAGTGCAGGAAGAAACGACGCGCTCGATGTCATCGGCGATTTCGTTCGAGTTGCTAAAACCGATTACGCTAGCGAAATCAGCAATATGCTCATGATTGGTTCGAAGCTGGCCTCGGAGGCAGCACATCGCATAGAGGAGGAAGCCGCTTCGGGATTGGAAGACATGGCCGCTCGAACTGTCGCCTAGCCTTCCTTTCCTCCTTCCTGGCGACAATGTCAGGAGGCCCATGCGACGATATCGCAGACCTAATTCGCCTGCATGCTTGCCTGACTGGCATTTGCCGTGCTCGCGTCACGGATAAGCTCGTATTTCACCTGGGTTACCTTCAAGTCGCGATACCAGTCGACGAGCGCTCCCCAGGGGTCCGACACTTTGTTGAGGCCCGCAATGAAGGCGACGACAGTCCCAATCTCGATCTTGCCCGTTATGACATAATAGCCCCCAAGCGCGAATATTCCGGCAAAACCGAGCTGAAACATCAGGTTCATCAGGAAGTTGAGCGCGTACTTGAGCTTGTAGATGCTCATGTTGGTCGAAAATAGTCGTTGGACGCGGGCTGCCTGGTGCTTCGGCGAGTTCGGCGAAGTATGGTCGACCATCTCCTCACTGAGGTGTCGCATGACGGTGATCTTCGTCTTGACCCGCTGATTGATTAGCCCTTGGAGAACAGGAACCAGGACGGACTGCGGGACGAATACGGCGATGACGGCTAGAGCAAGGAGCGGCTGAAGGTAGATCATGTAGCTACCGACTGCCAAAAGGATGCCCGCCTGTAGGATTGGCTCCGAGATGCTGGTGCCGACAAACCCACCCACAGGTTCCGCCTCCGCGAGCACGATCGACATTTCGACGCCTTCGGCCAAGGTGGTAAGATCATCGGGATGGCGTTCTCTCGTATCGATGACCGCCATGCGAAGCCAACGAATGGAAACTTCTCCGATCCAGCCGCGGTAGACGTTCAAAACAAGCTTGATCCCACCTTCGCTCAGGACGAGCGCCAGGTAGGCGAGCACGAGTACGAGGATCGTGTTCAGAGTCGCTCCCTGTGTCGCGCCGTTTACGATGCGTCGTTGAACCTCGAGCGGCAGAATTCCCACGGCGAACAAGAGAACCGACAGCAAAACCAACATTGCCTGATGGCCCCGTCCCATCATCGAGATGAACCCGGAAAGCCTCCGCGGCATGGCGTCTTCCTTGCGAGATAGCATATTCGCCTCCGTGTCTGCCTGTGCGGGCGCCTCGTGTCGTCTCCCCTCAAATCCAATCGAGCGTCCTCCTGAGAGGACATTCAGCCAGATCCGGGCCCTCGCTTCATTGACTCACCGCAATTTCGCTGGCGGTCGGTAGGGCACGCGGAGATCGAGCACCTATTCCTACAAGCCCCATCTTCGGACAAACCAGTCCTTCGCCAGTGTGCGAGGATTGCATAGAGAAAGAGGATTGCCGCCAGCATTGGCCGGTACAGAAGAGGCAGGGACACGAAGCCCAGCGCGCTTCCGACGCCAGTAAAGGGCAGGAAAACGCGGACGCTCGCGATGAGGAGGCTCGTTGTCACCAGGGCCGGGTTGGCGGAGCTTTCGACGAACGGAATGCGGGAAGTCCGTATGATATGTATGACCAGAGTCTGCGTCAGCAGCGGCTCCACGAACCATCCCGTTTGGAACAGGGCAGGGTTCGTCCACGCCTTGAACACTAAGAGGGGATGCCGTTCGGGCAATCGAAGATCTCCGCATGCTCGGCATAGAGCATATTTCGCTCGCAAGCGGCGATCGGCTCGAGGTCGCTAAGGTAATCGCTGACCGTCTTGGAATGGACACCGTCTAGGCAGATCTCAGTGCGGCAGACAAGGTAGAAATCCTTTTAAGGACGAAGACGCTGGGCAACGTGATGATGGTGGGCGACGGCGTCAATGACGCTCCGGCACTGGCCGCAGCGGACGTCGGACTATCGGTCGCCCGCGGCAAGCTGGCCGCCGCGGCTGAGGCTGCGGACCTCGTGCTGCTCAAGAGCGGGTTGAGCGGCATAGTGGCCGCGTTGGAGGTCGCCCGTCGGTCGTGGCGAATTGCACTCCAAAGCGTGGCAGTTGGTATTGGTCTGTCTGCGGTCGCGATGGCATTCGCCGGAGTCGGACTTCTCCCGCCGGTCCAGGGCGCTCTGATCCGGGAGGCGATCGATGTCGCGGTCGTCGTGAACGCCCTTCGTGCGCTAGCTTAGTGGGATAGCAGGGCCGGAATGCGGAGATTGTCGAGTAAGGTGCGCGTCACACCGCCGACCAGGGCCTCGCGCAGCTTGGTGTGCCCATAGGCACCAGCGATAAGAAGGTCGGCATGGCCCTCTATGGCGTTGTCCTGGATGATGGTGGTGACGTCTTCTGCGTCGCTGTGCACGGCAGCTAACGCGACTTCGAGCCCTGAATGCTTCAGTGCTTCGGTATAGCGATCAAGAAAACCCTCACTCCGCCGAGCCGCGGCGCCCACACATATTACTGTCGCTTTCGTCGCCGATTGGATCATAGGGAACGCGTTGGCGACGGCGCGGGCCGCCGTTGCACTCCCATCCCATGCGATCGCAATATTGTCGATGCGGCCATAGAAATCGGCCGACGGCAGGAGAAGCAGCGGGCGACCGCTGTCAAAGACGAGGCTTTCTACAATCGGCCTCGCCAGCTCGGTGTTTTCCAGGATCGTAACGTCGTAGGCGCGAGCAAGTTCGGCCAGCCGGATTGTCGCCGACATCGCCTCGGCCTCAGCGGGAACAAGCCTCACGTCGAGGCCAACCCGTTCGGCCCCCTCCCGCAAATGCCTGACGAGCTGAGCTGCGACATCCCTATCAAAGCGGTCTGCCTGGAACTCGTCATCGTCTGGATATGCTTCGGCGGCTTCGTGGCCATGGCGCCGCGCGGCAGCAAGGCTGGCGACAAGATCGGCACCCTGATGCAACGAAAACTGAATAGCGTTCTCGATGATCGCAAACGAACTCGCTTCCGGACGCGTGGTCAATGGCAGATGAAACTGTGGCTTCATGGCGTCCTCCCAAGACATTACATGGTCCATTGCTTCTAGCGTCCGGGCCGACCGGCAGGGCCGCTAGACGTTTCCACTACCGCGACAGGAAAAGCGGAACCCGGCTGTCCTTCAGCATCGAACGGGTGACGCCTCCAAACAGGCGTTGCTGTATCCGCGGGTGATTGTAGGCACCCATGACCACCATGTCGGCTGCCACGTCCGTGGCATGTTGGCGCAAGGTTTCGTCCACGCGGCGTCCACCGCTGGCAACCCGATCGACCTCGACCTTCACGCCGTGACGGGTGAGGAACATGGCGATGTCGGATCCGGGCTCTTCGCCATTCTCCCAGCTTCTCGCGACCGGGTCTACGATCGTGATGTGAACGGCACCACAGCCCTTCAGGAATTCCAGCGACTGGCGGGTGGCACGCGCTGCCTCGTCGCTCGAATCCCAAGCGAGCAGGATCGACTTTGGAAACGAGCTGACAGCCTGCGTACGTGGGTTGATCAGGATCGGCGTCGGAGACTCGAACAGGGCACCGTCGACGATACGTCTCTGAAGATCCTCGTTGCCGGCAGCTTGGGCTCCCACGAGAACGAGATCGGCGTACAGCGCATGCTGAGCGATGTCTCCTTCCGCCCACGCAAACTCTGTGTAGACCTCCTGGACGTCGAAGGACAGCTCCGTCCTTTCCAGGATCTCCTGTACCGCTTTCGTTTCCGCGGCGAGCCGGTCTATTTCCTGCTGTTGGCCTTCGAGCCACGCTGTTGAGATTGCTTCGTAGGTGGCGATCGCCGGAACGGCCCCCATGCAGATCACAAGGGCGGTCATATGGGCGCCCTGTGTTTCGCAAAATTCCATTGCCGACTTGAGGTCCTGGTCCCAGCGGTCGACGTCGAAGACGCACATGACGGTTTTGATACTCATTGCACTGCCTCCTTCTTGATAGCTGCAATCATATCGCTTTCCTGGAAGGCTTCTTTGATGCTCGTCAAAATCGATTGCTGAGCTCAGGGAACCGCTGGACGACTTCTGCGTTCAAACGTCCAATCGAAACGCAGTACCGGCAGCCTGCAATGCGACAAACATTCGGTCCTTTCGCTCACGGCTGGCTGCTTCTGCAGATGCGGTGTCGGGCCTTTCGCGGCAAGCGGCATCGTGTAAAGGACCTATGCGAATCCTACAGCGAGGTGGTTCTTTATCTCGAATGGTTGCGGACGTCGGGAGATAAAAAGCTGCTCGGCGAGTACGGTCAGCTATGTGCCGACCTCGAGCAGGACGTATATTGGTTTCTCGGATTCTACGATGCGCATCCCGAGGCGGGTACGGGATAGCCGGCAAGCCGCGGGTTAACCCCGGTCGACTCTCGATTTGGTGGGCGTGCGCCGGTCGGGCGCTAAAAGACGTCCATTCCGCCAAGCCCGACGAACTCCGTCCTGAATCCCTGGGTGCGAGCTTGCTTCAACAGACGGTCGGCGCTCATCATGTCTAGCAGCATGCTTCCGGAGAAGCAGGAACGAAGAGGACAGCAGAGCTCCCTTGTCGCCCAGTCGAGAGCCCGCGGTGAGATCATCGTGACGACCCAATGGTCGTCGTCCGCCCGCTCGAGCAGGATGTCGCCTTCGTTCTTTCTGGCAGGAGGGGCGGATGCGCACGCGGCGAAAGCTGATGCGTCCTTGTCCTTGGCGGCGGTCACCATCTGGTTCATCCTGCTATCCTCCTGTTGCTGCGGCCACCACGACGTGGGAACCGACTTAAGCTTATCCGGAGACGGGGTCAGGGTTGTTGATCCAGGTCAAGGCGGCAAGCTTTGGCTTTCGGATTGATCGAAATGATCCATCGGGTGTCGACAAGGAGAAAGAGATGAGGGCGATGGTCCTGGAAAGAGTCGGCGTTCCGCTGCGTCTTRTGGAGACGCCGGATCCGTGTCCTTCCGCGGGTCAGGCTGTGATAGCGGTGGAAGCCTGCGGGGTTTGCCGCACGGACCTTCACGTCTTCGATGGCGATCTTCCAAATCCGAAGCTACCTTTGGTGCTTGGACACGAGATCGTTGGTCGCGTGGTCGCCGTTGGCCCCGGTGTCTCGAAAAACCTTGAGGGATGGAGGGTGGGCGTGCCATGGCTCGGACACACGTGCGGATGTTGCTCATTCTGTCTCTCTGGAACCGAAAACCTTTGCGACGCACCCGGCTTTACCGGCTATACGCTCGACGGCGGATTTGCGACGCATGTCGTGGCCGACGCGAACTATGCGTTCACTTTACCAGAGGGTCTAGACCCTGTCGCAACCGCGCCTCTCCTTTGCGCGGGTCTGATCGGATGGCGATCATTGAAAATGGCTGGACAAGGCAAGGCGATCGGCCTCTTTGGCTTCGGTGCAGCGGCGCACATTCTCGCGCAAGTGTGCCAGTGGCGAAAGCAGGAGGTCTACGCTTTTGTTCGTCCGGGGGATGAGGCGGGAAGGCGCTTCGCGCTCGAGCTGGGCGCCAGCTGGGCGGGCTTCTCGGACGAGATGCCACCTGTGCAACTGGACGCGGCTATCATATTTGCGCCAGCAGGAGAGTTGGTTCCCAAAGCTCTGGCGGCGGTCCGCAAAGGCGGCACCGTCGTTTGCGGGGGCATCCACATGAGCGACATTCCGGYCATGCCCTATCGGCTCCTGTGGGGAGAGCGTCGCATCGTATCGGTAGCCAATCTCACACGCGACGATGCTCGAGAATTCTTCGGGCTCATGGGACAGGCGAGCATCCGAACAGTCACCACCTCCTATCCACTGGAGCGTGCCAATGACGCGCTGGCCGACTTGCGGGCAGGGCGGATCAATGGGGCAGCGGTGCTCGTGCCGTGACCCAGCCGCTCGACGATGCACCGCGGCATTTGCTTGGTTGATGCCGGGTTCCGAAGCGGAAGGGTGATGTTTCCGCACTCTTGATTCATATCAAAGAAGCACGCAGCCGGCAGGTTCATTGTTCGCATGTCAAAGTGGCTGCATATGCAGCCCGGTGGAGGGCGAACTGCAGGGCATTGCGAGGGCGCGAAAGCTCAGCCAGGCGATGATGAGCAACATCCGCCAGAACCTGTTCTTCGCTCGCATACTACAACGCGGCGGGTGTGCCCGGAGCGGCAGGCGTGCTCTATCCAATCTTCGGGCTGCTGCTCTTGCCGATCCTCGGTTAGCGTCATCGGCTGCGGCGCGCGTCGATCGCCTAGTTGTCCGCCGGCGCGGTCGTCGGGAACCACAATAGAATTCGTTCAGTAAGAAGCCGCGGATACAGACCAGCAAAAGGAGAAACGACATGAGAACCATAC
Organism: Rhizobium sp. 10N414; assembly: GCF_056394785.1. Taxonomy (NCBI): domain Bacteria; kingdom Pseudomonadati; phylum Pseudomonadota; class Alphaproteobacteria; order Hyphomicrobiales; family Rhizobiaceae; genus Rhizobium; species Rhizobium sp. 10N414. The sequence goes on along the minus strand of NZ_JBFTIN010000064.1, from coordinate 16,322 downwards.
GAACTGCAAATGCGGTCCTGCTGGCCGCGCTGATTGCTATAGGCGGAGCCGGCGCCGTCTTCGGCCAGACGAGCGGAGCCGATCTCCATCATCCTGTGAATTTGGCGCAGGCCACCCCACAGTCTGGAATGCCGCACATGATGGGGGGTGGCATGATGGGACAGGGCCAGGGCGCTATGCCAGGCGGACCAGGCATGATGGCTGGTGGTATGATGGCCGGGAACATGATGCAGTCCGGCATGGTGGGCGGCATGCCTATGATGGGTATCCGAGGACCCATGATGAAGATTATGTTTGCGATCGCCGACACGAACGCGGATGGCGCGCTGTCCTTCGAGGAGGTGATGACGATCCACAGGCGAGTCTTCGACAGCGTGGACGCCAACAAGGACGGCAAGGTCACGCCCGAAGAGATGCAGACGTTCTGGCAGCAATAGGCTTCGGAACGATGACCGGGATGATCGACGATCGCGCCATCCGGCTGGCGCGACCGCGATCCGTTGCCAAGACGACGAACGGTCATGTAACTTTCTGATCCTGGTTGCCCAGACTTTCCAGATTTCCCATTGGCGAGGTATCATTCGAAGGCGCATTGATGCTTAGACACGCTGACATTCTAGCGGGGACAGGAGCTGGACGATGACAAGCATACGAAATTCGCAGGACGTCTGACATGGGCGCGACTTCACGCCCGAGAACAACCGGTGTGGGGCAATTCCTCGATCTTCAGCAGCAGCGCGATTGGATTGCGGGGAAGATCGACTTGTTGGACGCGGGCGAGCGCCCGGAGTCCCTTGAACAGCGCTTCAAATATGTCGCTCGATTTGAGAAGCTCCTCAGTCGCCCGCAAGCGAGGGAACTGCTGGAGATTCTCGGGCTATACGGTCCAAACTGCATTCCAATCATGCGCAAGACCGAGCGCTACTACTGGTCGGTTTCCTGTCTGCCATCCACCTCGGACAAGCCGCTCGTACGCGTCAATGCGAGCTGGATGGAGCTCTTCACGCTTTATGCCCACGGTGACGATATCCGCGCCCGATTCATCGTCCATCTGTCGGATTTCACTACAGATGGTTCAGCAACGCCGAGCCGGGTGGATGAACACTTTCTTGAGCAAAGTGTCGCGATGCCAGAGCACGTCAGTTACTTCTTCCCGCGTGGTGCGGATATTTTCGGCATCAATGTGCGCGGCTCTGTCTCGATCCGCAAATTCCTCAGAAGCCGCCGCGTACTGAGCGCCATTCGCACGTTCAACCTGACGCACATGAACCGGGGGCGGAACGCCTATCAGGCGAGCCATTGCTACAGTGTGGCGGATTACATGCAGGCAGTTTGAGGGGTTCACCAACGCACGCCTTCCTGACGAACTTGCCGTCGCCGTCCCATTTCGCGAGATCGAGAAACGACTTTTCCGACCTAGCGGGCCGATTTTGGATCCATTGGTGTTCTGCCGAACGTCGGAAGTTCTAGTGTTCAACATCCGATACTGTTGTTCCGCAATTGGTACAGCTATAGCGAGCCTTGCCGGGAGCCACCTCTGCATTCGCAGGCATTGATAGCCATTTACCTTCACCGGAAAGTGCGTCGCCGCCACATGGCCCGACTGTGTTTCAAGCGCCCCTAATGTCCTGCAATGAAATCAAGGCTCAATGTAGGAGACATCAAGGCATGCCGCTGCCACGGGGGTGCCGATAATCTACCATCCACATCCGCCCTTCCCAAGCCAACCCAAAGCTTCAGCAAATGCCTGGATGCAAGGTCTTCCGCATGGCTGATAGCGCGTCGTCCTCAGGAAGGAAGGTTGCTCCCCGAAGAGGAGGAGATGGATGCTGTTCGCTTTCGGCCGCCACCTTAGCTAACAATTATAGACCCCAGCCGCGCATCGGCGCGCGCTCCTGCGAGCAACGCCGGCGACGCTGACAGGTGTCAGCGGGCGCCCGACCCTGGCCTCGGCGTTTGACACGAAGTTGAATTCGACCGGTAGGCCGCCGCCAATTTCGATGCATGAAGCGCCGGCGGCCAAGGCCAGCAATATGATTGCGATTCGCCTGAGCATGTCGTTCCTCCTTCGAGTTTGATCATTTTACGGAGAATATTTCTGGCAGTTCGTCGGTGTCGGGAAGGTCGCTCAGCTTCCGCTCCTTGGCCCCATCGGGAACTTTGAAGCTGAAGTCTCCTGCTGCCCCGTCCGCTCCCGCCTTCCAGGACCTTATGTCGATCGTGTATTGCGGAAACCCCGCCACTTTCGTGCTGGTGACGACATAACGGCAAGGATACGGGCTCTGACCCTGGGCGATCCAGATTTGCCAATCCACCCCATCATCGGTGCGAAAGGCGAGGTGGTCGCATTCCTCACCCCGAATGACGCCGCTCCCGAGATCCTTCACATCGACGACATGGGGCATGAGCTCGTCGTAGGGATGAGACATCAAGATGTCCCCGGCCGGCAACGGCCTGTGAAATTTGTCCCGCAATGCGTCGATGAGGTGATCAATTGTTCCCGGCACTTCGGTCTGAGCAAAGAGGTTGGCGTCCTTGCCGAGCACCGACAGCGTTTTTCCGTCAAATACCATTTCGACATTGGCGAAGCCGCCCTGACGCGTAACGCGTATCTTGTCGGGCCTTTTGAGCGTCACGGCGCCGGAGCTAGCAAGTGCCAGCTTTTGGTGCTTCTTGGTAACGACTTCCAGGCTCGTGTCATACTCGAACGAGATTGCCTCTTGCGCCGCCATATAGTCCGACATTGCCTTCAGCAGGTCCTTCGCCTGCTTATCATCGGCATGGGCGGCCGTCGCGCCGGCCAGCGCCGCTAGCGCCAAGGCAGCGGTAAGCAGTCTGGCATTTTGAAACGGGGATTCCGATCGATATCGCATGGGTGTTTCCTCCGCTGACACAGTAAGAATACACTCCGCGTGGTTTAAGCAACGGCGCGGGATGGAATAGCCTCTACAGCGCTCACTTGGGTCCGCTCTCGCTTGGACAGTCCGGTTGCGACTCTCGGCTCAACCTTAACCCATCAAAATGACGGCTTGCATAAGAATTGCGATTGTCGCAAGCGGCGCGGCCAAGTTCGGCAGACCTCCGGCTTTGCCTATTGATTGGTTGTGCGCGCAATGTCACAGGTGCTCTCCCTAATATACAGCAACCTAGCGGCGCAAGGAAGCCGCCACCAAATAGGGCAAGGCGGCTTGCTTTGCCTTCGATTGCTCCCATGATGGGAGAGCGAAGGAGCAATTGTAGACGACCCACGAGATCGGAAAACCTCGTTCTCTCTCACGCATCCACACCGGCAAAAATCGCCCTTCCAGCCCGCGGGTGTGCCGACCGCCCGCATCAGTGCTCGAGGAACACGAAGTTCATCCAGCTACTCATCCGCAGCAAGACCTTACGAAGTAGAGCAAGGTGATGCACGTGCTCGGTGTAGATGGCGACTTCGGCAACGACACCACCCGGCAGTTGGTACGGGGTCAAATCCTCGGTGACGTTGATCTGGGCCAAGGTCAGGCCGGGTTGTAGGCGCTCGGGCGACTGCGGGTCGATGAGGGCGCCAGTTGGCTGAAGTTGACCCTGCGCCATGACATCGATGATCTGCCCCACCTTTGCCTTGAAGATCTTGCCGGGAACTGCCTTGAAGGCGACTTCCGCTTCATCATCCGTCCGCACGCGCTGGAGGGAATTCTGGATAAATGCCGCGGCAAGTTGCCTGTCTTCGCTGTTGATGAAGACCATGACCGGCCTCAAGGGAAGCGGGTTGGCCATCATGCCCGGACGCAGAAAGAGCTGGGCCACATAGCCATCGCTCGGCGCCCGAACGGTCGTTTGGTCGAGCTCGAACTGAGCATTGTTCAATTCGGCAGTGACACGGGCAACGGTCGGGTTTACGCCGTTGACTTCAGATTCATAGGCAAGGCGCGCTTGCGTGGCCTGCGCTTGTGCCGTGGCTACAGCAGCCTCGGCCGTCAGATACTGGCCGCGCCGGTTGTCGACTTCGAGTTCCGAATAGACAGCGGCACGCCCCACCTCCTTGGCCTTCTCGTTCGACTGTACTATGCGATCGTAGCTCTGCTGTGTCCGGTCGCGCGTGGCGATGGCGCCCTCCACCCCCGACTGGGCTGCATCCAGCGCGGCCTTCAATTGCAGCACCGTCTGCTTGGCCTCGGCGAGTTGCGCCTTCTTCTGGTCGACCGCGAACTCGTAGGGGCGTCGATCAATCTGGAACAGTACGTCGCCCTTCTTCAACGGCATGTTCGCTTGGACCGGCACGTCAACCACCAACCCTCCGACCGCCGGGATTACCGGCGATGAGGTGAAATAGATGCGGCCGTCGCTTGAGAACGGGTGGTTGTAACTCATCCCCAGGATCAGAGCGGAAATGATGAAGATGCCGCCAAGCACCGCTGTGGAGAGGGACCATTGATTGACCGGAATTCTGAACAGCTTGAAGATTACAATGCAGATCGCTGCGTAGATCATCATAAGCAGGAGTTCCATCAGACTATCTCCCTCGCTGTCCCTTGTCCTTCAAGCTCGGCGATGCGAGCATGGAGACGGGCGATCTGGGCACTGGCTTCGAATTGAGATGGGAGCTTCCCATCTTGGCGGATGCCCCAGCCGCGATCCTCACGATAGAGCGTTGCCCAAATAAAGAGGAACGGCCAGATGGCGTGGAGTGTGAACAGGCTTACCCAGCCTGCGATGTGGATTGCATCCTGATGCGGGTGATTGCGCGACTTGGCGATGAGATGGGGTATGTCGTGAATGGCGATGATCCCATAGAAAATGGTTATCACCACGAAGATCAGGACGCCCAGGGCGAAATAATCGAGAAACATGAGCTTGCCCTCCTTGGCTTCAGACGCCACACCTGAGGGCCCAGACGGCGCCCTCAAGGATACCGTCGGAATGGCATTATAGCTCAACCTCACCAGAGGGTGTTACGGATCTCGAACGTAGCCTCCAGACCGGTTGATGTAGTATGATAAGTAGCTGCATTAGGAGCGGCGGGTGTTCGTCCGCGGCACGGAGAGGTTGCTGACCGTTCCGCAACGACCAGCGAGTACCTCGATCGTTCAGTCATCGGCTCGCTGTTGTCATCGCACACTTTGCTCGCGCTACCAATTGTTGCGCGTCTTGGCGTTCTCGGATTTGAACCGGTCGTCGTCGTGATTGGCGCGACTTTGCTAGCGGATACGTTGTCGCTTGTCGTCTTCGGCATCTGCGTTTCAGTTTACACGACCGGCTTTTCGGTATCGGGACTTGCGCTGCAGCTTATCGAGGTTGCCATAGGCGCTCAACTCAACGGATCGCAACCGAACAGAATGACGGCTCCGCCAGCTACTGAGGCGCCGCGCAGATGTGAGTAGAGCGTATGCACAGGATGGTCGACGCAGACAGGCGGATCCAGGTTTATTCCCGATCGGAACCCGTCCCGCGCAGGCGCGACGGGCTCCGAACTGCTGCCTTCGACGTACTCGAGAGTATACAGCGGCTGTCGTGTGCGCAACGCGGCATCTCTCACATCGTCCCGTCACTAACGGAACGTCGGTTAGGCTGGCTCCATCTCGAACAAGTGATATCCCCAGGGTGGCAAGTCGATGTAGAGCCCTGTCGACAAAAGGTCGTTCTCGGCGTGCTCGTAACGAGCGCCACTCGTGAGGTCGGTGAAGCGGACCGTACCACCACCCAGATCGGCGCATGGCAGTCGCACGTAACATTGGCCCTGGTTGCTGGCATAGTTCACGACGACGAGCAGGCGTGCTGTTTTATGCTGCCATCCAAACGCCAGGAACCCATCCCACGTCCAGTTTCCGTCCCACGCCGGCCGGCACTCGAGCAGGTGCCAATCACCATCGCGAACGGTCGTCTTGCACATCACCGCGAGCAGCTGTTCGTAGAATCTCCTTACGGCTTCATTGACGGGTTCGCTCGGCGCACGGACAAGGTGCGGCGAAATGCGCTTCCTGCGTCCTTCGAATTGACCTTGATGAAAGAACCGCAGACCTGGTGACAGGTATGTGACGACGGCTGCTGCCTGGTGCATCGACGGCGTGAAAGTAGCGGCCGCGCGCGGCTCGTCGTGGTTCTCCATGAAACGCGCGACCTTGTCCTGGAAGTCAAGGCCGGCGCGAAAGTGCTCGCGCACGGGCCTTGCGTGGCCATCGCGCAAGCGATCGTATAGCCGCTTGTCGTAAGCGTAATCGAAGCCTTGCTGCTGCATCGTCCATTCGAGATCCCAGTACACCTCCGCCAGGAAGCAAAATCCCGGGACGCGATCGCGCACTCGCCGCGTCGTATCCGGCCAGAACAGCGGAGCGCGGCGGCCCCAGGTGCGCTCGAATACATCCGGCAGGACCAGCATCGCCATGTCACACCGGACGCCGTCGCATTGGCTCGCAATCCTGAGGAGTTCACTGCACATCGCTTGTTGCGTTGCTGGATTGCTGTAGTCGAGCTGCAATGTGTCGGGCCAGCCCGCGAAGTACGGGTCGCGTCCAAACGCCACCACCCGGTCGTTCTGGGGGATACGTGTGTAATTCTGCGGCGCTTGCTCAAGGTCTGACTCGGTTCCTGCCACATAATATTCCGGGTGTTCCTCCACCCAGGGATGATCCGGCGCCGTGTGGTTGGGAACGAAGTCGAGCATCAGCCGCAGACCGCGATCCCGTAGGCGCTGTCGCACACGCGCCAGCGCTGTATCGCCCCCGAGGCTTGGATGCACGGTGTAGCCGGAGATCGCGAAACCCGAGCCGGCGATATCGTCCTCTCGAAGGTCGGGGAGCGTCTCCTGAAACTCGTGTCGCCACTCGCTATTCAAGCGCGATACCTGCTGGGCGGCTGATCCCGTTCGCCACACGCTGAGCAGCCAAATCCAGTCGAACCCGGTCGCGGCCAGTCGATCGAGCTCGGCATCCGGTATGTCGTCGAGCGTTGCAGTCCGTCCGAGTGTCTGCGACAGTTCTGTCAGCCAGACGCGCGTGTTGATCTGATACAGGCACGGATAGCGTGGCTTCTCCATCGGCCGAACCTCACGAATTGTCCGTCGAGTCATGCACTTACCGCGGGCTCTACATCTGCCGTCGCCGCCAACCTGCCGGTTTCCAGCACCTGCTGAGGCGATGTAGTGGCAAACAGGTCCATCATGCGYGCGATGATGCCGGTCCATCCCGTCTGATGACTCGCACCCAGTCCCGCACCGTTGTCACCGTGGAAATACTCATAGAACAGGATCAGATCCCGCCAATAAGGGTCCTGCTGAAACTTTTCGGTGCCTCCGTACAACGGCCGGCGTCCTTCAGTGTCGCGAAGAAAGATGCGAGAAAGGCGGTTGGTGATCTCTTCTGCCACTTGATACAAGGTCATATGTCGTCCCGACCGGGTGGGACATTCGACTTTGAAGTCGTCTCCGAAGTACGCGTAGTATTGGAGCAGTGCCCGGATGATCAAACCATTGACCGGCAGCCAAATTGGACCGCGCCAGTTCGAGTTGCCACCGAACATTCCGCTGTCGGATTCGCCTGGAAGATAGCCAACACCATAATCCCGGTCGCCGACTCGAAAGGTAAACGGATGCTCGGCATGATATCGAGACAACGAGCGGATTCCGTGCTGGCTCAGGAACTCGTCCTCGTCGAGCATGACCGCCAGCACTCGCCGCAGTTTGCGCTCATCCAGGATGGAAGCCAGTTGGCGGCCGGCGACACCCAGCTTGAGCGGGTCGTGGATGGCCGTACGAATCTCGGCGCGGGTTTCGAAAAACGAATTGATCCGGTCTCGGACCTCCGGGTACTTGTCGGTCATTTTCCCTTGGAACATCGTCGCAGCGCACAGGGGCAGCAGGCCGACCATGGACCTGACTTTCAAGCGCTGAGCCCTGCCGTCCGGCAGCCGGAGCACGTCGTAGAAGAAGCCGTCCTCCTCGTCCCACATTCCCGCGTCACCCACGTGTGTCATGGCCGTGGCGATCCAGTAGAAGTGCTCGACGAATTTGAGTGCCATATCCGCGTATTGTGGATTGCTCCGAGCCAGTTCGACCGCGATCTCGAACATGTTCTCGCAGAAAAGAACCATCCACGCGGTGCCGTCGGCCTGTTCCAAATAACCGCCAGTGGGCAGGGGCGCGCTGCGATCGAACACGCCGATGTTGTCGAGGCCCAGGAAGCCACCCTCGAATGCATTTCGATCGGACCGGTCCTTGCGGTTGACCCACCAGGTGAAGTTCAGGAGCAGCTTCTGGAAGCTGCTTTGCAGCCACTCCTCATCTCCTTGGCCCTTGGCGGCCTTGTCGAGGCGGTACGTGAAGATCGTGGCCCAGGCGTGCACAGGCGGGTTGACGTCGCCGAAGTTCCATTCGTAGGCGGGAATCTGGCCGTTTGGGTGCATGTACCGTGCACGCAGCATAAGGTCGAGCTGCTGTTTGCCGAAGTCGGGGTCCACCATTGTCAGGGCCAGGACATGGAAAGCCAGGTCCCACGCGGCGTACCACGGATACTCCCATTTGTCAGGCATCGAGATGATGTCGGCATTGTACATGTGGTGCCAGTGGTCGTTGCGCGGAGCGCGTCGTGACGACGTGAAGGGATCGGAACCGTGCTCCTTTAGCCACTTGTTCACGTCGTAGTAAAAGAATTGCTTGGTCCAGAGCATGCCGGCAAGCGCCTGCCGTATTACGCGTGCCTGATCCTCGTCGAGCCCGTCAGCGATCACCGTCGCAAAGAACTCGTCAGCCTCGCGCCGGCGCTCGTTCATCAACGCTACGAAATCGGCCCCGAACGGTCCCCGCGTTCGCTTGCTAGCCGATCCCATGGCAGGCGGCGTTTCGTTCAGCCTCAGATGAACAGTGTGTGATCCTGCCGCCGGAACCGTCATACGGTAGTGCACCGACGCCTTGGTTCCCTGCTTGGCCGCGTTCACTGCCTCTGAGTTCCCGTGGACGATGTACTCGTTGATGCCGTCCTTGAGGTATGCGCTCTGATTGGTCCCTTGGAAAAGGCGCGTGTTGTTCGTGTCGTTCTCGGTGAACAACAGCGTGTTCGTCCCTTCCACATGAAGGTAACGCTCACCGAGATCGGGATGCGAGATCGACACCGCACTGGCACGGTCGCCAATCTGGTGGAGCTCTGGTCGCGAAACTTCGCCTCCCCACGACCAGATGTTTCGGAACCAGAGGGTTGGCAGCACGTGCAGTTCCGCCGCCTCAGGCCCGCGATTGTGGACGGTAATCTCGATCAGTATATCTTCCGCCGACGCCTTCCCGTACTCGACGAACACATCGAAGTAGCGATCGTCGTTGAACACACCGGTATCGATCAGCTCGTATTCGAAGTCGTGGCGCCCGCGTTGCCCGTTTTTCTCAATCAGGTCCCCATAAGGGTAAGCGGCCTGGGGATACTTGTAGAGGTACTTCATGTACGAGTGCGTCGGGGTGGAATCGAGGTAGAAGTAGTACTCCTTGACGTCCTCGCCGTGGTTCCCTTGGCCGTTGGTGAGACCGAAAAGCCGTTCCTTGAGAATCGGGTCTTTGCCGTTCCAGAGCGCCAGTGCAAAGCAGACGAGCTGTTGGTCGTCGGAGATGCCGGCCAGTCCGTCTTCGCCCCACCGGTAGGCGCGTGAACGCGCCTGGTCGTGGCTGAAGTACTCCCACGCGTTGCCGTCGTCGCTGCAGTCCTCCCGAACGGTTCCCCACTGCCGTTCACTGAGGTACGGGCCCCATTTTTTCCAAGGGGCGCGGTGAGTACGAGCTTGCTCCAGGCGAATCTGTTCGGCGTTCATCGCTTCACCTCGCGGTTTCCAGCCACCACGAAAGCAACTCTTGGCCTATAACTCAGGAGACCCTCGGCGGCCAGCGTTTCAACAATTCGACAACACGTGCGCGCAGACACTCAATTTGCCACAATCGGCGGGTCTGCGGAAGACTGCCGTTTCTTGGTTTTTCGCGCGAACGCGCATCTTCAGCGCCGCTGGTCGCGTGCAGCTTGCGATTATCCGGCGCGTCGCCCATAAGCATCTGAGATCGACGTTACCCAGGGGTACCCTTGCCGCGCCTTCTGGAAGGCGTAGTCGAAGAGGGCTTGCATGTACGTCTGGTCGAATTTCCGAAGCGGCGTGAACTGAAAGTCGGCGCCGATGTAGGCGAGATGGAACCGCACGCCATCCCTTTGTGCATCCGCGTGGATACGGATTGCATCGCTGATACCGCTGTAATGGATCATCGCATCGATCGTGCGTTGCGTGATGCTCAGGAAGGAGCGCTGCGTAGTGCCCCAATCCGGGTCGAAGCGGCCGTTACGAACAACGTAGGCATTTCGCTCGCGCCCTATTCCCCGGCAGGCCGCCTCGCGTTCCAGTTCAAGCGCTGGTGGGTAAAGGAAAGTCTGCGCAATCGCGCCGCCATCGACGTGCATCTCGTTATAAACGTGGCCGTCGTTCTCGACCTTGATCAACACCGGCGGAAATGCACCAGGTATGGCCGCGGAGGCGAGGAGGATACGGCGCACGAGATCCAACGCCCCAGGGTGGCCGCTCGCTGCGACAGCACCCATGTTCCAGATGACCGGGCGTTGAAGGTCGATGTTGGTGGTTCCAATGAACAGAAGCCGCCCCTTGGAATATTCCCGGGCGATGTCGGCCAGCATTTCCGCATTCACGAATTTTGAGATCAGGCTGAAAAGCGGCGTAGTATCGGCGAGCGCGTCATCGTAGAGCAGCGACGTGAGCCACCGCGGAATGAAGATGTTCTCTTGCGTGAAGCCGGTGAACACGCTGCGAAGCTGCTCGTCGCGGGAGGGACCGAGAAAGGCAAAGGGAGCGATCAGGGCTCCAGTGGAGACGCCCGTCACCAGCTTGAACTCGGGGCGCTGGCCGCTTGCGGTCCATCCCACCATGAGCCCGGCGCCGAAAGCGCCCTTGTCTCCACCGCCGGAGAGAGCGAGAAGGTTTGAGGGTGGGAGCACACCATCAGGATCCGAACCGAGGAGAACAAGTTCTCGATCCACGGCAAGCAGGCCCTCTTGCACGATCGCGTCGATTTCCCGATCCGGGTAGAATCGGGCGTTCGGCAGCCCGAGGACGTGTATCCTTTCCGTCTCTGCGACAGGTGGTGCAACTAGCCGCTTTCGAATCGAATAAGCCATTGTCACCTCCGGCAATTGCATCGGCACTAGCACCGCGGCACCAGATCGGGAACGCGACCTCCTATGTTGGTCACACAGGATCGAGATCGATGGCCTGCCACAGGCCTGCTGCCGCAATCGAGAGCCAGAAAAGGCGGCTGCCTTCTTGTCGAGAAGGCTGCGACAACAAGCAGAACATTGCAACCTTTGCTGCGGCCCCTCAATTCTAGTTCCGAACGGAGCCAATGGCGAGTCTGATCCGGTATCAGCGGATTGGTTGCGCTAGCTATGATGCGAAGTCACGCAACGGTATGTCCTGCCGGACCCGTTGCGAAAAGCAATTGCAAACTGCACTTCCATGAAAGCGTGATATTTCACATGGTTTTCTACGCAACCTCCTGCAATACAACATGGCCTTAAAGTTGATTTTCGCTCGCCAACGACCGAAATTAGGAGCATAATTTGAGGAGTAGGGCTCTTCCGAAACAAGCATTATAGAAGCGAGATCGGCTGTGCTTCCGCTTTTTCGGAAAACTCTCGCAACATGCTGGGCCCCAGATATCTGGTAGGTGCACAGCTTCTTTGGCAGCATGATCATCGGCTGCCCGGATTCCAGAGTTGAATCGACGTTCTCAAGTTTGAATGAAGCGCAACAGTAGGAGGGAACAATGATCAGACTAATTGCTGTTCTGGGGTTTGTCTTCGCAATCGCTTCGACGACGCAGGCAATGCCTCGCTCGCCAATTCAATCAGAGAGCATGATCACGCCTGTCGTCGCCGGTTGCGGCGTGGGCCAGACAATGGTCAATGGCAAATGCGAGTCCAGAGTCGAGAAGCGCCACAACCGCCGCTGCTTGCGCTGGTCGGGAAATACCTGCCAGAAGTACCAATGAAACGCCGCCGTACTGGCGTCTGATCAGTTCGAAGCGAGTGCCAGTTCGGGTCATCGGCTCCATCCTCGTCGAGACCTGGGGCTCATCTTCCTTGTGTTGGCGTAGCCGGTGGGGCGGAGAAAGATAAGGCAGTGATTTGTCTTCGGCTTTGCGTGTGCATGTGACAATTCGCACGTGGGAGGGTGGACGATGGCCAACGCCGCTGTGGCACCTGCAGCTCATAGATATCTGCCTATTCTGGATTGGGCTCCAGGCTATCAAACCGACTGGTTATTGCCGGATGTTCTTGCCGGCCTCGCGCTCTGGGCGGTCATGGTGCCTGAGGGCATGGCCTATGCGGGCATCGTTGGTGTACCGCCAATCATGGGCCTCTATACGATCGTGCCGGCGTTAATCGCCTACGCCCTCCTTGGCACGTCGCGGCAGCTTGTGGTCGGACCAGACACAGCGACCGGGTTGATCTCCGCGGTGACCATTGGCGCCATTGCGTCTCAGGGAACGGCGGAATTCAACACGCTGACTTCTACGCTTGCCGTGCTGATCGGCTTCTTCTTTCTCGCTTTTGGAATCATGCGCATGGGGTGGGTCGCGAGCTTCATCCCAACGCCCGTGATGCGTGGCTTCATCGAAGGGCTGGTTTACGTCACCATCATCGGCCAGGTGCCTCATCTGCTCGGGATCAGTGGCGCGTCGGGCAACTTCTTCACCAAGCTTTGGCACATCTTGCAGCATTTGCCGGAGGTTTCTGCGGCGCCGGTCATAACCGGTGTTCTATCTCTCGGCGCTATGCTGCTGTTGCGCCGCCTGGCTCCGAAGATACCTGCGGCCCTCGTCGTCATGGCCGTTGCGACAATCATTATCGGACTGCTTGGCGGAGAGGCGACTGGTGTGCATGTGGCTGGCCACCTCCCATCCGGGTTGCCCCACCTAACTCTGCCCAATCCGGAAATCTCCACACTAAGCGAGCTTGTGCCGGGCGCGCTTGCAATCGTGATGGTCGGTTACGCAGAGGCGCTCGGGGCGGCAAAGGCTGCCGCTCTACAGAGCGGTGGTACGATCGATCCTAATCAGGAGCTTGTGGCACACGGGCCTGCGAACATTCTGAGCGGACTTTTCGGTGGCTTTCTCGTGGTCGGCAGCCTATCGAAAACCTCGGTTGCCACCGCTGCTGGCGCTCGCAGCCAGATCGCCAATGTGGTTGCGGCCGTCTTTAGCTTCTTGACGCTGATCTTTCTGACCCCTCTGTTTCGAAACATGCCCCAGCCGGCGCTGGCGGCTATTGTCATCGCGGCGATGCTGCATCTGACCAAGCCAAGTTATTTGCTGGAGTTGCTGGCTCGAAGCCGCTGGGCGTTTGGCAGCACTGCCATTGTCATCGTGGGCGAGTTGACGCTGGGGGTGCTGCAGGGAATCGCGCTGGGTGTCGTGCTGTCGTTGATAACCTTGATCTATCTGACCAGCCATCCAAAAGGGGCCGAGCTTGGTCAGCTGCCGGGCATGGAAGCCTATCGGGAAGTCAAGCGCCATCCGGAAGCAGCCACGTTTCCGGGGCTGCTGATCTGGCGGGTCGGCGGCGACCTGTTCTTCGCAAGCATAGGCCACGTGAGCACGGCCCTGAAGGCGTCGCTCGCGACGCGGCTCGACGTGAAGCGCGTCCTTCTGGATTGTGATTCCGTCGACTTCATCGACATCAGCGCCGGAGATGAACTGCTTGGTCTAGTCAAAGAGCTGCAAAAAGCCGGCATTGCTGTGGGCTTTGTCCGCGTGCGCGACGCCGTCCGCGACGATATGCGGAAAGCCGGTATCGAGACAGCGGTAGGCCCACCAAACTTCTTCGAACGGACGACCGATGGCGTGCGCGCCTGGCAGCAACAAAGTCCCCCCGAGGCCTGAGTTGATATCATGACTGGTTCTCAATCCTCAGTGAAACTGTCGGCTTTCTGAACATGGTACACGCAGAAGACGCCACCAAAACCTCAGTCTCGTCTGGCTCTGGGCATTCCGCGAATTTCGTGACGCCGAACGCCCGGCTTGCGATGGGTAAGGCGCTGCGCGACAAAATCCCGCGCGAGCAGCAGAGGCGATGGAATGAGATCCAGCGACGGCGAGATCCGATCGACCTGTTGCGCGAGTCGGATGACGGTCGAATGAAGAAACTCATTCCGATCCGGTATGGCCGTATGCTGCCATCTCCCTTTGCGTTCTATCGTGGGGCGGCCGGCGTCATGGCCGCCGACCTGGCACAAACGCCAGCCACGGGACTGAAGGTCCAGGCATGCGGCGATTGTCATCTTGTCAATTTTGGTGGGTTTGCCACGCCCGAACGCAGCATCATCTTTGACATCAACGATTTCGATGAAACGGCGCCAGCCCCTTGGGAGTGGGACGTCAAGCGACTTGTCGCATCAGTCGTTCTTGCAGCCAGATCGAACGGAATCTCGGACCACCGGGGCCGGGATAGTGCCGTCAATTGCGCGCGCAGATATCGCGAGCACATGCGCAAACTCTTCAAAAAGAGCCCGCTTGCAATTTGGTACGCGAAAACTGGGGCCTCAGACTTTGTCGAATCGTTACCGACGGCCATGCAAGGGAGCACCAGGAAGCGGATCGAGAAGGCAGCAAACCGTAGTGGTTCAGAATCTGATTTTCCAAACCTCGCGGCTTCCGTCGGCGGGCAGATCCGCATTACGGACCAACCGCCACTGATCTTTCATGAGCGGGCGACCAGCACTCCCGAAGCGGAGGTACCCCTCGAACAGCTTTTGCACATTTACCGCCAATCGCTGGATGAGGATCGTCGGATGCTGCTCGATCGCTACCAACTCGTCGATGTCGCCATCAAGGTGGTTGGCGTCGGTAGCGTTGGCCGGAGATGCTGGATCGCGTTGATGATGTCCGAGGGGAACCACCCCTTGTTTTTGCAGTTCAAGGAAGCGGTGAACTCCGTCCTTGAGGCGTATGCTGGGAAGAGCAAATATGACCATCACGGGCAGCGCGTCGTGATGGGACAGCGCCTGATGCAGCCGGCCTCGGACATATTCCTCGGTTGGGTCACCGCGCCAAACGGGCGACAGTTCTATGTGCGACAGTTACACGATGCCAAGATCAAGCCTTTGGTGGATACATTCGATGCCGAGATGTTGGACGCCTATGCCCAGGCGTGTGGCTGGGTTCTTGCTCGCGCTCATGCAAAGGCCAGCGAGATATCGGCAACGATTAGCGGTTACCTCGGTTCCTCAAACGACGCATTCGACACAGCAATGGGAAGTTTCGCGTTGGCTTACGCGGACCAGACGGAGCGCGATCATGCTTTGCTCAAGGCTGCCGTGCGCGAGGGAAGGATTGCAGCTATCAGAGACGCATAGCCATGCAAATTGGATAAGGCGAACGTTGGTTTTTCGTTGCACGCTGTCTGCCGGCGGATCTCGCCTTTGCCTATTGTGAAATATGCCCGCAATTGGCAACGGTCACGATGCTCAGGTGACAGGCAGACTGGCGGAGCCGGAGCTGCCATTCGCCAAGCGAGATGATCGTATGACTGAACTCAGGTACCGGGCGTGCGAAGACTGCCCATTTTCATTCGAGCTTGGAATCAAAAGGTGGCGGAGAAACTGAAAATCCTTATCATCGCATCCGCGCTCTCGTTGGGTCTGGCCCTCATGGCAAGGGCCGATGACGTGGCTGACCTGTTCTTTGCAGTCACCAATATCTATGGGATGAAGGTCGTTGACTACAGGAACTGCGGCCGGGAGGTTCCCAACGATAGGGACACCATTCTTCGTATAATGGCCAAGGCTCCTGGTGTCGATATGGTTGAGGTCGGCAGGCGGTTGGACGAAGCCGCTCACAACGCGGAGAGTGAGATCGGCGGCGAAGGCTGCCGCGGGAATAGCATTGAGGACGATGAGCGGAGAATGACGGAGTATATATCGCAGCTCCGCAATGCCGTTGCCAAGAAATACGGCGGGAAATGATTGTTTTCCGTCGGCTATGAAGCCGAAGGCGGCGTACGCACGGCCAATCGTCACGCGTCTTGGGGTTCTTGGGTTTTGAGGCGCGTCCGCCGTCGTAAAGCCCAAAAGGGTGGGATCTGTAAATCTGTTCCGCCCGCTGTCGCCCGGGACAGTTGTTGACACAAAACGCGGCGTCTCACTCGTCGGCCGTGAAGAACTCGGAAGCTGCTGATTAGACATAGGAATCGAAGGATCTGCAGATCTTCTAATTGCCGGAAACAGCCACCGAACGGGCTGTTTCCTTGCAAAATCAGTTTGAGGTTTCCCTGGTTGGCGAAGCGTGATTGAACGAAGGCGCTAGCGCGCCA
>NZ_JBFTIN010000063.1:0-24862 GCF_056394785.1 Rhizobium sp. 10N414 | reverse complement strand
GGGAGGTGACATGAAAGAGGTCGCCTCTGGAGAGAACGGATCACTGAGATGCAGGTGATGATCGAGGGACAGTCACGCTTCCAGCCTTTCGGCTTATCCTGTTGGGGTTCGGAAAATCTCAACAGGGGAGTTGGAAGCATGACTGCCTCCTATGCTTACCATATCGGCGTCGACTACCACAAATCCTATAGCCACCTCGTGGTGCAGGATTCGGCTGGCAAGACGCTGCGCTCCGGCCGGGTAAAGAACGATCGTCAGTCGCTGGGCGGGTTTCTCGAACGCTATCGCGAGAACAGCCATGCGGTTGTCGAGGCGACGCGCAACTGGATGGTGATCTACGACTGGCTCGACGACATTTGTGATGATGTCGTCCTCGCCCATCCGTTGAAGGTCAAGGCGATTGCCGACGCCAAGATCAAGACCGACAAGATCGATGCGACGGTGCTGGCGCATCTGCTCAGAGCCGACCTGGTGCCGGAAGCCTGGGCACCGGGCGAACGAGCCCGAGAGCTGCGCGTCGCGCTGCGTGAGCGGATGTTTTACGTGCGGCTGCGCACGATGACGAAGAACCGGATCGTCACGGTGTTTGATCGCTATCCGGAGCAGACGGCACAGTTGAAGAAGCTCGGCGACCTGTTCGGCAAGGCCGGCCGCGTCCAGCTGGCGCAGGTGAACGTCTCTGAGATCGACCGCATCCAGATCGACCGTGGCCTCGCCTTCATCGGCGACATCGATGGGCGCATCAAGCAGTCGGAGGCGACGATCCGGACGATGACCAAGGCCAATGGCAATGTGAGGCTATTGAAGACCATCCCCGGCATCGGCGAGTTCTTCGCCCGGCTGATCGATGCGGAGATCGACGACATATCACGGTTCCGCAACCCGAAGAAGCTTGCCGCCTATGCCGGGCTGGTACCGTCGACCTATTCCTCCGGCGGCAAGACCTTCCACGGCAAGATCATCAAGCAGGGCAACAAGTGGCTGCGCTGGGCATTCGTCGAAGCGGTGACACCCGCCATCGTCACCGATCCGCAGCTGCGCGCCCAATACGAACACCTGAAGTTCAGAGGAGTAAACAAGGCGCGCGTGGCCGTTGCGCGCAAGCTTTTGACGATCGCCTTCCAGATCCTGCGTGACCAGCGCGCCTACGAGCCGCGCGGTGCCAGCCCCACGGAAGGCGCGTCGACGATATCCCGGTTGTCCTGATGATCGTCTAGCGAGCCCGGTAGGACTGGGCTGCGCTCCTTAGGGAGAATGGGAAACCGGGAGCCGAACATCACTCTGTGACCGAAGCCAACGCATCAGGTCACGCATTGGAGATTGGTTCGAGAACCGCAGGACGGCAACACTCTGTCCAGCGGAAGGAAAAATTGAGCCGATCGGCGTCGATGCCGATCAAAACGAAACTGAACCCAAGGAAAAGCCGCCAGTTCAAGGCGTTTTGCCCCTTGTGTTCTTTCATTGGAGATAGTCATGATTTTTAGATTTGCACCGGCAGGGGTTGTCGGTGTCGGCGATTGCCAGACAGACCAACGTCGATCGAAAGACAATTCGCAAATATATTGAGCGGGGTCTCGAAGCGCCTGCTTATGGGCCACGCAAGCCAAGGGCGACGGGGGGCAGTTCAGAGGGACATGAATTCACGATTGAAAGTTCAATTGCGATGATGTGTATAGGCGGGCATCCCTAGATAGAGGTCGGTTTGATGGTGCTTCCCAAGCTTTGGAATATTTTCCGTGAACACGATGGTTTCGGATCAGACAAATGGACATCATATTTCGAAACCTACGACAATCACTTCGGAAAATATCGCCAGCAAGCCATCAACCTTCTCGAGATCGGCGTCCAGAATGGGGGATCGCTCGAAATCTGGGCCAAATATTTCCCTAAGGCTAAAAAGATTATCGGATGTGACATCGACGAAAAATGTCGTTCCCTGTCGTTCGAGGACACCCGTATCAAGCTTGTCGTAGGCGACGCTAACCTGCCCGATGTGCATGATTTGATCGCTAACGAGGCCCAAGAATTCGACATAGTGATCGACGACGGTTCGCATGTCGTGAGCGACGTCATCAAATCATTCTCCCTGTATTTCCCCATGTTGCGCGTCGGAGGTTCGTTCGTTGTTGAAGATCTCCACACGTCTTATTGGGATTGGTACGGGGGCGGGTCCGATCTAACTTTAAGTTCAATGGGATTTCTTAAACTACTCACCGACATTGTGAACAAGGAGTTCTGGAGAGACGACCGTACGACGTTCAATCTTCTTGTATCTTACGCAGAACGATACAATGTCGATTTGATGGATCTAGAGCTTGATATCGAGGAAGTATCATTCAGGAATTCGGTTTGCGTGATCAAGAAGGGCTCACCCAATGCACGCAATAGACGCCATATCTCTGGGAATACCTTCTTCGTAACCGACCACAAATCTGAAAAAGAAATGTCCGGAACCGATCGGCTCGTCGAGAAGTTGAATATCTCTCAGCGCCTGTCAGGTGCAACCGATGAACAAGCAAAATACATTACCGCGCTCGGCACCGCAGTACCGAACCAACTCGAGATAGACAGACTAAAGTGTGCAAATGGGGAATTGCTGTCTTCACTTAGCGATAAATTGCAAGAGGCGGAAGTGCTGCGGTCAGAGATCCAAGCTTTGCGATCAAGCACCTCGTGGAGGATAACGGCACCGCTGCGACGGCTCTTCCAATGGCTTCGATGAGACGATACAGGTAGAAAGTGCGGCAATAAAATGTCGCGCGTCTGGAAGTTTATGAGCCATTTTGCTTGTTGGTAATTGGGGGTAGGTGTGCTGAAACGAGTAGTTATGTTCATCGGTCGTCGCAGGCCCGGTATAACCATGCGATTGAGGAATACGTGGCGAGGTCTTCGCGCTAGGCCGCCAGTAACGCATGATGGTGTGTATCTCGTTGACCCCCGTGGCTTCACACCACCCGTAGAGGATAAACCGGTAAAGAAACGCAAAGAGATTCCTGACAACGTCAAAATAAACTATCCGCTTACAAAGACATTTTTTAGATCAATTGAAAAGTACGCTGAAGGTTCACCTAAGGTCTCGATAGTAATCCTGTCCTATTGTCGACCTGATCTTGTCGAAAATCTCATACTCTCGATCTGGCTTCACACGAAAGATTATCAGTACGAGATTATTGTCGTCGACAACGGCAGCCCGATGGGCGAGCACGATCTAAAGGCGGAGTTTCGAGACCGCGTAACTGCTATCAGACTTGATCGAAATCAGTACCTCGGGGACGCTTACAATATCGGGGTAGAGGCTGCGCGCGCTCCATATATCGTTCTTATGAACAATGATATCGTCGTTGAGCCCAATTGGCTTGGACCTCTTATAGATCCTCTGGAAACAAACCCGGGTATCGGGGCCACCGGCCCCCGCTTTTTGTATCCAACCGGACAACTTCAAGAAGCCGGAGCGTTAATCGACGCAGAAGGCTATTCCGTCCAGCTGGGCAAGCGTGGGAACGCTGAGGCGCCCGAATTCAATAAACCGCGTGAAATAGACTACTGCACTGGCGCTACAATAGCATTGCGTCGCGAAGGCTTCCTCGACACCCTCGGTTACGATTGGCGCTGGAGTCCGGGATACTATGAAGACGTTGATCTGTGCTTGAAGCTTAAAGAGCGCGGCCAGGGTACTTACTATTTCCCACAGTCAACGGTCTTTCATATTGAGAGTGCGACGATGGTGGATATGCCTCCGTCATCGAACCTGGGTTCTGCAATCGATACAAACCGGCAGAATCTTGTGGCGAAGTGGCATCATCTATTGGGCACTCACCGCACTCCGCACACAACGACGACGGTCAGCGCGCAGGAAAATCTAAAACGATTTGAATATGCCAAGAGCGAGATAGATCGAGACAGGCCAACGATTGGTGTCTATTTCCAATACGAGTTTATTCCAGGCGGAGGGGAGAAGTTTGCTCTATCGATTGCGGAAGAATTCTCAGATGAAGCCCAGGTCGTAATCGTCTTCGAAAATCAGCAAAGCATTCTGCGGGTAATGTCCGTGATAACGGATCTCGGATTCGATAAAATGGACTTCAAATGTGTTACGCGGAAGGAAGCGGAGAGGATGCCGCCTTTCGATGTATTTTTGCTCCAAGGAAACGAGTTGTTTCCGACGAAAAAGGGACTTGGGCGCAAGAACTATTTCATATGTCAGTTCCCGTTTCCTACAAATCTCGAATACTTAGAGGAGTTCGAGAGGCTCGGGCTATATAACGACTATACGTCATATATTGTTTACTCAGACTACGTGAAAAAGCACGTGAGGGCGCAGTTGGCGTCGTGGCGTGAGGTAAATGTCGATATCAATGTCATTCCGCCAACGTGTGACGACGTCGGGTTAGGTAATGCGAAAAAGACCAATCAAGTGATTGGGGTGGGGCGGTTCTTTACCGGTGGACACAACAAGCGCCACGATATCATGATCGATGCCTTGCAACGGTCTATGGAGAAGGCGCCAGATATCGACATCAACCTCTGCCTCGTTGGCGCTTCTCACAAAGAAGCAGTTCATCGAGAGCATCTAGCAATGCTGCGCACTAAGGCGTTGGGATTGCCAATAAAGTTTCATGTCGACGAATTGCGTGACCGTCTAGATGACCATTACCGACGTTCTAAGGTGTATTACCACGCCGCGGGCTGGGGGGTCGATGATACAATCAGCCCTCATGAGGCGGAGCATTTCGGAATTAGCCTCATAGAAGCGATGTCCGCAGGTTGCGTACCAATCGTTTATGGGGTGGGTGGCCCAGCGGAGATCGTAAACCACGGCATCAACGGCGTGATCATTAGCAGTGTCGATGAAATGGCCGACTGGACGATCAGAATATTGAAAGGATGGGATACGCCAATAATCATGAGCATGCGCGAAAATGCATTGGTGACGGCAAAAGCCTATGGCAAAGAAGCTTTTGGCAGAATTGTGAGGGAAATAGTCAGTTTCCCTCACAATGAGGTCAAGACGCTCGAGCAGTGATTATTTTATTGAGCGACGGCGCACCAATTTCTGGCCTTTCGACGATGATCGGCCAGAAATAGCCATTCGCTTCATCAAATTCCAGTTCCTCAATTTGAGCGAATCCGGCCGCTCGTAGCGAGCCAAAAAGATGATCTCTCCCCCAGACACGCATCTCCAATACCGTACCTGGACCCCCATGGAAGATAGGCTTGCGATAAGTATCGATCTCGCCCGCTGCGTTCTTCGCAACGACGACCCATTCCTCGTCAAACTGCACCAGCCGGAAATCCCTCATTCCGGGATAGTGCTCCGTCGTTTCTGACGCTGCGGTATAGGGAGTGGAGAAAATTAAAAGCCCGTTCTTCGAAAGCAGGCGTCTGAGATTAGAAAAGCCTTGCTCGAGCGGCGGGACTACGTGCTCGAACACTTCGCTGCAGATAACGTAATCCAAATTCCCATACGGAAGCGCTGAGCAAGACATGATGTCTAGTAGTGGTTCTTGATGGTAATATGTGTTTGTGTGGTGAAACTTTGCTCCAAGCGCGTCGACCAGTGGGGGCCAGTCGCTCATGCTGATCCCCCTTAGATCATTCCGCGGCAAGAGCTGTCCAAAGGTATGCTTCTCTCCGCATAGCCGCCGGGATATAGCGAGTGCGAGACCGCGAAAACGCGGCGTTGAGCCGCATCCTTCGCAATCTACAATCTCTCGGTGGAAACGATCGCGCTGCTTGCTGTTTTTCTGCCCGCAGATATTACAAGTAAAGCTTATTCTGTGGGCGTCGCTGATTTGTTCACCCTGCGAGGGTTCGGCTTGCAAGGCTGCATCGCCTCTCCTGGGAGAGACGAGCTTGTTGAGAAATTTTCGCACTTAGAAGACCCCCATTTTTTGTTCCTTGCTAGCGGGAAAGGCATGAGTCCGCCAGATCGGCGGCACAATACAGTTGGAGAATCGTGCCTGTTTCAAAATTCCCTTGACTCATTTCGATCGGTCTGATTGCCGACGGACTTATGCGTACCATATTGCCCGTCCCCGTGGGGGCCAAGCGGACAGCCTCCTTGAACGAGCCTATGAAGGCCAGATACAACGCTCCTTCCGCTCCTTTGCGCGGAAGGATGGGACCACGCCTGAAACGTCCGGGGCTTATCCCCGTCCGAACTCGTCGGAAACCCGGACGATATCGTCTTCGCCGAGAAAAGATCCGGTCTGAACCTCGATCATCTCCAGCATGATACGCCCGGGGTTATAGAGCCGGTGCAACTCGCCCTGCGGGATATAGACAGACTCGTTTTCACGCACGAGCGTCACCTCGTCGCCGACCGTCACTTCCGCAGTGCCCTTTACGCAGACCCAATGTTCAGAACGGTGGAAATGCTTCTGCAACGACAGCTTTTTGCCCGGCAAAACGAACAGCCGCTTCACCTGGAAACGATCGCCATTGAACAGTGACGTATACCCGCCCCAGGGGCGATAGGAGGTCGGGTGAGTTTCCGTCAGGTTCGATGTCTCCTTCGCCTTGGCAAGGAGTTTCACCAGCTTGCCGACTTCCTGAGCTTCGTCGAGGCGACCGACATAGACGGCGTCTTCGCTGGCGATGACCGCCACATCCTTCAATCCTTGGACTGCGAGATGCGAGGCACGCGACAGGACCAGCGAATTTTCGGTGTTCATGACGGTGGCATGGCCGATGACGACATTGCCGTTCTCGTCCTTTTCACCAAGCTTCCAGACGGAATCCCAGCTACCCAGATCCGACCATGCGAAGGCCGAGGTGACCACGGCGGCATTGGTGGTCTTTTCCATCACCGCATAGTCGATCGAAATATCGGGGCTCGCCTGAAAACTGGCCTCATCGAGACGGACAAAATCAAGATCGATCGTGGCCTTGGCGACAGCGGCTTCCGCAGCCTCGTACACGGCCGGCGCATAGTTTGAAAGCTCATTCAGGAGCAGGTCAACCCGGCACATGAAAATGCCGGAGTTCCAGAAATAGCCGCTAGCGGCCAGCATCTCTTCTGCGGCGGCAAGTTGCGGCTTCTCGACGAAACGCTTGACCTTGTGTGCGCCGGTCGAAAGCGCATCGCCCTGTTCGATATAGCCGTAACCGGTGGCAGGCTCGGTCGGCTTGATACCGAATGTGACGATCTTGCCCGATGCGGCGGTCTGGCGCGCTGTCGCGATCGCCTCGCTCCAATCCTTGCCTGCATCGATCTCGTGATCGGATGCCAGAAGGTGGAGGATGGCGTCCTCGCCGAATTTCTGCTTCAAGTGGAAAGCCGCGGCTGCGATGGCGGCAGCCGTGTTGCGAGCAACCGGCTCGAGGAGGATGGCGGACAAATCAACGCCGACTTCGCGGGCCTGCTCGGCCACGGTGAATCGAAAATCCTGATTGGTGATGACGACAGGCGCCTCGTATGCCGCGGTGTCGGTCACGCGCTCAAGAGTTTCCTGGAACAACGTCTTTTCATCGACGACCTGGATAAACTGTTTTGGCGCGTTCGATCGCGACAATGGCCACAGGCGGGTGCCCTTACCACCAGCCATGATGACGGGAATGATCTTCTGGGTCATAATAAATCTCCGGGTACGCACGGACCGTGTTTGTAGGGGTTCAACCTTCAATAGGCAATCGCTCACTGCGCTTTTGCCCAGTCGCGAACAAGCGAAAGGCCTTTTTCAAGCAGCGAGGAAGCAGCCGTCTCGTCCTCGGCTTCAACATAGCAGCGCATTTCCGGCGCATTCCCGGAAGGACGAAAGTGAACGATGGTGCGATCAGCCAATGTAACGCGCAGACCATCGATATCGCTGACGGAGCCAACGGCGCCGAGCGGTTTGAGGAAGGACGCGAGGTTTGCAGGAGAAGCCCGCAGATGCGCCATTAGTGCAGCACTCGTCTCAACGGCAAAATTCTCGAGCCGGTCAGCGGCCGCTACCGGCAGGTGAAAATCGGCAGCGATCGCCGAAAGCGACTTGGCCCGCTGTTTGGCCAGAAACAACGTCGCCAGAACCGGCAAAAAGCTGTCGCGCGTTGGAAGAGCGGTGAGCGTTCCGTTCGCCACTGTGAAATCCGACTGCGTCAGCACGCCACCATTGGCCTCGAAGCCCATCACCGCCGTTTCGCCTGCAGCGGTCGCCTTGTTCATGCCTTCGATAACAAAGGGAGACCCGACTTTGGTGCGGGTGACGCGGTAGCTGCCGGCAGCCTCGATGCCGGAATTGGAGGTAACCGGGGTGACAACGACCTTTGCTTCAAGGAAGCCCGCAACGATGAGCCCGAGCAGGTCGCCCCGCAGCGGTGTACCCGTCTCGTCGGCCACCAGCGGCCGGTCGCCGTCGCCATCGGCGGAAACGATGGCGTCGAGAGCATGCTCCTTCGCCCAGTCGCGCATAAATTTTGTCGTCTGCGCCGACACAGCTTCTGTATCGACCGGGATGAAGTGATCGGATCGTCCGAGCGCCACGACTTCCGCACCATAACCGGCGATGACGTCAATCAGGCCATCGCGGGCAACCGTGCTGTGCTGGTACACGCCGATTTTCAGGCCGGCAAGGGCGCCCGCTGCCAGCAGCGCGCGGTTGCGCGACAGGAAAAGCTCAATGGCCTGGCGCTCTTCGTTCTGAGCGATGCCAGGTGTCAGGTCAACGATTGCGTCGCCGATATCGGCCGCGATAGAGGTGATTGCGAGCTCATCCGCCTTGTCGATCTCGCCATCCGGGCGATATAATTTGATGCCGTTGCGATCTGCCGGGATATGCGAACCGGTGACCATCAGCGAGGCGCAGCCTTTCGACATTGCATAGAGCGCCAGAGCCGGCGTCGGGATCGCGCCGCAATCGATCGGCTGCAGGCCGGCGCGTGCCAGTGCTCCGATGCAGGTGGCAACAATATCAGGGCTTGAAGGACGATAGTCTCCGGCGACAAAGATAGGGTCTCTCGCCATCGCCAATCCGGCATCCAGCAGATGTCGTGCAAATGCAGTTGCGTAGAGAGCCGCTGCGTGGCCTTGAAGATCAGTTACAAGGCCGCGAAGACCGCTGGTGCCGAATTTCATGAAGTTTCCTCATTCACGGACCGGCTGCATACATCGGCTTTGCGCTAGGCCGTCTCGGCTCGGTTGTACCGCGTATTCGATGAAAATCACCCCTGATTCCTGTCGCCGAAAGGTGGCTTGAGCGCCTCGGCGTCGTGAATCGTTGTGACGACTTGGATCCTTAATTCCTGCCAGCACAGCGTCGTAGACCGGATACGAGCGCGTGCCGGAGCCGCCAGCAAGAACGATACCATTCATGCTTTTCCTTCCCTATGTAAGAAACTCGAAAGCCTCGATTCTTAGAGTAGGCGTTCCAGTACCACATTTGTGGATTCTTTCCAGTCCGGCAGTACTATTCCATAAGTCTGTTTCAGTTTGTTGTTGGAAAGGCGTGAGTTGGCGGGACGTTTTGCTGGTGTCGGATAATCCATCGTCGTGATGCGGCCAACGGATACTGCCTTGCCGTTCTTGGCCCGCAGACCAGCGAAGATCGCCTCGGCGAAATCCGCCCAAGTGGCCTCGCCGCTGCCGGTCAGGTGGAATATCCCGCGCAGCTTATCGTCCTTATCGGCAGAAAGGCGCTTTGCGATTGCAATCACCGCGTCGGCGATGTCAATCGCGCTGGTCGGCGAGCCGCGCTGGTCAGCCACCACATTGAGAGTATCGCGGGTTTCGGCCAGCCGCAGCATAGTCTTTAGGAAGTTGGCGCCGAAGGGCGAATAGACCCAGGCGGTGCGCAAAATCACATGGTTGGGATTGGCAGTGGCAACACCTTCTTCGCCGGCCAGTTTCGAGCGACCATAGGCCGACACCGGCCCAGTCGCATCCGACTCGACATAGAGGCCCTCCTTATCGCCGGAAAATACATAATCCGTCGACAGGTGCACGATCGGGACCCCGAGCTCCTTCGCGACTTCCGCTATCGCCGTTGCTCCTTCGGCATTGACGGCGAAGGCCAGCGCCTCTTCGCTTTCGGCCTTGTCGACTGCAGTATAGGCTGCGGCGGAGACGATCACGTTCGGCTTGATCTGCGAAAGGACCGTGCGGATCGACGCCCGGTCGACGAGATCGAGTTCCGGACGGCCTACGGCGACGATCTCGACACCGGCAACCGAACCGCGCTCCAGAAGGGCCGAGACCACCTGGCCCTGTTTTCCCGTCACGGCAATGCGCATGGCTCAGCCCCTGTTCAAAACACCAAGACGCTCACCGGAATAGACGCCCTGCCGCAATGGCTGCCACCACCACTCGTTCTCCAGGTACCAGCGCACTGTCCGCTCGATGCCGGTGTCAAAGTTTTCCTGTGCCTTCCAACCCAGTTCCGTTTCGAGCTTTGTGGCATCGATGGCGTAGCGCGCATCATGACCTGGCCGGTCAGTGACAAACGTGATCAGATCGGCGTGCGCCTTTGCCTGTGGGCGCAATTCGTCCATGAGTGCGCAAATGCGGGTGACGACGTCGATGTTGCGGCGCTCGTTGCGACCGCCGACATTGTACTTTTCACCCGGACGGCCACTCGACGCAATGAGGTCGAGCGCGCGGGCATGATCCTCGACGTAGAGCCAGTCGCGAATGTTGACACCCTGACCGTAGACCGGCAGCGGCTTTCCGTCCATGGCGTTGAGGATGATCAGCGGGATCAGTTTTTCCGGAAAGTGGTAAGGTCCGTAATTGTTCGAGCAGTTCGACACGATCACAGGCAAACCGTAAGTACGATGCCACGCAATCGCCAGGTGGTCGCTCGCTGCCTTCGAAGCCGAATAGGGCGATGACGGATCGTAAGCCGTGACCTCGGCGAACAGGCCCTCGTCGCCGAGCGATCCGTACACCTCATCGGTCGATACATGCAGAAAGCGGAACGTCTCCTTGCGATCAGCGGGCAGTTCGTTCCAGTAATGGCGCGCCGCCTCCAGCAGGCTGAACGTGCCCACGACATTGGTCTGGACGAAGTCGCCGGCACCACTGATCGAGCGATCAACATGGCTTTCAGCGGCCAGATGAATGATCCGGTCCGGCTGGAACCCGTTCATCGCCTCCGACATTTTCCGAAGATCGCAAATGTCGGCCTTCAGGAAGTGATAGTTCGAAGCGCCGTCGATTTCCTTGAGTGACGCAAGATTGCCGGCATAGGTAAGCTTGTCAACGTTGAGCACCTCGGCCCCAACATTCTTCACGAGATGCCTGACAAGCGCCGAACCAATAAAGCCTGCTCCGCCGGTTACGAGAATGCGCATGAGTTATCTCCGCTCGTCATCCGTTTTTGTGCCCATCAGTATTTGAAAGACGGCGGAAGATCCGCCAGTCCTGGTTGCACCTTATCCTTGTCCGACAAGACCACATTGTCGACCGCCAGGGGCCATTCGATACCGATCTCCGGATCGTTCCAAAGAAGACCGCGGTCGCTGACAGCGCTATAAGGGGCCGTCACTTTGTAGGAAATGACGCAGTCCGGAACGAGCGTCGCAAAACCGTGGGCAAAGCCTGTCGGGATCCACAGTTGTTCTCCGTTCTCCATCGAAAGCTCGCAACCATACCATTGGCCATAGGTCGGCGATCCCACGCGGATGTCGACAGCAACATCGAAAATACGGCCGGCGAGGCAGCGTACCAACTTTCCTTGAGCGAACGGATCAAGCTGGAAATGCAGGCCACGTACCGTGCCAACGATTGCAGAAAGAGATTCGTTTTCCTGCACGAACGTCACGTCCGCGACATTTTCGCGGAACCAGCCGTCCTTGAACACTTCCGAAAAATATCCGCGATGATCACCCAGCCTTGCAGGAGTGATCTTGGCCACACCGGCCAACGGCAAATTTTCGACTTTCATCACGCACCTGTCCGGTTTCTTGAGGTCCTTTCTAGTTTGGTCGCTTCAGTTTGCAAGAGGCATCTTTTGAATGTCCAAAGTTGTCCGAGCGTAAGAAAGACAACCGGCAGAATTCAGCAATAATGTCGGCGTCGATTTTCCCCACTCCCAAGCCCAGTTCGGCGAACGTGTCTTCGATGGTCTTGTAGCCCCTGGCCGACCGGGACATCATGACGAATGTTTTCGTGGGCGGTACATTCGAAATCAGTGGCAAAATATTGCTCCGGGATGGTATCGCGGTTGAGAAGTAAGGAAAACGAACGGTTGAACCTTCGCTTTCCGGCATTGAACGCACCGCTGTCGAAGCGCTGGTCTTAGACGCGGTGAAACCTCATTCCTACTCTGATCATATGAGAGTTCGAGGCGAGAAAGAGGAAGGTGGCGGAAGGATCAAGATGTTCCGCCGCGTGCGTGTACAGCCAGCGTTGCCGTCGAGCCAGCCATTCGAGGAGGTGGACCAGAAGGCGAGCCGAAAGCCGGATTTCTTTTGAACGGATCGAGCTTGTAATTGACAAGTGCACGGTTACATTTCCACGCCATAATATAGACGATTCCTGTCCTCGACTCTCCGGTCATCGTAGCCTTAACGAGACGATCACTGGAATTGACGCTCTCTGGTGGCTGCCACTTCCGAGTTGCGCGGTGAAGGCGGATCAGAGCACGATCGTGATATCGACCCCGCCGGCGAAGTTTGCGAGCTGCCTCATTTCGTCGATACTTGGCTCGAACCTACATCACCGTTATATCGCTGCACTTTCTCATCGTCTTTAAAGGGTGCAGTTTTCCGCCTTTGACGGCCGTCAGGGCAGAAACGGGCATTTAGACATGCCGCGAGGCTTGACGGCCACGTCCGATTGGTATTGTCAACACAAGAAACGCAACTCGACGCTGGTCGAAAACGACCGGCCTCCAATTGGGAACATTCGCGGAATGATGACGGACCAACGGCCAGAGGGCAAACTGGCCGGCTCAGACGAGGCCGAACGGCTGGGATTGCGGAGGCGTATCGCCGTTCTTATCCCATGCTATAACGAAGAGGTCACGATCGGGGCGGTCGTCCACGATTTTCGCCGGACGCTTTCGGATGCAACCATCTATGTTTTCGACAACAATTCCTCGGATCGGACAATTCCCTGCGCACTGGAGGCAGGCGCGGTCGTCAACACGGTCCGGGAGCAGGGCAAAGGCAACGTCATAAGGCGCATGTTCGCTGATATTGAGGCGGATATCTATGTGCTAGTCGATGGAGACGGAACCTATGACGCGAGCGCAGCACCAACTCTGATTGAAGAACTGGCGGCGCATGGAATGGATATGGTCGTAGCCAGCCGAACATCTAACGAGCGGGAAGCATACCGGCTTGGACATAGGTTTGGAAACCGGCTTCTGACCGCTTGCGTCATGATGATCTTCGGGCGGTCTCTAACTGATATGCTTTCTGGTTATCGAGTGTTCTCGCGCCGTTTCGTTAAATCCTTCCCCGCCCATGCCTCTGGCTTCGAAACTGAGACGGAACTAACGGTACATGCGTATGAACTCAGGATGCCGGTATCAGAGATTAAGACGGTCTACAGATCGCGGCCGCCGGGTTCCGCCAGCAAACTCAACACATATCGTGATGGACTACGGATACTTCTGACAATCCTCCGCCTTTTCAAGGCAGAGAAGCCGCTGATATTCTTTGCATTTGGCTTTATACTCTGCGCCGCCACATCCATAATACTTTCCGTCCCGTTGTTTAAGACCTATCTGGAAACGGGACTAGTTCCACGTCTACCAACCGCGGTGCTTGCGGCGTCGCTAATGCTGTTTGGCACTCTGCTTTTGACCTGTGGCATCGTATTGAACACCGTCACGCGGGGCCGCATGGAAATAAAACGTCTTGCCTACCTCGCCGTGCCAGGCCTTTGGCGTCCCCGTGGCTGAGCTGCCCAGACAGATCCTAGCTTTCGCGGCGGCAGGCATTCTCGGCTTTGCCGTCGACCTCGGCGTATTGCTGCTTACGCTACACTTGGGCTTTGGGTTTTTTGTTGGGCGGGCGATCTCGTTTCTCGCTGCGGTACTGGTAACTTGGTGCATCAACAGGCACTTTACTTTTAGGCATCATCGCAGTCAGGAGGTCCATAAGGAATGGTGGCGTTATTTTGCCACCATGTCATTGGGCGGGCTCTTCAACTACCTAGCCTACTGCTTGGTCGTCTTGACACTGCCAACGCTGTGGTTCCTGCCGGCCCTTGCCGTGGGTGCCGGCTCTCTCGCCGGCATGAGTCTCAATTTCATAGGTGCGAAACTGTGGGTATTCAAACCTCATCTCGATGCTGTTAACGAAACGCAGGCATTGACAGTTCGGCCGACCAAACAGCTGGGTTTTCTGAGCAGGCCACAGGCGCCGGTGATTGCAGCTGTCATCGTGCCGCTGATGTTCGGCTTCGTCTCTATGTTACTCGGGGCAGATGCGAACTGGGACCTTTATAACTACCATGTCTACAACCCGTTCGCATTAATGAACGGCAAACTGTCTATCGACTTGGCGCCGGCCGGTTTCCAGTCATATTTTAATCCGATACCGGATCTGCCGATATATATCCTCAACCGAGCGCTGCCGCCTGCACTGTCGGGCTTCCTGCAAGGCACGCTTCACGGTGCAGCCTTTGTCCCTATCATGGCCATTGCCACTGTAGTTCTTCCTCAAAGGCCTCTTGAAGATCGATACCGCGTACCGATCCTTTTGGCGCTCTCGGGATGCCTCACGGCTGTTTTCCTGTCGGAGATCGGCAACTCCATGGGAGACAACACGACGGCGCTCTTCGTTCTCGGCGCCATCTATATCATCGTTTCGCGCTGGTCCGCCCTCGGGTACTATAACGCCAGGACGATAGGGCTCCTGTCGATCGCTGGTTTGCTTGCCGGCCTTAGTATGGGCCTAAAGCTGACCAACGTGGTGCCTGCCTTTTCTATTTGTTTGGCACTGTTGTTTTGCTATCCCGGCACGTGGAGCCAGCGATTGAGGCTCCCTATCGTTTTCGGCTTGGCGGCGATAGTCGGTTTCGCTATCACTGGCGCCTACTGGATGATACGGCTGGTGCAAGAATTCGGAAATCCGCTGTTCCCTCAGTTCAGCACCGTCTTCCCGCATCCGCTTGTGACACCAATCTCCCTCGCGGATACGCGTTGGGGGCCGAAAGGTCCCTTTGAGATCCTTTTTTGGCCTTTCCTATTTTCGGTAAATCCTCGCAGGGTCGGTGAGTTACCTCTTAGGCAAATTGTTTGGCCCATCGTTTATGTGACGTTCTTGATCTGGACAGTGCGAACACTTTGGGCCCGATGGCGTGGGCGCGCGAGGACAACCCTCAGACCTGAGGCATCTTTCCTGCTGTCCTTCATCGCAGCGGCGTATCTCCTGTGGATGGTGCTATTTAGCATCTCCAGATACATGGTGCCGTTTGAAGTTCTTTTGCCGCTCGCGCTCTTTGTTTTATTGACTCAGCTATGTTCGTATGCTCAGGCCCGTCGCACAGCCACTTGGCTGTTGATCGCATCGACCGTCGTCGTTTTAGCGGGCGTTCGCACCTGGGGCCATGAGGGGTGGGGTGATCCACTCTACCATGCCGAAGCACCGCCACTGCCCAGCCCTGCACAGGCGACCGTCCTGCTGGCGAGCCCCGAAAAGCCGCTGGGTTGGCTGGCAACCCTGTTTCCTCCTGAAGTCGCCTTCATCGGTCTCGCCAACGATTTTCCCGCTACTCCGGCCTACACGCAAAAGGCGCAGGAGATGGCGCGCGCGCGCAGTGGCCCGATCTATGTCATTACAGACGGTGAAGACAACAGACGCGCCTCCAACATTGCCTTTTACAACGATTTGGCACGGCGCACGCAGTTGACAGCAAGCCAGAAAGGCTGCGATTTCGTTCGGTCTATAATCACGCGTTTACGCCTCCGAGCAGATGTTGTTGCTTTGGAAACCGGCGACGCTAGGTGCCGTATCGACGTGCCGCAATCCAGGAAAGTCGACGTCGACGCCTCGGAGCGCGCTCGTCGCGACCGGGCTACGCAGATTGTTGTACAGGCAGGCTTCACGATGCTTCCCGACAGTTGCAGTGTATTTACTGCCGGGATTGGAAGTGGTTCGCATCGCTACCAGTTATGCCGGGCGACTTTGCCATGACTTTAGGTCGACCAGCCTCTCCCGACCGGAAGACAGGGTGACGGTCTCGAATGCTCTTGAAACAAGAAATTGCCAACGTCCGTTCCAAGCCAGTCTTGCGTAGCCGTACCTGTCTCGTTTCAACGACGATGCCCGTCCAGGCGTATTAAGTCCATCCCGGTGCCGACGGCAGGATGGCGCCGGGCCGATCCGCGTGGGAAGCTCACCCTGAAACGATCGCCATTGAAAAGCGACGTGTAGCCGCCTCCAAGGACGATAGCAGGTCGGGTGGATTTCCGTCAGGCTTGATGCTTCCTTCGCCTTGGCAAGGATTTTCACCAGCTTGCCGACTTCCCGGGTTTCGTCGAGGCGACCAACGTAGACGTCATCCTCGCTGGCGATGACAGCCACGAAGGTCGACGAGGGTTCGGTCAGATTTGCGACGCCTGCGGAAAGCTGGCAGAACATTCTCTGCTCGCAGCGGCCCATAGCCGCTGCGAGCAAATGGAATATCTCATGCCTTCGCGGCTCGGGGTGCCTTCCGATTGGTAAGGTAAACCCCAGCGGCGACAATCACCGTGCCAACGATCAGCGGAGGGGTAAGTGGCTCGCCGAACGCGATGAGAGCCTGGATAGCGACGGTAGGCGGGCAGAGATAGATCAGGGACGCGGCGCGCGAGACCTGACCTCGGCGGATCAAATAGAGAAGCAGTGCAATACCCCCCACAGATATCCCGAGTACCGACCAGGCGAGAGCGGCGTAGGTCTCGAATGTGCCATCGAAGCGGAACGTCTCGAAGGCGAGCGCGAACGGAGCGGTCAAGGCCAACGCACCAAGATATTGCAACGTCGCAATTGCGGTCAGGTCACCAGCTTGAAGGTGCTTCTTCTGATAAATCGTCCCGTAGGTGACAGCGAACATAGCCACCAGATTAACGGCGAGCGGAATGCCAGCATGAAGGAGATCGGACGCATCGGGTTGCAGGAGCTTCGGTGAAATGGCGACAGCGATGCCGATGAAGCCAAGTGCGAGGCCGGCCGTCTGTGAAGGGCGCAGCCGCTCGCCAATGAGGACACTGGCCGCCAGTGCCGTGAGAAGCGGCTGCGTGGCGGCAATGATGCCGGAGATGCCGGCCGGCACTCCGTGCGCTACCGCCCACCAGACACCCCCAAGATAGAAGCCGTGCAGGAAAACACCCGAATAGACCGCCCGCCACGCCAAAGCGCCACTTGGCCATTTCGCCCTGATGGCAAGGCAGATAGCGCAGAAGGCGACCGCCGAGAGGGCGTAACGGATCATGAGGAACGAGAATGGCTCGGAGTGAAGCGCCGCGTACTTCGCAATGATCCAGCCAGTTGACCAGAGAAACACAAAAATAGCGGGAGCGAAACGGTCGAGGGTCATGAATATCTCTAATGTTCGAGAGCTGTTAGCAATTGTAAATATTGTTATTTTCGGATTCAGGCCGACGTTTTGACGCTCACGTCAACGCGGTTGATGCGCGTGCCTTTGTGCCTCGAGCAATGAGGCCGCGGCGGTATAGCCGCCCCCCATCCCATCCAGGAAATGCAGATGAGACCCGCGAGCACCTACTGGCACGAGGCAGGTCATCAGCGCATGAGATTGGCGATGCATGCCGAAGTAGACTTCGCCCCGATCGTACGCCGACGTCAGGAGCGCTTCGACGTCCTTGATCTGCTCCGGCATACAGTCCAGGGTCAGGCGAAGGACATCGTCGTACCTCCTGTAGTCGGAATTCAGAACGACGTCCGTCCACCCCTTGCCGCCGAGGTAATCCGCAACGGAGGTGGTGATCAGGACATCCTCCGGAACGGGACGTGATGAGCCATCCTCTACACCGAGTAGGGCAAGCAGTCGCCTTGCCAGCAAAGTGAAGGCCTCGGGGCCGATGTTGTCCTGTGGCTCCACAAGAAGGGAGAGGATATCGCCACGCCGACTGGGAATGGGTGCCCATTCGCAAGTCAGCCCCTTCAGATCGGGCGTTGCGTATTCCTGACACGGAGGGAGCGCGTGATTTCCCGCTTTGATCTCCCGGTCGGCCCAGTTCAGCCCGCCGCCGGCGAACATGGCGTATGTTGCCGTCTCCGACGCGGCGTAACGCGCGACTTTCACATCGCTTCCGGCAGCACGGATGTCTTTCACGGCAACCAGGCCGATCCTGAGTTTGAGCTGCAAATGGTCGCGGGCGTAGCCTGCGACGCGCCGCAGGACCCCGACCGCTGTTTCTCGAACATCGGGATTGAAGGCAAATGCAGCGCCGTCACCGCGAAACACGAATGGAAAATCGAAACTGCCGAAAACGTTGCCCAGCGCCGCAATTGCCGAAGCGCCCGCGTAATTGACATCCTTGAACTGCCCTCGGGCAATAGCCGAGGTTGAATCGACGACGTCGGTGATGCCAATCAGCCAGTCGTCGGGCAACGGTGAGTAGCTTGTCGTGTCCAGCAGTTCGCCGAAATCGCTGCTGGCGTCGAGGTGTCGGAATGCCTTGTCCATTGAAGCCTCCTACATCAAAGATTTGCTTGCCTGACCTGCCATCGTGGCAGGCCAGGCCAGGGGCTTCCGTTAGATGAGGGTTGTCACAACATCGACGTTGCCATGCGTTGCCTTCGAATACGGGCAGATGTTGTGGGCCTCACGCAACAGCTCGGTTGCTACCGCGGGATCGATGCCAGGTACGCTTACGTTCAATCGAGCGCTGAGGAAGTACGAGCCCTCCTCCAGGTTCAGGTCGATCTCGGCGTCGACTGCGACGCCGGCCGGAAGCTTGATGTGCTTCAGCGATGCCGCATACTCGATGGCACCCATGTAGCAGGCCGACCAGGCGGCACCGAACAGGTTTTCTGCGGCTGGATGAGGCTGTGTCATCTTGATGTCCAGGTGGCCATCACTGCTGCGTGCGCCGCCATCGCGGCCGTTTGTGTTGTGCGTCTTGCCCGTGAACAGAACCTTGTGTGTCATGGCGAAACTCCTCTGTGTTGGTTGAGTGTCTGCACCGTTGTGCTGCCAACAGAAGTACTTCCGCACGACCGAAATCGCACGTTAGGCGTTGTTAGACGTTGATTGCCGCAGCCCTCCAACAAACAAGGATTAACAACGCCTAACGTGAGCTTCGCAGCGCCGCGGCGTAGCTTTTCGGGCAGCACAA
This sequence comes from Rhizobium sp. 10N414, assembly GCF_056394785.1. Taxonomy (NCBI): domain Bacteria; kingdom Pseudomonadati; phylum Pseudomonadota; class Alphaproteobacteria; order Hyphomicrobiales; family Rhizobiaceae; genus Rhizobium; species Rhizobium sp. 10N414. The sequence goes on along the minus strand of NZ_JBFTIN010000063.1, from coordinate 5,648 downwards.
CGGTGCAGACTCTCAACCGCCATTCTCGAGGAGAGAGACCATGACCACCACCAGAACCGAAGTTATCGACCTCGATCGACGCAGACTTTTGGGTGCCGCCGCAACCGGCATCGCCGCGCTCGGTATCGCAAGCGTGTTTCCCGGGCGTTCAATCGCGTCGACCGATCCCGAAGCGATCCGCCCGTTCCGTGTCAACGTTCCGCAAGCTGATCTTGATGATCTGCGTTACCGGCTGGCCCATACCCGCTTGCCGGAGAAGGAAACGGTAAGCGATTTCTCGCAAGGCGTGCCGCTCAAGACGATCAAGCAGGTCCTCCAGCATTGGCAAAAGGACTACGACTGGCGCAAGGTCGAGGCCCGGATCAATAGCTATCCGAACTTCATCACGGAAATCGACGGCCTCGATATCCACTTCATCCACGTTCGTTCAAAGCATGAAAACGCGCTGCCGCTGATCGTGACACATGGTTGGCCGGGCTCGATCGTCGAGCAACTGAAGATCATTGGCTCTCTCACCGACCCGACTGCCCATGGGGGCGATGCCTCTGACGCGTTCCACGTCGTCATCCCGTCCATGCCCGGCTATGGCTTTTCCGGAAAGCCCGACGCCACCGGTTGGGGGCCGGAACGCATTGCGGCCGCCTGGACGACCCTGATGCGGCGGCTGGGATACAAGAACTTTGTCGCCCAGGGCGGCGACTGGGGTGCGGTGGTCACCGACATGATCGGCGTGCAAGCGCCACCCGAACTGCTCGGCATCCATACGAACATGCCCGGAGCAATTCCTGTGGAGATCAACAACGCATCCTTTGCCGGCGCTCCTGCTCCGGAAGGCTTGTCGGACGAAGAGCGGAGATCCTACGACCAGCTCGTCTTCTTCTACAAGCACGTCTATTACGCCTTCCTGATGGGAACACGACCGCAGACGCTGACCGGGTTGGCCGACTCGCCGATCGCGCTTGCGACCTACATGCTCGACCACGACGCCCGAAGCCTTGAATTGCTCGCCCGTTCCTTCGACGGCCAGAAGGAAGGTCTAAGCCCCGACGACGTGCTCGACAATGTCACGCTTTTCTGGCTCACCAACACAGGCGTATCAGCAGCCCGCCTCTATTGGGAAAACAAGCTCGCTTTCTTTGCTCCCAAGGGCGTCAAGGTGCCAGTCGCGGTGAGTGTCTTCCCGGATGAGCTTTACCAGACGCCGCGCAAGTGGGCCGAAGCCGCCTACCCCAACCTCGTCCACTACAACAAGGTGGCAAAGGGCGGTCACTTCGCCGCCTGGGAACAGCCCAAGCTTTTTGTCGATGAAGTGCGGGCCGGGTTCCGCAGTCTGCGGAAGTCTGGCTGACCTTTGTCGGGCGCGCGCATATGTGCGCGCCTCCCTCCTTCACCCGGGGTACGATCATGGAACATGTGCATACTGCCAGGACAGAAACGATTGGCAGCCGAGAGAACGGGTTCGCACGCAGTTCGGACGGGGCTCTCGATATCAGGCTTTCAAACCCTGCCGGCGATCGGCTAGGCACGAACCCGGAGCAGCTTGTCGCAATTGCCTGGTCGGCGAGTTTCGCAAGTTCGCTGAAACATGTCGCCGATCTCAGGCGGATCAAGCTCCACGCGGATGTCAGGATATACGCCAATGTGGAGTTATCCTCCGACGACCAGGGATACGTCGTCGGCGTTCGCCTGGATATCTACCTGCCCGGCCTGGATCGGGAAATTGCATCTGCTTTGGTTGAAGCTGCTCGACTTGAATGCCCATACTGCCGGGCAACACACGGCAACATCCATGCCTTCTACAATCTCGTCTAAGTCCCGAAGTGCGCAAACCGGATGTTGAGCCACCGTGGCTCCGAAAAAGAGGTTGGAGTATAAACAGAACGGTGGAGTTGGTTAGGGGGCATGAAATGACGCGGGCGACAGGCGATGCTGCAGGTGACCTGTCCTTCGGCCCTTTTTGTCTGAATGTGGGTCAGCGCCTCCTTGCGAAGGAAGGGGTTCCTGTCGAGCTTGGCGCGCGGGCGCTGGACCTACTGATCGCTCTTGCTTCGGCTCCCAATACGCTGCTGACCAAGCAGGAGCTAATGTCGGCGGTCTGGCCCGACGTCATCGTTGAGGAAGGCAACCTGCGCTTTCACATGACCGGGCTGCGTAAAGCCCTTGGCGATGGGCAGGACGGTGCACGCTACATCACCACCATCCCCGGCCGCGGCTACTGCTTCGTTGCCCCGATTTCAGGCTCGTCCGCTGCGCCGGTCCCAGGTGATGACGCGGTGAAATTCAGGCATGCCAATCTTCCCAACCGCTTGGAACGTATGGTCGGACGTGAGAGTGATATCCTTGACCTTTCCGAGAGGCTGTCGAGATTTCCTGTCGTTTCCATCGTGGGAGGTGGAGGCGTCGGGAAGACTACCGTCGCAATAGCATTGGCCAATCAACTGGCGGGAGCGTTCGATGGAGCTGCGGTGCTTGCTGATTTCGGGACGCTAAGCGATCCATCACTCGTTTCGCCCGCCCTCGCGTCCATGCTCGGAATACCCGTCGGCTCCGATGACGTGCGCCCCAGTTTGCTCGCCTACCTTAGAGATAAGCGTATCCTTCTTGTGTTCGATACCTGCGAGCATCTGGTCGATACCGTCGCAGACCTGGCGGCGAGCATCATCGATGCCGCGCCGCACGTCCGCATCCTGGTCACGAGCCGCGAAGCCCTCAGGATTGAAGGCGAAAGTATCTACAAGCTCGACACGCTGGCCTGTGCACCGGTCGATCCGGAAATGACTGCCGAGAAAATTCTCTCCTATCCAGCTTCCCAGATGTTCGCCGAGCGCATCGCCGCGAGCGGAGTGCCGTTGTCCCTCACCGATGACGATGCTCGCATCATTGCGGCGATTTGCAGAAAACTCGATGGCATGGCGCTTGCGCTGGAACTGGCCGCGAGGCGGGTCGAGGCCTATGGCCTCTCCCAGACGGCTGCCCTGCTCGATCAGCATCTTGCCCTGGCATGGGTGGGATCGCGAAACGCGCCGCCACGTCAGAAGACCCTGCAGGCGACGCTCGACTGGAGTTTCGGGCTGCTGTCGGACCTCGATCGCACCGTTCTTCGGAGACTGGCCATCTTCGTTGGCGATTTCACGCTTGATGCCGCCTGGGAGGTGATCGCAACACCGTCTCTTGACCGACCTGCACTCTTTGGTGCCATCGACAGTCTTGTTGCGAAGTCACTGCTGAGCGCGAACTCGTTCGGCGCGATGATGCGCTATCGGTTGCTCGACACAACGCGCGCCTACGCACTCAATAGCCAGATTGAAGATGAGCTTGCCGATCTGGCTGCGAGCCACGCCTCGTACTACCGACGTTGGTTGGAGCAGTTTGGCCCGGATTGGCCAACGCTCTCGAGCGGACCCGAACGGCTGCCCTATTTCCTTGGCATCAATAACGTCCGGGCGGCCCTGGAATGGGCGTTCGGCGACAGCGGCAATGTCGATGTCGGTATCGGCTTGGCTGCCGCGGCTGTTCCGGTATTTCAGGCGATGTCGCTCTTTCCGGAATGCCAGCGCTGGTCCGAACGCGCTCTTTCTGCAATGGGCGAGCATTATCAGGAAAGTCGTGAGGAGATGCATCTTCAGGCTGGCCTTGGAATCTCCCGCATGTATCTCCACGGCGGCCGTGACGCGCTCCCCGCGCTCACAAGGGGTCTTGAGATTGCCGAAGGTCGAGGGAATGCGGTCGATCAACTGAAGATCCTCGGCCCATTGAACATGTTTCATCTCCGAACGGGAGATTTCAAATCGGCACTTGAGTGGGCCTATCGCTGTTCTTCCGTCGCTAAGGCGACCGAGGAGCCGTCCGCGATTTCGCTTGGGCACTTCTTTCTGGGCAATTCATTGCACTTCGGCGGCGAACTTGGCCGCGCCAGGCTCGAACTGGAGGCTGCGTTAGCGAGCGATCCGCTACCCAGCCGCGCGCCGGGAAGCTATGTCGGTTTCCAGGGACGCGGGCTAGCAGGCGGAATCCTTGCCAGGAATCTCTGGCTTCAAGGCTTCCCTGACCAGGCGGCCGTCCGGGCGCGGCAAGCGATCAAGGAAGCGGCGGAGGCGGATCATTCGTTGACACTTTGCATCGCGCTACTTGGTGGCATCGCCGTTTTCCTCTGGCGCGGCGACCTGGAGAGTGCACAAGAGCACATTGATTGGCTGATTTCGCGTGCCGGGCTGCACTCCCTGTCGCCATACGTGTCAGTAGCGAGAGGCTTCGAGGCGGAAATAGCTATCCGCCGGGGAGACCCCAGCGCAGGCGTCGACAACCTCCGCCGATGCATTGAGCGGCTGCATGCCTCCACCTATGAGGTTTTCACCACCATGCTGGAAATCTCGCTGACAAAAGGGTTGTTGGCGCTCGGCAAAATCGACGAAGGGTTGGAGCGGGTCGAGAAAGCCATCCAATCGGTCGAAACCAATGGGGACTTCTGCTACGGCCCGGAACTTCTGCGAATAAAGGGGAACCTTTTGGGATCGACTTCCACTTCGGATGAGGCACGCCATTGCATTGCAGGTGCCATCGCCGCCAGCAGAAAGATGTGCGCACGCGGTTGGGAACTGCGCGCCTCGTGCGATCTCGCTGCACTAGAGGCTGACCTCGGAAAGAAAAAGGAAGCCGCAACGATCCTTCGGCTAGTCCTTGATGAGTTCGACGAGGGCCACGACACGCACGATGTGCGGGTAGCCAAAGACATGTCGACGCACGACGGTGATGTGCCGATTGCTATCGAGGCATCGCACGAGCGGCCAACAGGTCGCCCATAAATCTGCGCTGAGCGGTGGGAGGGTTCGCGCACCGCGCCACCTCCTCTCCAACTGCTTGACGAAGGCATACTGATCCAGCGGGGAGGATTGCCCTCTGTGGGTCGCCAGGGCGCCACTGGCAGTAGGCCAGACCCAATAGAGGCCGCGACCTGTTCCAATGGCTATTGAGCCGTGGTTTGGATCGCCCGTCCGGACCCGAATGGCCAGAACGGCAGCGGTAGACAGGACAGCCGCTACGGGATGGTGTGGGTGAAAGCCCGAAAATCGACAGACAGGAAGGCAGGGGCGGATCAGCCGCGGCACCGGCAGGTAATAGCTGTTCCCAGCCGCGGTAACTGCGAATACCTATTGCCGCCCTGCCCGTGCCAGCGACCGTGCGATGTCGACGATATCGTCTCGGCCAGCGGTTGGATCCTCTTTGCTCCAGGCAATGCCAAGCCCGATCCGGAAGTCGATCCCGCTTACCTTCTTCAGTTCAAAGCCGCGATTGGGAAGATCAAGCGTCCATTCCGGTGCAAAGCCGATGCCAAGCCCGGCAGAGACCAGCGACACCAGCGCATAGGTGTCATCGCAGCTGAAGGCGATGTTGGCGGTGAGGTCGTATTCCGCAAACTTCTCATTGAAGTATCTTTCGGTGAACGACAGGTTCTGCCGGTTGAAGGCGATGATCTTCTGAGTGCGCAGATCATCGATGCTGATCTCCTCTTTGGCTGCCAGCGGATTGGCATGGCCAACCGCCAGGTAGTAGCGCTCATGCGCAAGCGAGACGAAGCGCAAGGAGCCGATGTTTTCCACCGGGCGGATGAAGCCTAAATTGAGCTGGCCGGTCTCCAGGCCGCGGATGAT
>NZ_JBFTIN010000062.1:0-25245 GCF_056394785.1 Rhizobium sp. 10N414 | reverse complement strand
CGATGCCAAGCAGCTTCACGGGCATCGCTATGCCCGCTTTCGAAGTCTCACCCGCGTCGCATGCCAGTGCCTGCTGGCTGCAGCCGCCCAAAACATCAAGAAGATCGCCATGGCGCTCACCAAGCCACCCAGACCAGCCATGGCATGAGCGCCAGAGGCCGCCAACTTCGCCCCGCCTCAGAACCCAACTAAAACAACCAACGTCCAAAAAACAAACCCGCCGAAAATATCGACGGGTTTGTCAGCAGTCTGGGCCTCGCGTGAAGCGAGGCTTTTTCTCGGGAACCTGGCGTTTCTGCCGCCATCCGCCCTAGACGCCCCAGCCTGATTTTGCCGCGTTGGCCGTCCCACCTATGCACGGCGGTTTTCTCGGGCCTACTTCTCCCGGTCCTCAAGGCAGAACTGTCTCACCAAAATCGGTCTGAGGTCGCGGATCGGGCGAGCCCTTGTGTTTGGCTGTGATCGAGCTGTTTTAGATGGGCGGCGCGCTGCCGTGCGCTGGCAAGGATGCTCACGAATTGGCTCAATTAGCGTGCAAGATCGGAAGGGCAGCCATGCATCAGCGGCCTTGGTAAATCATAGCGATGCGCTATCTATCTCCGTGCAATACAAGGAGAAAATGATGAAGAAGATTGCAACCGCAGTTGCTGCCGTATCGCTGATGCAAGCCTTGGCCACGAGCGTCGGTGCTGCCGATTTGGTCACCACTTATCAGCAGCCCGAGCCCGACCTGAGTGACGGCGTCAAGATCGGGATTCTGACCTGTGACGTCGGTGGCGGTGTCGGTTATGTCCTCGGTTCGGCAAAATCGGTTGATTGCGTTTTCAGCCCGACATCGGGCAGCGAGACGCAGGATCGGTACGCGGGTGCGATCCGCAAACTGGGCGTTGATGTCGGATTTACCACGCGCGGCCGGATTGTGTGGGCGGTGTTTGCGCCGACGACGGGATACCATCGCGGTTCGCTGGGCGGCCTTTACCAGGGCGCATCGGCCGAAGCGACGCTTGTCGCCGGTGTTGGTGCCAACATCCTCGTCGGCGGCACCAGTGGCTCGGTGCAGTTGCAGACGCTGAGCGTGACCGGACAGCTCGGCCTCAACGTTGCCGCTACCGGAACGTCCATGACGTTGACGCCACAAGGCTAACGGCGTCTCGCCGGCTATCGATTGGCGCGCTCTTGAATAAATCTGGCCGCATTCTTGTGCGGCCAGCTTGGGCTTCGGCTCAGGAGGGAGAGATGAGATATACCCCAATAATCATGGCGATAGCGCTTGCCGGCTGCAACACGACTGCACCGCCGCTTGGGCCTGTGCCGGGAAGCCTGACCTATGGACGCGTCGTGCGCTCGCCGTACCCGCCGGGAACGGTGATCAATAACACGTTCCTGGGAAAATGGGGTTACCGCACATTCGAGAAATACGTGGTCCAGCCTGATGGAACGCTTAAGTTGACCTCCCAGCAGACGGCCCCGGATTTTCTGGTTTTCTGATATTTTCGCTGCCGCTATCGAAGTTTCGGTGGCTTACTGGTGATATTCGCCTGAATTTCGTGTTCAGGGACGTGGCGCCCGAGGAGCTTGTGCAATTTGCGCTCTTCGGCGGAATCGGCACCGTTCCGCCTGCCTTGGTTGGCGATGCTCCGGCCCCTCGGCCCCGGATTTCTAATCTGTCGGTTTTGCGTGCTGTGCATGGCTCTTTCCTCCCTCCGGGGAAACGCACAACTCGCGCCAAAGTTCATGGCTCCACGGGAAAATTCGCCGTCGCCGATCCTCAGCAGGGGCCGAAACGGTCTCAGTTTCGGAAGACGGTGCAGGCTGCCCCGGCGGCACGGACAGTCATGCAAACCTTGTCAGCTTCAGCGCGAGTCTCTCTGCCGATACGAGCAGCAAAGCGCGGCCTGAAGCCAAAGCTGCGATCCCGCATGCGCACGATGACCGGCTCCTCGCTCGCGAGAGGTGCGGGAAGTTGACGCGCGACTGCGGTAAATAGGCGAAGTGCTGCGGCATCGTTGCTATTTGCCGCAAGCTGGGCGCCCCATGGCGCCCACTGACCCTGTTGGACCGAGGCGGTTTCGGTCAGGCGGCGCTTGCTGGCAAGCTCTATGCAACCATCGATGAAGGATTTGTCCGGAATGAGAAACTGCGCAGCCTCGACAGGCGGATCGTTCTTCCACTGCTCGATCGTATTCGCCGTGATGTCAAGAACGTAGCTGCGTGTCTCGAAGGGCAGCAGGCCCGTATCGAGATAGTCGGAGAGGCCCTGCTCGCCGGCATTATAGGCCGCGGCAGCGAGGCCGAGATTGCCAAAGCGTATTCGCAGCTCGTCGAGGTAGCGCGCTGATTCCTTGAGGGATTCGAGGATATCGAAACTATCCCTCAATCCGCGCAGCCTTGCGGTGCCAGGCATGAACTGCGCAATGCCCTGCGCGCCTTTGGGACTGATGGCGCCTGCCTGAAAACGGCTCTCCCGCCAGATCAACCGGGCGAAATATTCCGGCGGCAGGTCGTTTTCCCGCGCGAAGTGATCGATCGCGACGCAGAGATCGCGCCCGTAAGTTTCGCGGGTGATACATAGGCGCTCGCCAGAGTTCGGCATGTCGAGGGAATAGACACAGACACGATGCGACGTTGCAGCGGGCGGCTGGGAGAGGGCCATCTGGGTAAGTGCCAACAGAAAGCTGGCCACCAGCGCTACGATGCGTGCTTTGCCAAACGATACGCCCACCGCAGCCATCGTCCCTCTGTCGCCATTCCTGACTTTCTGGATCGAGCCGGAAAAGATACGCCCGTCAATGATGACGGGCGGAGTTGGGAGATTAATACGCACCCGCACGTTAGCAATCTTGAATATGACGTCAAGCCAGAAACGGAGCATGGAAGCTTTTTGCCATTTGCCGCGGCTCGACTATTGTCGGCGAAAGAGTTCCCGATTCAGCGAGGCCGCCATGAGACTTTCCGCCTGCATCGAATGGCTGTTCGCAGCTGACGCCGACAACTTCGCGGACAGGATCCGCCTTGCGCACGCGCACGGCGTGGAGGCAGTCGAATTCTGGAAGTGGACGAACAAGGATATCGGCAGCATCGAATGGGCGCTGACGGAAACCGGCATAGAACTCACGAGTTTTGTGGCGGAACCGATGATTGCCCTGACAGACAGAACCAATAAGGAAGCGTTTCTGAAAGGTCTGAAAAGTTCGATCGCAACGGCAAGACGCCTCGGCGCGCACACCCTGATTGCGCAGGCAGGTGATGATCTTGCCGGCAAGTCTCGCGAGGAGCAGAAGGCAGCGCTGATCGAAACCCTGACCGCCGCCGGCGAAATTCTCGAGGGCAGTGGGGTTCGCCTCGGCCTCGAGCCGCTCAACACGCTGATCGACCACGTCGGCTATTTCCTTCATTCAACAGTGGAAGGTCTCGAGATCGTAAGGGCGACGGGGCGTTCCGAGATCGGCATTGTCTATGATGTCTATCATTCCGCCGTCATGGGAGAGGACACGGCCGAGGTGATCGGCGATGATATCGACCGAGTTTTCCACGTCCATGTAGCCGATCATCCGGGACGGAATGAGCCCGGCAGCGGAAATGTCGACCTTAAGCGACGGGTCGATTGGCTTGTCGAACATGGCTACCGAGGCGCGATCGGGCTGGAATACAGGCCGCTGGCAGCGAGCGCTGCGACGATTGTGGAGACCCGGCGTATGCTCGGCTAGAAGCCGGGTGACTCAGACTCCGGTGGACGCAACCATTTCAATCTGCAGAGTCACGCACCATCTAGGGGATGAATGATGTCCTTCCTCAATCGGGACGCGACCGTGTTTGTGGAGTATAACCATGCAATCCGTTTCGGACGCGCCTTTGTCCTTCAACGATCAGAGTGAGGGCGTGTGGCCCTCGCGTCGGCGAAAGATCATCGATTGGCTGGTCACGGAAACGCGTGACGAGCGCTTCATCGACAACATCTTCGTGCAGATGTGCCAGCGGCTCCGGAACGAAGGCGTACCGGTAGCGCGCGCATCGTTGCACTTCAGGACGCTTCATCCGCAATGGCTCGGAGCACGTATCCTGTGGCGCACCGGGTTGGCCGAGGCCAAGATCGATACGTTCGGCTATGGCGTCGAGAGGACACCGCAGTTTCGCAACAGTCCGGTCAACGAGATCTTCAGCGGCGCGATCGAGGTTCGCAAAAACCTCGAGGCTATGAGAGACGGAGACGGCCACCATCAATTTTATGACGAACTGATACGTGATGGGCTTACGGAATATATCGCTTGGCCGATGGAGCACACACTCGGAAAGCGCCACATCGCGACCTTCACCAGCGACCGGCCCGGCGGTTTTTCTGACGAGCACATTGCTTTCCTCCAGGATCTTCTGCCCGCCTTGACACTGGTGACCGAGATCCGCCTCAAGAACATTCTCGCGCGCACGTTGTTGGAGACCTATGTCGGGCCGCATGCCAGCGGACAGATCCTTGCTGGGGCGACAACACGTGGCAGCGGGGCCACCGTCGGTGCGGCGATCCTGATCTGCGATCTGCGCGATTTCACGACGATCTCGGATCAATGGCCGCGCGATGACGTGATCGAGTTGCTGAACGGCTATTTCGACGCGATGTCGGAGCCAATTGAGAAACACGGCGGCGAGATCCTAAAATTCATGGGCGACGGGATGTTGGCGATCTTCCCGCTGACCGATCCGATGGCCTGCAGAAACCTCCTGACGGCGATCAAGGAGGCCGACGCCGCGGTCGCTGCGCTCAACGAGGAGAATGCGCGCGAGGGTCGCGAGGTGCTGCGCTACGGTATCGGCGTGCATGTCGGCGACGTCATGTATGGCAACATCGGCTCGCGCCGCCGGTTGGATTTCACGGTCATTGGGCCTGCGGTCAACGTGGCATCGCGTCTGGAAAGCCTGACGAAAGAGATCAAGCGGCCGGTGCTCTTCTCCAGGGCCTTCGTCGAGATGGCTTCGTGCAAGGAAGGCATGGAAAGCCTCGGCGCGTTCCCTCTGCGTGGTTTGGGCGAGCCAGTTGATGTGTTTGCCTTCAAGCGATCCTGAAGCTGTAAGATATGCAGACGAAGCGCGGGCAGGGTTCCTAAAATCGGGGCGGGGTTGTAGGGCTACACAAGCCAAACGATCTTGAGTCCCTGCCAGGAGACAATCCCTCATGCCCGGTCCCTATGTTGTTCCCGTCCATGGCGACGAGGAGCTTCCGAAAGAGTGCGACGTCGTTGTGATCGGCGGCGGCATTGTCGGTTGCTCCACGGCGCTGGAACTCGCCGAACGCGGCCTGCGCGTGACGCTTTGCGAGAAAGGCGGGATTGGGAAGGAACAATCGAGCCGGAACTGGGGCTGGGTGCGGATCTCGATGCGCGATCCGCGCGAGGTGCCGCTGATGGCAGAGGCGCTGAGAATCTGGGATGGCCTCGACAAGCGCACGGGGCGCGATACGGGTTTCAAGCGCACCGGCATCATCTTCACCTGCGCCAATGATAAGGAGGTGGCGGAGCGCGAGCGTTGGCGCACCAATCTGGACGGCTACCAGATCGAATCCCGCATGCTAACGGCGCAAGAATTCGGTGAAACGGTTCCCGGCTCAAGTGTCGATATGGCGGGAGCGCTCTACACGCCGGCCGATGGGCGGGCGGAGCCGCAGAAGGCGGCACCGGCGATCGCCGAAGCGGCACGCGACAAGGGAGCGACCATTCTCACGGAGTGCGCTGTACGCGGCATCGAGACCTCGGCAGGGGCCGTTAGCGGTGTCGTGACGGAACGCGGCGCGATCGCCTGCAAGGCCGTGGTCCTGGCCGGCGGCGCGTGGTCCAGCCTGTTTGCCGGTCGCTTCGGCATCGATCTGCCGCAACTGAAGGTGCTGAACAGCGTTATGCGCACGAAGCCGCTGGAAGACGGGCCGGCGCAAACGATATGGGCCAAGGATTTCGCTATCCGCAAGCGGCAGGACGGTGGTTACACAGTGGCCTGCGGCCACGACAACATCGTCGATATCGTGCCGGCCTCGTTCCGCCATGCTGCTGCGTTTCTGCCGGCCTTGCGGGCAGAGTGGAAGTCGCTTTCCTTCCGCCTCGCTGGCCGCTTCTTTGACGAGCTGCGCATTCCGCGGCGCTGGTCAATGGATGACGCAAGTCCGTTCGAGTATCACCGTGTTCTCGATCCGGTGCCCTCGAAGAAGTTGACGCTGGATGCACTCGACAGTCTGAAGAAGGCGTTTCCGGTTTTCGCAAAGGCGGAAATCGCACAGCGTTGGGGCGGCTACATCGATGTCACGCCGGATGCCGTGCCCGTCATCTCGGCGGTCGATTCCATTCCCGGCTTTCATATCGCGACCGGATTCTCCGGCCACGGTTTCGGCATTGGACCGGCAGCGGGACGGCTGATGGCTGATATCGTCACGGGCCGGGCGCCCGTCGTCGACCCGAAAGCGTTCCGGCTCTCGCGCTTCAGCGACGGCTCGAAGGTAGAACTGATCAGCGGCTTCTGATTTCGTGTATGAATGGAACTCGCGCCAATGCGCCATTCGGCAATCTGGAATCGAGTGGTTTGGTACGCCCTAGGGGAATCGAACCCCTCTTTACAGAATGAGAATCTGTTGTCCTAACCGATAGACGAAGGGCGCATCTGACAAGAAAATAGGAACGGCATGGCTGTTCGGCAAGACGTTCAGCTTGCTGGAAAAGAGAACCGGCGCGCGCTTCGGCGTGCTGACAGCTTAGCCGGCTGAAAGTATGTCTCGTGCAACGTCGCTCATATCGTTGTTGAGCTGGTGATCCCTGCGGTCGAGTGTGCGGACGACGGCGTGCGGAATCGCCTTCGCACAGAGATGAACATGGGCAGTGGGTACCACGTCGTCGGCGGCGCCATGATAGAGATAGATGGGAAGGCCGGGCGGGAGACCCTCTGAGACGTCCTTGCAGTCGCCGATGCCGTCGCTCGGCCATCCGCCTTCGCCGATGAAGGGCGCAGCGATGACGAATAGCCCTCCGAACCTCGGTTTCGGCTGCTGTTCGGCAAGCACATGGATCAAAATGGTGCCGCCGACCGAGTGAGCGACGAGAATTGCCCCGTCGTCCAGCGAAGCGAGTTCTCTCGTTAACGCAGGCTCCCACGCTGCGTAGCTTGGATCGTCCTCATTGGGCATTCGGGGATAGCGGACGGTATAGCTTTCGCCGAGTTCGCGCTCGAGGCTGGTCACGAGCTTGCTGTCCCAGCAATCGTAGACGCCTTCGCCGGCTCCTTGTACGAAGAGGACCTGCCTAGCCATCCGGCAACTCTATTCGGCGGGGTAGGCCGAAGCAAGGCTGGTCCATACTCAGCATGAGTAGCGATACCAACGCGTCGTCGAATCCAGGCTGAAATTCAAAGAAACCGACACGCCCCACGGAAAATCGTCGTTCTCGTCTGCATAGCATTGTGCACCTCGGCATCAGGCGACTGACCATCCGCCGTCTACGAGCAGGTTCGCGCCCGTGACTAGGCTCGCAGCTGGTGACGCAAGGAAGACGACGGCACCCACCACATCATCGGTTTCACCGATCCGGCCGAGCGGAATGTGAGCAAGCGTCGCTTTGTAATTGTCGGCGTCGGATAGAAAAGGTGCCGTACCATCCGTGTGGATGAACGTCGGCGATACGGTATTCACGGTGACATTATAGCGTGCCCATTCGGCTGCAAGACAGCGCGTGAGGTGATTGATTGCCGCCTTGCTCATGCAATAGATTGCCTCGCCGCGCAGTGCCACGGTGCCGGCCTGTGAGCTGATGTTGATGATCCGGCCGCTGTTGCGCTTGATCATCTGACGGCCCACCGCCTGCGTCATCAGAAACGTGCCCTTGATGTTGACATCAAGTATTTCGTCAAGGTCTTTCTCCTCAACGAGTTCTGCAAGATTGCCCGGAGCCACGCCGACGTTGTTGACGAGTACGTCGATCCGACCGAACTTCGTAAGCGCCGCGTCGACGGCTTGTGCGATATGGACCCTGTTGGGAATGTCCAGTTCGACAGGGAGGACCTTTCGTCCCATGCCCTCGAGTTCGGCGACCAGGCCTGCCGACGCCGCGACATCGCGGATCCCCAAGACAATATCGGAGCCGCCTGCGGCACAGGCAAGCGCGCAAGCCCGACCGATGCCACGGCTCGCTCCCGTCACGAAAGTCACCTTGCCCGCAAGGCTGAAGTCCGGCGCGTTCTTCTGCATAATCATCCCTCCCTCGATGAAGCTCATTTATGGCAGCGTCGACGCTCGGATGCCAGATGTTCTGCGCACGCTGAGGAGGCCGACTGGAGGAAGCAGGCGTGTCGCCGAGTCGCGAGTCAAGGCGAGGGCGCTACAGGCTCAAGGGCTACGCGTCGTCGGTTGACCGACCGGATTTCATTCCAGATTCACTAGCATTTGACGCGACGCACAACAATGTTACGAGGATATCGTGTAAACGTCAAAAGCCAAATGATTTCAATGACCGATGGCACGCCCTAGGGGAGTCGAACCCCTCTTCCCAGAATGAAAATCTGTTTTTTAGCTTTGCCAGCGTGTGCCGTTCCGTGCCGAAATTGCCCCCGGCGTTGACTCCATTGGAAAATTCACTGACATATTCTGTTAAGCCGTGCCACAGGGCGCCACGTTCATGTGCCCCCGGCGTGCCCCCGGCAGGATTACCAGAATAAGGAAAGTGCCACCGTGAAGCTCAGCAGCGACTTTTGCAAGAATGCCAAAGGCGAACCTGGAAAGAGGTTGGAATACCGCGACGACGAAGAGAAAGGTCTAATCTTCAGAATCACCGAAAGCGGTAGCAAATCCTGGTCCGTTCGTTATCGGGCGATCACGGGCGAGCAACGCCGCGAAACCTACAAATATCCCGAAGTCGGCTTGGCGCGCGCTCGTGAGCTTGCCAAGAAGCTGAAGGGCGGTGCCAGTGAAGGCCGCGACGTGGCGAAGGAACGCAAGGTGGCGAAGGCTTCCGCCGAACGGGCGAAGAAGGATCGATTGGAGCTTATCGCCGAAGCCTACTTTTCCGCTTCCCGGCTTGGTTCGCAAAGGGTTGGTTCCAAGGTCAAACCGAAGTCGGAAAGCACGATTGTCGAAGAGACCCGCGTTTGGAGTAGCGACCTGAAGCCGAAGTTCGGTCAACGGCCGGTGACAAGCCTAACCAACCGCGAGATTGGCGACTACATATCGGAACTGACCGCCACGGCCGCGTCGAAGGGCAGGAACGCCCACAGGCTTCTAAGGCAGATTTTGAACTACGCTATCATTCGCGGCGTGATCGAGCACAACCCCGCCGACCGCGTTGCCGTCGTCGCCATTGGCGAGCGTAAGCGTTATCTCTCGGACGCCGAATTGAAGGCCATGTGGGATTTGCTTTCGAATATCGAGGAACGCGAGAAAATCCAGATTAGCGACGAAATGGGGTTGTTGCTGCAATTCATGATCTTGACGCCTCTGAGGGTCAAGGAAGTCGCCGGTATGGAATGGGTCGAAATCGACAAGGGGAAGAAGCTATGGACCGTTCCGGCCGCACGAATGAAGGGTAGGAGGACTCACATTGCGCCGCTCAGTCCCGCCGCGCTCGCCGTGCTGGACCGCGCAAAACAGGTTATCGGCGACGAAACCTTCGTCTTTGCCTCTCCGACGACCGGCGGCGCCTTGGCGCGGCAATCAATAGCCCATGCCTTCGCGCGCGCTGTGAAGCATTTGAAGTTTGAGAGCCGTTGCACGCCGCACGACCTCCGACGGACGCAAACGACCGCCTTGACCTCGAAGGAACGATTGGGGGTCGGCCGGGATATCGCGCGATTGTTGTTGGGCCATGCCGACGGCGGCGACACGATATCGCGACATTACGACATGCACGACTATCTGCCGGAAAAGCGCCATGCGGCCGAAAAGTGGGGAAGACTTGTCATGACAATTGTCGCTGGCGGCAAGGTTGTGAAGTTTCCGACGACACCGTGATTGTTCAGTATTTATGAACAATAAAAAGCGACATTCGCGGACATGGTGCGACATTCACAGACATATAAGTATTTGAAACCAAACGATTGTTCATAACTATTAGGCTTCTCTAAACTTCCGGAATGGGCCAATCTTGGCTTGCCTAGGCAAATCCACCAACCATTCGGGAGATATAGGACAATGTCAGGTGACAGATTGCTACGTCCCTTAGCCGCTGCGGGTCGGCTTGGATTGGGCCTACGGACATTTTACCGCGAAGTGAGCCTTGGCAACGTTCCCAAAGGCATTCCCATTACCGACCGCGCCGTCGGCTGGCGTGAGAGCACCATAGATCAGGTTATCGCCGACCGTGAAGCCGGTATTCGTTCCAGCACGGGCGTCATCGTTGCTGAGAGACGCGGTCCAGGTCGTCCCCGCAAAGTTCCGTTGACCGTGGTCGGTTCCGAACCCGCAGTGCCGAAGCGGCGACCGGGACGACCACGCAAGATTCCAGTTTCCGAACCAACGGAATAACCAACGCCGCCGGGGAACACGGCGGCGCCGAAGCCTTGAAAGGAAGGGAGAACGCGTTTTCGGTGCGTCCCTCGATCTTATCACCGGCTAGTGACACCGCAAGTCCCCCGGCCTTCCATTTGAAGGTACGTGAGCAATGGCCGACCAGGCGACGAAGCCGAAGCTAGCGACGCGGAAGTTTAGGCTTCTACGGCAGATCGCCAACGACCCCGACGCAACGGGCGACCTTCTCAGGCTGGTCGTGGTCTACCTAGACAACCTGCTATTCACCAACGCCCTTTCGATTTCATTCCTCATGGTGGAAGGAAACATGGACGAACGCCGCGTGATCGCCGCTCGAAACCTTTGTGTGAAGCTTGGATATGGGAAATGGAGCGGCGAACGCGACAGGAAGGGGACACCTAGGCTTATCCTCATGGATCACCCAGAACGGCTCCGTCATATCGAGGCGCATAAGGCGGCACGTTGGGCCGAAATACGTGCAAAGAAAGACAGGAATCGGAAGTCCGAGAGAGCAAAACAGCGCGAGAAGTTGGAGAAAAGGGGACTGTTAAAATCACAGTCCGGGGACTGTCAAAATAACAGTCCGGGGGACTGTCAAAATAACAGTCAAAGTACTGTAAGTGGTTCTGTATCTACACGGTATATCCCCCCCACACTAAAGTGTGGGTCCCCCCCTTCGCTTCGCTCCGGGTCAGATACTCGGGAAGATATCCCTTTCCTTGGCAGATACATTTTTATCGGGACCAAGCGTTGCCGTCGGTATCAAGCGAAGTACCCTTACGCCGACCTGGTTACCGTACTTGAAAAAGCTGACCGCAAGGTCGGAGCCGCCAAGCGAGCGCGCGCCAACGGAACGAAACCAACCTGGCGGGGAAAGCGGATTCGGTTTGCGCCGGAAGCCGAAGAGGCATTCCAAGAGCGGCTAACGCCATTGTTTCCCGATCCGCAAACCAACCCCGACGATTTCGAGCGCTGGCTTAACCTGGAGCTTCGACAAGAGTCGGTCGCGGCAATCAACCGTGCGCACGGCCGACATTTCCGAACCTATGAGCAAGCGACCCGCTTCATTCGCGCCGAAGAGCGCGCGTGACTTGAACGGCAAGCCGGGAGCCGTGACATTCACCGGCAGATTTAAGTGTTATCAATATGAGCAAAGGCGCCGGGAAGATTGAAAGAAGGATTGCGGACCTGTTTGCGGCAACCCGTGACAAGGCGCTTTCTGTCGATGAAATCACTGATAGCGCTTATCAGCTTCACGGCGCCAAGCCGACCCGCGAACAACGGTTGGCGGCAACGCGCGCCGCCCATCGCCTTCTACGGAGGGTCCGCGAAACCATTGCGCTTAGTCGCAAGCTCATGGCAAGCGACGACTGGGAGCGAGGTCGCCAGTTATACGAATCCGCCGGACGGGTAGGCCATTGGGTCCGCATCGTCGAAATCGAAGGGCGAAGGGGAGCTTATCGGGGAGAGGATGATTTCTGGCAAGCCGCCACGGTCAACCGCCGTCTTTTCTTCCATCCGCCCGACGTGCCGGTGATCGTTTGGGCGGTCAAGATACAAGCCGACGGCGTCCATTGGTTCGAAACCGACGTTATCCGCGTCACTGAGAAAAACGTGGTTGTCGCCTATGCTGGCGAAAAAGCCAGACTGGACCGTATCCGGCTTTTCTATTGGTGGGCCTTCTGGCGCGGCGTCATGTTCGTTTCGTCGCAGACCGGACGGATTGCCGCCGCACTGGAAGAGCATTGGCGGGAGCAATACGGCCGGAACAATCCTATTCCACTAGCAATGAAGGTGCCACTAGCCGACGCCATGGCATTGCTTGGGGTCAAAGCCGATTTCACCCGCGAAGACGTTATTGCTGCTTTCCGTCGCAAGGCAAAGCTTGCTCACCCAGACCTTGGCGGAACACCCGAATTGTTCCGCGCCCTGGTCGAAGCGCGCGACCGACTGCTAGCCGCGATAGGGACCAAAGAGGCGCCGCCAAAGCCGCCCAACTACGCGCCATCCGGCACAAAGCTTGTTTACGGATCCGGTTCGTCGCGAGCAAACCGACTAGCCGCCAACGCGCGTCGATTGTTGCGATAACACTTATCCACCACTGCATTAGAAATCGCTTGAATAATGAAATTAAAGGCGCACTATATCTTTCAGGTCACCCGCGCTTTTCAGGCTCAAAAGCCAAGGTCAGTTGAAGAACGCGACTAAAGCAAAAAGTCAAAACACGGGTGACCCCGAAACGAAAAGGCTCCAGGAGATCCACTGGAGCCTTTCGTTTTGTTTGGCGCCGTGATTGGTCTTGGACGCTTTGGCTTTGGCTTCAGCTTGGACATGCTTCGGGGACGTGCTGCCACTACTTGCGGCAGTACGTTCTTTGATTTCGCCTTTCGGGATTCCCTTTTGGCTTTCGCTCCGCTTCCGGTTAGCTTCCGCCTCGATAGCCGCGAGATTTGCGGCGTTGGCGTAATTCGCTACAATCCCGGCATGACGGCCTTGGATATCCATTTGCACGGCATGATATCGGAGCTACGCGCCGCCGGTCTGAGCGTGGCGGAAATATCCGAACGGTCCGGCCTAAGCCGCATGGCGATTTGGCGAATGTCGAACGCTGATTGCAGGAAGCCGCTTTACCGAACCGTCAAGGCTATCGAGCAATTGCTTGACGAAGTGCGGACGGACGAAGCCGCCAATATCGAGGGTAGGTAGAGCGACCGAACCTCAGAGAAATTCACAGGCAAGCCTGAACGGCTTGGCTAGTGTGTGTCTGTACCTGAAAAGCGAAGAAACGCGTCCACGATTTTTGTCGTGGCCACCAGCACCTATCCAGCGCCGACCTATACCCCATAGCCGCGTGTCGTCACGGAAGCGCTTGATTGTTGTTGTCCCCGCGTGGTGACGAAGCGCAATGTTTCTCCAGTGGGGAAACATTCACTCATGCTTTCGAGGTTGGCAATCAGCTATGCATTCTTGCATGGGTTGGGTTTCATGCTCGCGTGTATTCGGAATCCACTGCCGAAGACTCAGGCGGGACGAGTCGAGGGCCGGGGGGCCGTTTGGAAATCTTAGGGGTCCAGGACAGTCAGCGCCCCCTTCAACTCGCGCACACTTCCGCGATTGAAAAAAGAGGGATCAAGGCCGGTTGTATCGACCCCGTCATGATCCACTACAACCGCTAGTTAATCTGGGTTCAATCGATTATAAATTACGGGGGACGGTCGATTAAGTACCCGCTTCGGGGTGCAATATTCGCATAGCGGGACGTTTTACCAGCACGGGAAGCTATTCCCCGCAAGAACGGCTTTAGCACAACGGTTCTAATCCCGGTTTCCTGCTGGCAACCCCTGGTCATGTGCCAAAAGCTCAACCCCGACGTTCTGAAGCTCCTTCACAGGCTGACGACGACGGGAAGTAAGGCGGCTGATTTAGGTTCCGGTGCCAATTATTTGCTTTTAGCCGCCAATCTGGCGGGACACCGTTGCGCGCCTCAAATGCCTCGCCATATCTCGGCGCGGCAGCCGCATGGTGCGGTAACCAGACATCTTCTCGGAAGACAGAGGCCGCATTGGCATGATTGGAATACTTACCTTCATCAAGGCCCTCACATTCGCAGGGACTATACTGGCGCTCGCCGCGCCAGCGAGTGCAGAACGCTTTGTGATCGACGGGGATGAATTGTTCAGTGCTTGCGTGACAAGTGTCGAAGCAAAGGATGATGCGCGTCATTCAATCTGCACCGGTTACGTCTGGGGCGTTGCCGACATGGATTTGGATTTTAAGAATTGCACGGCACTACGACAGATCCACGGCAAGCAGATGCGTGAGGTCGTCACGAACTATGTCAAGGCTCATCCGGAGCATCGGGACTTTCCAGGCGCCGTGCAGGTCAGACTCGCGCTTTTCGCGGCCTTCTGCCCTAGCACGAAGCTCACTATTCCGGGGCTGTTGAATGAGTAGACCAATTTGGATCTTGTTCTGGTTCGTCGTGTTCTGGCCCGTGGCCGTCTACTTGCTGTTCAAGAAACCGCAGGAAGCTGGCGTCCGTGAGACCGATCCAGGCGCGCGCAACGGTGTCGTGATCGGCCTCATCCTCATTGTTCTGATGGTCATCGCTTATGGGATGCAGCACTCATGAAAACCATGGATAAGACACGCGCCGCAATTGGTGTACTCGCGATGATCGGGGGCAACTTCGCCGCGCCAGAAGGCGCATAATTTAGCAGCACTAACAAATACTTATCGTTTGTTGATTTCGTGAGTGAGTGCTAAATTGCTGTCTGTTCTAAAGGGGTAGCGCCGCAAACGGCAAGCACGATGAAGACGGCAAATCCCCCAAATGCAGGGGGGTGCCATGGGTGATAGTGAAGTACTCTACGACGTCCAACGGACGCTTGGCTTCGTCAAACGCAATATCGACGCCCTTTCCCGCAAGGTCGGCGACCGACAGCAGAAATCCCCCGCCGAAAAGCTTCGCCAGACCGTCGTGCGTGCCGCCGCCGCCGCTCTTGTGACCTCACAGAACGGCATGGACGCCAGCGCCGCGCACAAGCGCTTCATGATCGAGCACGGCCACGCCGAAGCGTTCAAGACCGGCGGCGGCTTCGTCAAGGCGGTTACCGATCCGGCCATGACGACGCTCGCGGGTTGGGCGCAAGAACTGGCGGAAACCGAGATGCTGGCGCCCTTCGCCGCCGCCACGCCGAACGGGTTGTTTGCGCAGCTGTCCCGCCTTCCTGGCGTGCTGACGATCAACGCGACCGGACCTGTTTCCGTCCCTGGCTTCACGTCGGCGTCGTCCCTGAATGGCTCTTTCGTCGGCGAAGGTCAGGCGATTCCGTTCCGGCAAGGCGAAACCACGGGAAACACGTTGACGCCGGGGAAATTCGGGGTGATTTCCGGCTTTTCCAAAGAACTGCTGAAGCGGACCGACGGGCAGATCCAGACTGTCGTTGGCGCCCAGATGGACGCCGATAGCGCCCGTATCCTTGACCCGATCCTGCTAGGAACCGACCCCGCTTCAGGATCTCAACCGGCCGGACTGCTTTCCGGCGTTACCGGTCTGTCGCCTTCGAGCAAGGACGGCGCCGCCGCTGTCGCCGAAGATATCGCGGCCTTGATCGGCAGTTTGTCGCCAGCGCTTTCGGTCGTGATCCT
This sequence comes from Rhizobium sp. 10N414, assembly GCF_056394785.1. Classification (NCBI taxonomy): domain Bacteria; kingdom Pseudomonadati; phylum Pseudomonadota; class Alphaproteobacteria; order Hyphomicrobiales; family Rhizobiaceae; genus Rhizobium; species Rhizobium sp. 10N414. Next base: position 9,614 of record NZ_JBFTIN010000062.1, on the reverse strand, counting down.
TTCGAGACCGGAACAACGGGCAAGCGCAACGATCCTGTCGCCGGGAGCCGCTGCGGTTCCATGGATCACAAGTCCTTGGCTTCCCGACAATCGCGTGATCGCCTTGGACGTTGGCAAACTGGTTCTGTCCGAAGCCGATTTTTCCCTGGACACGACCGGCGAAGCCCTTGTGGTGACCGACGACGCGCCAACCGCCCTTGTCGCGGCAGACGGGACCGTGGCGGCGCCGCAAGTAAGCTTCTTCCAACAGGTCTACGTCGGGATCAGGTTGATTGTCATGCTTGGTTGGGCGGTCCGTGGCGACGGTCTGGCCGCGAGCTTCGTTGACGGCGTCGGTTGGTGACGAAGGGTAACGGCGAAAGCCGCGAAGGGGGCGCCGGACGGATTATTCGCCACGCGACAGTGGTTCCCCGTTCGGCGCTTCTGATCTTAACAGAGAAGGACAAGCCAATGGACAAAGATGTTCACTTCGTCATTCAGGGAATGGTCCAGGCAATCCGAAACCGGAACGCTGAGGCCGAAGAAGCGGAAGCCAGACGGCGCAAAGAGCAAAAGCAGCTGGACGCCATGCTTCGCCGCCAGAAGAGACGGCAGGGCCGTGGGCATGTTATGGCATATCTAGTGCGCTGAAGGCCGTTTCGGATTGCTTCACGCGACCCCTATAGTTGGAAAACCCCGTCATTCTTCGGCCAGCGATGGAACATGTCGTCGGTTATGCGTAATTTTGTGTGCTTCTTCATGATTTCGCTTCCTTAGTCGCCGCACTTGGTAAGAAGAGCTTCGCCAGCGACGGTGGAGCCACGAACGATTAGTTTCTGTCCGCCCTCGTACGCCCCTTTGAGGTGGACTGCCTTCTTCGCGCTCTTAAGCGCTTCGCCGATGACCTTTCGCTGTTCGGGCGTAATCACGGCATTGACTCCAAGCTTTCCGCCCGTAAGCGTGACGACTTCGGCATCCATCGTCACGACAACTTTCCCATCCACGGCGATTGCAGCGGTTACACTCGTCCCGTCCTCCGAGGCCTCTATATTGAAGTCGGTCACTTCCATGTATTGCGTGCAAGTCAGCATTACGCCGCGCATTCCGCCGATCCATGATGTACCGGCGATGACCTTAAGAGTGTTCTCGCTGAATGGGTTTTCTTCGTCTAAGTGGACAGTCCACGGATTATCTACTTCGGCGTGCGCTGGCGCTCCGATTGCCGCAAAGGCGAGGAGTATGGCTACGAGCTTTTTCACGATTGCGTCCTAGTCGTCTTCAGTCGTTTCGATCCAAACGACATTGTCGGCGTTGGCGTTGGCACTCTTGGCAACCGCAAGTGCGCGATCGATGTATCGTCCTACGATCTTGTCCATTTCGTCAGGGGTCTTCAGGACGATATGACCATGGTCCCGGTCCCACCTGAAATCGTCATGCCTTAGACCGGCTTCTTTGGCTTCGTTGACGGTCATCCCGTCCCGATAGCCTTGGTAGCGCGCCGCTGCCATGGAGCCTTCCAGTTTCGTTGTCTGTTTGCCTTTGGGGGTCATGACAATGACCATGTCGCCAGTGATAGGGATGTTCTTCATGTCTTCATTGCCTCTTTCAGCAACCGGTTTCGTTGCATGCGCGCTGGCGTGTTTCGCCCGTTGCTGGCGCATACCACGCGCAAGCGCTAAAATTGCCGTCCGAATTTTCGGTAACGGAAACCAGCTTCCAGAAGACCCCAGCGTCGGTGTAGTCGTTGCAACTCACAAGATAATGGTCGTTGCTGTTGCAAGCGGTGAGCATGGTTACAAGAGCCAACAGACCCAACCAGCCGCCAATCCCTTCAAGCTTCTTCGTTGGCGCTTCGCCTTCCGGCGCCGCCTTGAACACACTGTTCTTTGTCATTTGAAACCGCTACCCGCGGACGCCCGATTGCGTCACAACGCAGCGCAATATGCCATGTTGGACTATTGAATACTTGCGGTAGACGGACGAAGACTTGTGTAAATCTGCCACTGAACCAACCTGGAGTGCAGCCTCGACACCAAATTGCCTCGCACCTAGACCGTCTCTGTATCGTTTTCCTGGGTAGGACAGAAGCGTATACCGGCCTTCATATGATCCCGTTCATATCCTAGTACCGCCTCAGCGAGGTCTTTCTGGCCTGCTTCCATCCGCGATATGTAGTACCACCAGAAGTCCTCCATGTTCAGCATTTCCTGAAATTTTGCGGACTTCATTGCTAAGAGCCTGTCTTGGGCGGACGTGAAGTTTGCCGGCGTCTTCACGCTCACATGTTGCAATGCGTGGACGAGACAATCTCTGGCCAGCGCCACACAGCCTCTCGCGGCGCTGGCGCGAACTACCTGACGCGGAGTCTGTACTCGGTCCGGGTCGGTACGCAGATCGCTATACATCGAAGGTTCGCGCCCATTCTTGAGGTGGAAAATCTGGTCAAGGGCTACTTTCAGCGCCGCACGCGGGTCGGGAGCGCTCAAAGCCCACGCTCCCAATGCGTAACCTATCTTTTGGGAGTGACTCTCCATCGCCGTTTTCAGGGCTTTGCAAATCGCTGGATCAGACAAATTTCGGTTCTGAGCGTCAAACGCTTGCAGCGCCTTGCCCGATTCCTCGACGCAAGCAACGGCCAAGAAGTAGGCCCGTGCCATATGGTCATGTTCGAGCAGGAGAGATGCCTCCGCGAGCAACTCTCCTGCGTTGCGAAGCGCCGCGTCGCTGTAACTACGCAGAAGGTCAGCCGTTAAGTTGGGAAGGTGCGGTGAGCCCAAGGGCCTGCTCCATAAGTAGGTGGCTGTGAACGTGAGCTTTGAACCGTGCAGCGACCGCGTCACACGATATCAACAAACGCCGCTCCGTTCTCGCCAATGTCGTTTGGATCCGGGTAGACAACCATCAATAGGGAGAGTGCTTGGCGAAAAAAGGCCATATGGGCCGTTATGGTGCCGTCAATGACCTGCTGACTCTGATACGAAAACTGGCCCCACGCTTGTTGACGCCCCATGACAAGTGACTTCTCGGCGCCAAGGACTTCCATGAGCTGCTGAGGCATCTCGCCGGTGAAGGCGTGAAAATTCGAGTAGTGCTGGACGTAAATTCCGGCACCTCTGGGCAGCGGATAGCGCGTCAATTCGAAATGGAGGGCCTTCGCAAGCTTTTGACCGAACAGCTTGATTGCGCGTTGACAAATAGGACCGCCCAAATTCAGGAAATCCCAAGTTGGAAGCGCGAATGCCTGACTTGCTAGCCTTTGGAGGACGCCGACTTGGTCGACATGCATTTCCGCCAATAGCCCTGGGTTGTTGTATTCTGCCGCTCTGAAGGCCTCGCGCACGTCGGCTCGTTGTTGTTCAGAGACGGGGTCGGGATAGAGCCTCGATATAACGGCGACAACCTGCTCCGCCTTCCGGGTGGAGTTTTGGCATTCAACGCAGGAAGGAAATTCAAGTCCCTTTGGTCGCTGCTTTGCATCAAATAGAATCCGCGACGGCATGTGCTCGACGGAGGCGGTTGGTCTTTCACCTGAACAAAACGCACAGAAAGGGTGCTTCGCTATCAGACTCGCTAAACGGCTGCGCGACTGCCCCATTTTTACTCCGTTGCCGAATCTCTTTGACCCAGCACAGAATACCCTAAAGCTCGTCGTTTCGTCGCAATCCGTCGCGCGCGATTGGCCACGGTGTTCAATCTCATCGGGCTAAACTCCCAAGAAAATTTGGCGTGCCCCCGGCGTGCCCCCGAGAACGCAATTATTTTTTGAATTATTTTCCGAAAAGCCAAATTATCTATGAAATCAAGTAGTTGAAGTGGCACGCCCTAGGGGAGTCGAACCCCTCTTCCCAGAATGAAAATCTGGTGTCCTAACCGATAGACGAAGGGCGCTTCCTTCGTGGTGGCGCCCTTATAGTCAGGCACTTTGAATCCCGCAAGCAGCAAATTGGATTTTTTTCAAAATAATGACAGGATTCTTTTGCGGCAGCGAAATGGCGTTTATTGCAGCCGAATCAAAACGCTATGGATCGATGTTCCCAATCCTTCACACGAGCTTTCGTAACGCTAATGGCAGCGAAGCGTGAGCGTCACAGAGCGCGAGCAAGGGGCGATGCAGCCGTCCCACCACCGCAGCCCCAGTTCCAGTCGCGGCTTTTTCCGGTATCGAGATGTACGGAGTTCGTGTGGCAGTAGGTACCGACACCGCCGCGATCAGGCAGCGAGCGGATATAGCTTGCGATATCCCATTTCGACACGCCGTCGATCTGAATATCGGCCGCGTCGCATGTCTTGTGCATGGATTCTTCGGCGCCGCCGACCATGCGATTATGGTCCGGGTCGCGATATCCCGACGTGACGACGAGCGGCTTGCCAAAGTGCGTTTCGACCGCCCTGATCACATTCAACAAGTTCGGCTTGAAGCAGCCGACCTCTACCTTGTCGTTTTGAAGATGCAGGCCGTTGGGCGCAATTCGCGTCATGCCGGGCAGTGAGGCTTTCTGCAGTAGCCCGGAGAGACTCCCGAGCAGGTTTTGCCTCGGCGCGCTATAGAGCGCATTCATCGTCTGGCCTGCCAGTGCTCCGGTCGAGAGCGAGGCACTCTGAACCGGCTCGCCGCGTATGGCCGTGTTCTGTGAGGACTGCTGCGGCAACAGGGGTTGAGTCTGCTGCGTTTGCTGGGGCTGATCGACAGGAAGCTGGCTGCTGTAGACGCTCGAGCGCATGGGGCTGACACCAGCCGGCGTGTAGGCGTTGCCCGTGACGGGCTGCACCTGGGTCGATGTCGGGTTGTTCTGCGGCAGCGTGTGTGCCGAGAAGATGCTCATCGCCTGCGCGTTGATCCCAGTTGATTGCATTGCGAGACCGCCGATATTGGCGGGAGCCGAAGCGGTCGATCCTACTGCCATCGACTGCGCGGCCGGAACCTGTGCCGGCTGCTGACCCGATACATTCGCCACCATAGGGTCGCGATAGCCGGGTTGGGCGGTGGGCGAGGCGGTGGCCTGTTGAACGGCCGCAGTCGATTCGACTGGGGAAACGACAGCGGCAGCGTCGGCGGCCTTCTTGTTTGACACGCAGCCGCTGAGCACCAGCGCTGACGTGGCGATGAGAAGGGCAGGTCCGAAAGGTATCCGCTTTTCAACAGCGAGCACGCGAGCATTCTCCAGAGGACGGCGAGTGCTGCGCCAAAACGCATCGTTCGCCTCGAGTCGGCTGGAGAGTGCCCGCGCCACTGGCCTGCGGCAAGCGCGATGCGGACACGCAGGTCCGAAATCGCCAAAGCCGCAAGCCTCGCAAAAGCCTCGACTTACCAGGCGCCGGTATTGCCCATCGAAGCCCAGGGCTCGGCTGTCGGGAGGCTGCCGCCCTTCTGCAGAATCTCGATCGAGATCCCGTCCGGGGAGCGCACGAAGGCCATGTGACCGTCGCGCGGCGGACGATTGATGGTGATGCCGTTGTCCATCAGCTTCTGGCAGGTGGCATAGATATCGTCGACCTCATAGGCGAGGTGACCGAAATTGCGGCCGCCCGTGTAGTCCTCGGTATCCCAATTGTAGGTCAGTTCCAGGCAGGGCGCGCCCTTGGCACTGGCCTCGGTTTTGTCGCCGGGCGCTGCAAGGAAAACGAGCGTGAAGCGGCCCTTCTCGTTCTCCGTGCGCCTAATTTCCTCGAGTCCGAAGAGCTTGGTGTAAAAATGCAGGGAGGCGTCCAGATCTTTCACGCGAACCATGGTGTGGAGATAACGCATTCTATTTCCTCTCTAATGCGGGGTCTTGGATTCTGTCGGAATCTTATGTGGCGGAACACCAGCTTCGGGCAAGATAGCGGGGTATGATTGGCAACTGCGAATAATCGAAAAGTAGGACTTGCGCTAATCCGTTACCAACATGTTAATCTTGATGTGAAGAATCAGTTAACCGTAACAGTGTGACGCGTATTGAGGGACTGGCGATATGGCTGACAGAATTTCGTCAAAGGAATTCAGCGACCTCGATCAACTCGCGGGGGAAGCGGTCGATCTCATTGAAATCACTGGCGTCGTCAAGTGGTTTGACGTGGCCAAGGGCTTCGGTTTCATCGTTCCCGACAACGGTATGCAGGATGTTCTTCTTCATGTGACCTGCCTGCGTCGCGACGGCTACCAGACAATTCTCGAGGGTACGCGGATCGTTGCGCTCATCCAACGGCGCGAACGCGGTTACCAGGCGTTCAAAATCCTTTCCATGGACCAGTCGACGGCTGTACACCCTTCGATGCTGCCGCCGGTCCGCACGCATGTGCAGGTGACGGCGACGAGCGGGCTCGAGCGTGCGCTGGTCAAGTGGTTCAATCGCACGAAGGGCTTCGGCTTCCTGACGCGGGGCGAGGGGACGGAGGATATTTTCGTCCACATGGAAACGCTGCGTCGGTTTGGTCTCACGGAATTGCGTCCGGGGCAGGTGGTGCTCGTCCGTTACGGCGATGGCGACAAGGGGCTGATGGCCGCTGAGATCCATCCCGATGTGCCGAGCCCGGTGAGCCGCGCGCACTGATGCGTATGTCTGCAGCTCACTGGATCAGAAGCGCCATCGCGGCGCTTTTTTTCATTCTCGCCGTGCCGGCCCTTTCCCAACAGCCGATAACCTTCGACAAGGAACCGCTGATTATCCAGACGGCGTCCGGCAAGCGGCTGAATTTCATCGTTGAGATAGCCGACACCAACGAGCAACGCCAGCGCGGGCTGATGTATCGCAAGGACATGGCCGAAGACGCCGGCATGATCTTCGATTTCGGCGTTTCGCGGCGGGTGCAGATGTGGATGGAGAACACCATCCTGCCGCTCGACATGCTGTTCGTCGACTCGACGGGCACGATCCGCAACATCAAGCAGAACGCGGTGCCGTACTCCGAGGACATCATCGATTCGATGACGGAGGTGAAGTACGTGATCGAACTCAATGCCGGTGTAACGGCCAAGCTCGGCATCAAGCCTGGCGACAAGGTGATGAGCGCCACGACGACCAAGAAAAAGTAGGCGTTCGCGCCACGCGGTGACACGGGGCTGCTTGAGGCAGCGCCGAATTTCTCCCGAAAAGCGGGAATGCAGCGGGTGTCTTGTTCCTCGACAGGCCCGGCGTGAGAAGGGCGGTTTAGCGACGTGCGCCGAACACCTCGCGCATGACGTCGCCCTCCAACTCCACACAAAGTTCCTCATATTCATCGACCAGGGTGAGCTCGGCGCTGGCCTCCTTGCGGAACCGTTCGAGTGCGAGGCACGCCTCCTCATAGGCACCCAGCACTTCATCAAGCAACGGTCGCCCATTGGCGGCTAACCGCACAGCCTCGCGCTGGGATGCCGGTAACCTTAACAACATGCGCGCCAGACCGCATCTTGCAGCCTCGCCTAGACGATTGAATGACTTGCCCATTCGCGCCACCGTCCCCTCCTGGTGCACAAACGACAGCAGTGATTGCGTATTGGTCGCTGGGAGACACGCTATCACGGTTCTCCAGATGAGCGGCGTAGAATACGGTAGAATACCTCGGTACCAACGGCGACATATGTGATGTTGGCTGCGATTGAGCCCACCCGGAGCCAACGCATGTGGTCCTCACTCGCCAAGGGAAAGTGTTGCCCGAACGATTGTGAACCCGGTATTGCCACAACGTATAGGTCATGTTTATCTGCTAGCAACATACGCATTGGGTTGTGCTTAGTCAGCATCGAGGGGAATTCGATGGCAAGTGCAAGGTCAGGCGACGTGGCCCCTGTAGCGCCATCTGCCGAGGAAGTGCAAGACCAGCTGGAGCGCATCCTCGGAAGCGAGAGTGTTCACCTCCCTGAGCGAGCCCGGCGGTTCCTGGTGTATGTCGTGACGGAGACGCTCGCCGGTCGATCCCACTACCTCAAGGCCTACACGATCGCGGAGGTCGTTTTCGGAAGGCAGAATTTCGATGCTCAGGGCGATCCCGCGGTGCGGATCGAGGCTGGGCGCATCCGGCGGGAGCTGGAGCGCTATTATTTGATGGCTGGCGGCAGCGAGCCGGTTGTCATCACGATTCCCAAGGGCCGATATGTTCCCATATTCCAAGCTTCGTCGCATTGCCGTGGCGACACAGCGGACGCGGCGATGGCACCGCCTTCTCCAGTCTCTGTCGAGCCTTCATCAAGTGAGGTTGTCGCAGCACCGGCGGCTTCCAGATCCGCTGGAAAACGCTGGCTGATAGCTGGCGCGGCAATGGCGGCCGCGATTGCTGCAGGGGCCATTTTCCTTGGCATAAAGCCGGCCTCCAAGGAGGTTGCTTCCATCAACAGCCAACCGACGATAGCCGTGGATCGCTTCGAGGATATTGCGGGTGGCAGCAGATTTTCGGGAATTTCGGGCGGCGTGACCGATGAAATCATGTCGAAGCTCGTGAAGTTCAAGGACATTCTGGTCGTCGATGCGTCCGGTAATGATCAGGACGCTGTGAGCGGCCTCCAGAATGCTCGATACGCCCTCCAGGGAAGTGTTCGACAAGATGGCGATCGTGTTCGATCCACGGCGCGCCTGGTGCGTCGTTCCGACGGCGCCGTCATCTGGGCCAACCACTACGATTCCGATCTTCGAATACAGAGCGTGTTTGAAGTCGAGACCGCTCTCGCAGAGGAGATCGCGACCGCCGTCGCCCAACCCTTTGGCGTGGTATTTCAGACCGACATAGCCCCGGATGGGGCGGGTGGATGGGACGCATATGATTGCAGCCTGTCCTATTACAACTATCGCAGAAGCATGACGGCGGAAGCGCTTCAGACAGCACAGGAATGTCTCAGGTCCGTGACAGAGAAGTTTCCGAGCGACGCCACGTCTCTTGCTTTCTTGTCGCTGACTTACCTCGATCAGGTACGCTTCCCCTACAAGCTTGGAACCAAACCGTCGCCAAAGATATTGGAGACGGCATCGGAGCTGGCGAAAAAGTCGGCTGTAATTGATCCGCAGAACCCGCGCGTCCTGCAGGCGCTGATGCTGACCAGCTTCTTTCGCAATGACGTTGACGCCGCCCTCGAGGCGGGTGCCGCGGCCTATCAGTTGAATCCCAACGACACCGAGGTGGCCGGCGAATACGGCTTACGTCTCTCCATGGCGGGCAAGTGGGATACGGGCTGCGATCTCGTTTCCAAGGCAGTCAGCAGGAACGCAGGTCCGCAAGGTTACTACGAAGTCGGGATGGCGTTGTGCGCCTTCATGAGAGGCGACCTTCAGGCAGCAGAACTGTGGTCGCGAATGTCTGATCTAAACTACAATCCGATGCACCGCATGGTTCTGGCATCCATCCTTGGCGCGTCCGGAAAGATCGAGCAGGCGAAAAGGGAACTCGATTGGCTTGACACGAAGGCCCCTGCGCTGATGCCGGTGGTAAAGCGCGAGATTTCGATGCGCTTGGCGCGTCCGCAAGACCAAGAGCGCGTCCTCGCCGGGCTGCGCGCTGCCGGTGCCGCGGTCGATCAGGTTCAGCCGGCAGTGACCAACTAGACGACCGATTCCATGAAAGCGGCGTTTGATGGAACCTGACGTGCGCTGGTGGATTCCTGGTTTGAGATTATTCAAATGAGGAGTTTCATCATGGCACCAAGGCGGCGAGTCATTGAGCTGGCGATGAGCGAGCAAGAGATCGAA
>NZ_JBFTIN010000061.1:0-25993 GCF_056394785.1 Rhizobium sp. 10N414 | reverse complement strand
GCCTTCTTCCGCAAGCCCGACCATGGTCTCCAGAACTTCCTTGATCATTTCTGGGTCGAGCGCCGAGGTCGGTTCATCGAAGACCATGATCTTCGGGTTCATGCAGAGCGAGCGGGCGATTGCCACACGCTGCTGCTGACCGCCCGAGAGCTGGCCCGGATACTTGTTGGCCTGTTCCGGGATCTTGACGCGCTTCAGGAAGTGCATGGCGACTTCTTCCGCCTGCTTCTTCGGCATCTTGCGCACCCAGATCGGCGCCAGCGTGCAGTTTTCCAGGATCGTCAGGTGCGGGAAGAGGTTGAAGTGCTGGAAGACCATGCCGACTTCGCGGCGCACTTCGTCGATCTTCTTGAGGTCATTGGTGAGTTCGACGCCATCGACGATGATCTGGCCCTTCTGGTGTTCTTCCAGACGGTTGATGCAGCGGATCATCGTCGACTTGCCGGAACCCGACGGGCCGGCGATGACGATGCGTTCGCCACGCATCACTTTCAGATTGATGTCGCGCAGAACGAGGAAATCGCCGTACCACTTCTGAAGATTGACGATATCGACTGCAGGTGTGGTGTCTGACATTGGCGTTATCCGAGAAGGCGTTCTAGCGGGTACGGTTGACGGCAGAGAGGAACGAGCGAACCTCGCTCGGTGCGTCTTCGGAAAAAAAGGCGTCTGGTTCGCCGTTGAACTTGAGTTCGCCCTTCTTCAGGAACCAGATCCGATCCGACACTTCGCGGGCAAAACCCATTTCATGGGTGACGCACATCATCGTCATCCCTTCCTCCGACAGCTTCCGGAGTAGCTTGAGAACTTCGCCGACCATCTCCGGATCAAGCGCGCTGGTCGGTTCATCAAGAACGAGAACGCCGGGAGTAAGCACAAGCGATCGCGCGATCGCGACCCGCTGCGACTGACCGCCGGAGATGTCTGCCGGAAGTGATTTTGCCCGTTCTGCGAGGCCTACCCGCTTGAGCATGTCCATGGCAGTCGGCTCCGCTTGCTTTCGCGACTGACCGCGGATGCGCTGCAGTGGCAGCATTACGTTTTCGAGCACGCTCAGATGCGGGAAAAGATTGAACTGCTGGAAGACGAAGCCGATACCGGTTCGCAGCTTGTTGACATCGACGCCGGCCGCATGGATGTCAGCGCCATCTATGGTGATTGTGCCTTCCTGGATCGGCTCCAGCCGATTGACGGTCCGCGCGAGCGTGGACTTGCCTGAACCGGATGGTCCGCACAGCACGATGGTACTACCTTTCGGTACGGTCGCCGATACCGACGTCAGCACCCGGAGTGCGCCGAACCACTTCGAGACGTTGCTGAACTCGATCATGCCAGCGCCTCCACGAAGAAGCGCCCCGTCCGCCTCTTGGCGATCCGGCGTTCGAGCCAGTTAGTCGCCTGCGAAAGGCAGAAGCACAAGATGAAGTAGGTCGCGGCCAGGATGCCAAAGATCTGCAGCGGCTTGGTTACTTCGTTCGAATTGACTTGCAGCATCACGTAGGAGAGTTCCGAAACGGCGATGATTGACCCGAGCGAGCTTTCCTTGATGATCGTCGTCAGCTGATTGATGATGCCCGGGATCACGTTGAAGAGCGCTTGGGGCAACACGACCCTGAACGTCGTCGGGATGTATCCAAGGCCCAATGCCTTCGCTGCTTCAGCCTGTCCTTTCGGCAGGCCCTTGATTCCTGCGGCCACGATCTCGCCGAGATAGGCAGTTTGATAGATCACGATCGCCACAACGAGTGTTACCGTCGCGTCGATTGGGAAGCCGATCAGCATCGGCAGCGCGAAATAGGCCCAGAAGATCAACATCAGCAGTGGGATCGCCCGCACTGAATGCACGAAGCCCGCGGCGAACTTCTGAAGCCAGACCACGTTTCCCGTGCGCGCCAACGCAACGAGGACGCTGCACGGGAATGTGGCAAAGAGGCTGACGAAAGAGATGATAAGGGTGAGCGCAAGGCCACCAAGTTTGCCGTGCGGATACTCGCCAATAAGCAGCATCAACCCATATTCCCGGAGAATTTCCAACATTACTTGACCCGCAACTGGAAGCGCTTTTCGAGCCGGGACGAGGCCCACATGATCGCAAATGAAATAGCCATGTAGATCGCAGTGGTGATCCCGTAGGCTTCGAATATCCGGAACGACTGCTCCTCCACATATCGCGCCTGATAGGAGAGTTCCGCGACGCCAATGGCAGCGCCGAGGCTGGTCGCCTTGAACAGGATCAGCGTCTGGCCGAGAAGTGCCGGCAGAGCGAGCCTCCACGCCTGCGGCAGGATCACCCACCGCATGGCGCCAAGATAAGTAAGCCCGATCGACCTCGCCGCCTCCATCTGCGCCGGGTGTATCGAGCGCAGTCCGCTACGGAAGTCTTCCGACATATAGGCAGCCTTGTTGAGGGCAAGAGCCACGATCGCATAGCCCATCTCGGCACCGATATCGTTCAGGAAATCATTGACCGAGTCGGGAAGGATAACGGCGAAACCGAAATACCACACGAAAAGCTGGATCAGGATCGGCACATTGCGATGGTACTCGACAAAAGCTCCCACGAGGAAATTGGTTGGCTTGAATTCGGTCGCCCTAATGACGGTCAGGATGATCGCCAGGAGCAGTCCGAAGACCCAGGAGACAACGAATAGGATCATCGTTGTCTCCAGGCCCTGCAGGATCATGTCGAGATACTGGCCCTGCAGGACCTTGCCGAAGTCGAGTTGGTAACCCATGCAATTAGGCCCTAGACAGATCAGTTGGTAAACCAGGTTTCCTGCGGCTTACCGAATTCGAATTTGCGCGTAGACTTCAGGTCCGAGTCCTTGCCGAGCCACTTGTCGTAAAGCTTCTGGCCCTCGCCGGACGTTTCGAGCTGCGCAAGAAAATCGTTGGCCGCCTTTACAAGCTCCGGGGAACCCTTGCGGAAGGCAAAGCCCGAGGGCATCGACAGAAGCGGTTCATCCAGGAAACGGAGCGCCTTGATTCCATCGCCGGCATTACGCTCGACAGCCTTGCCCTCGGAGTAGCGGTAGACCGTCGCCTTCACCTTGCCCTGCTGGAGAGCCAGGAACGAGGCGGCACTCGTCTCGAAAGACAGGATTCGAGCGTCCGGCAGCCGCTTTTCGGTGAGCGGAATGAGAACCGATCCCTTCACGAGGCCGATGCGCTGGCCGGAGAGGTCGTCGACCTTCTTGATGTCGGACTGGTCAAGTACAACGAAGTTGAAATCTTCGGCGATGTAGGCGCCGCTGAAATCGACCTGCTCGGCACGTTCCTTGCTGTAGCTCAGCAAGGAGGCGAGCACGTCGACACGGCCCTGGACCAGCTCTGCCATGCGGGTTTGCGGCGAGACCGGCACCAGCTCGGCCGTCACGCCGAGCGACTGGGCAAACTGCCGGCAGATATCGATCTCGTAACCCGCCGGCTCGCGGCTCTTGGGATCCTGGAAGCCGAGCGGTGGGGAGTTCGTCAGAACACCGCAAGTGATCTTTCCGGCTTTTTTGACGTCGTCCAGCTGGCTTGCGGAAACGGAATGGGTCAAGGCCGCGAGTCCGATAACGGATGCGGCAAGCAGTGTCTTGAAGCTCATGATGTCCTCCTACTGAGCGTCCTCTCGCTGACTGTCCGTTTAAGTGGGTTGCGCTATTCTCACAAATATATATTGAAGATGACGGTTATAAAAATCCGTTATGGGGGCATCAAGCAGGCGTGGCACTCGATCTCCTGAAACTGCGCTACTTCGCCAAGATCGCGGAGTTTGGTTCGTTCACGCGAGCCGCGCACGAGCTTGGCGTTGCTCAGCCAGCGCTCAGCCTCCACATGCGCTCGCTTGAAGAACAGCTTTCCGTACAGCTATTGACCCGTACGCCCCGGGGCGTCGTCGTAACGGAAGCCGGTACCACGCTCCTGACGCACACGCAGGCTATTCTCAAGGCGCTTGAGCAGGCCGAGGCGGCGACGAAGGAGCAAGCGAAAAACCCCACGGGAGACGTTTCGCTCGGCGTGCTCGCATCCATAGCCCCTCTTGTCGCCGTCCCCATCCTGAAGATTTGCGAGGAACGCTTTCCCAAGATCCGGCTGATGATCAGCGAGGGAGACAGCCAGACCCTGCGAGCTGCGATCGAGACGAAGGCGCATGATCTCGCGGTCAATCTTGGCGAAGTCGCTCGCCCCACGGCATCGCCGCTATTCGACGAGATGCTCTACGCCGTCGGCCCGGCTGGGCATTTCACCCAAGACGGATCGTCAATCTCAATCAGCCAGGCGCTGGAGCTTCCTCTGATTTTGCCGACGCGCCGCCACGGTATCCGGATCCTCCTCGAGCGTGAGGCGCTCATTCTCGGAAAGGCGATCAACATCGTGCGCGAAATCGAGGGCCTTGCGAGCACCAAGGCTGCCATCGGCGCAGGCTTCGGCTTCACCGTTCTTGGCCGCGGAGCAATCTTCGAAGATTTTCAGAAGGGCGCCTTGTCTGTACTTCCACTGGCAGGCAAGGGATTTACGCGACGGCTGGTTCTGGATAGCCCTGTCGATCATCCCCAGACCAAGGCCGTGATAGAGGTCAGGAATATCCTGGTCGAAGTCGTGCGCGATCTCGGTGAACAGGGTAACTGGTCGTGCGTCGCCTCGTGACCGGGCATAGCGCCATTTGAGGGTCGGCAACCCGCGTAGAAAGTTGAAGCGGCAGGGATCCCCGCCGCCTCGCAATCTCGAACCAGTTGATATCTACGACGTTGCGCGCACGCCGTTCAGGGGATCGGGTCGAACTTCAGTTCGGACAGCGGCACGACCTTGTCGGTGCGGGTCATTTTGTATTCGGTGTTCGGCCCGAGCCAGGTATCCCAGATCTTGTTGATCTCACCCGAGTTGTCGAGCTTGTGCAGGATCTCGTTTACCTTTGCGGTCAGTGCCGGTTGGTCCTTTTGCATGCCGATGCCGATCGGCTGATAGAGCATAGGGTCTTCGATCATGCGCATCTTCTTGCCGCGCACCTGGGATTCGTTGACAAGCTTGGTGATGGTCATGGTGTTTGCGACCATGCCGCGCGCCTTGCCTTGCTGCAGGGCGAGGTACGCCGAGCCCGTATCCTGGAATGTCAACGGTTCGGACTTGTTGAGCTTGATCGACAGCTCGGAGGTTGATCCCTTGCTGGAGGCCAGACGCTGGCCCTGATAGTCCGCCTTGGTCTTGCCCTTGTCGTCGGCAGGGACCATCAGCATTTCCTTGGCCATGTAGTATGGATCGCTATACTGAATCTGCTCGGCGCGGCTCTGCGTATAGGCTAAGTTTGCGACCGTGATATCGACGCGGCCGAGCTTCACCTCTGATACGCGCGCTTCGACCGAGATCGGCTTGATCTCGGCGGCAACACCGAGTTCGCGAGCAACTGCTTTGCAAAGATCGACGTCGAAGCCGACCATTTCGCGGGTCTTCACATCGGGGGACGAAAAGGGAGGAACGTCAGCGTAGGTTGCGCAACGCAGCGTCTTGTTGGCAAGGATCGTATCAAGCTGATCGGCCTTGGCAGGGAGCGCCGCGGCGCCGGCAAGCATCAGTCCGGCAGTAATGCATTTCCAATTCATTGCTGTTCTCCGTTGTTATGAAGCTTTGCCCGTCAGTGCCGCAGATCCGAGAGAAAGCGCTGCGCGCGTGGGTGACGGGGATTCGTGAAGAATTCATCCGGCGTCGCGGTCTCGAGGATTTCACCAGCGTCGATAAACCAGATGCGGTCCGCGACATCGCGCGCGAAATTCATCTCGTGCGTGACGCAGAGCATCGTCATGCCCTCGGCCGCAAGGCTCTTCATGACCGCCAGGACTTCGCCAACCATTTCGGGGTCGAGCGCGCTTGTCGGCTCATCGAAAAGCATGACCGGCGGCTCCATGGCAAGCGCTCGCGCGATTGCCACACGTTGCTGCTGTCCGCCGGAAAGCTGTGCAGGAAAGGAATTTGCCTTATCAGCAAGACCAACTCGGTCGAGAAGCTTGAGCGCCTTTTCCCGCGCAACATTCGCAGGTACGCCCTTTATCTTGATTGGAGACATCGACACATTCTCGAGGACCGAGAGATGCGGGAAAAGATTGAAGCTCTGAAAGACGAAGCCGATCCGGCTGCGCAATTTGTTCAGTTCGGAGGCACGCATCTTCGCGTGAATGTTCTGGCCTTCGAACTCGATCGCGCCGCTGTTGATCTCCTCAAGGCGATTGACGGTGCGGATCAGGGTCGACTTCCCCGAGCCCGATGGCCCGCAAATCACGACCACCTCGCCGCGCTTGACCTCGGCATCGATGTTCTTGAGCACCTGGTAGTCTCCGTAGCTTTTGCTTACGGCTGCGAGGCGAATGGCCTGCCCATCCTGCGGCTTTGACTGTGGCGCGGTCATAGTTGCTCCGTGAGTGTCTTGAGGGGCAGGCTTTCGGCCGGGAGGCGGACGTTGACGGGCCCGGCGCGGCGGCGCGTAATGCGCTTTTCGACGGTGTTGGCAACGAAAGTGAGCGTCCAGCACAGCACGTAGTAAACTAGTGCAAGCACCAGGAAGACCTGGAATGGCTGCGTCAGTAGCTGGTTATTGACCTGGCTTGCGGCGAAGGTCAGATCTGGAACGTTGATGACATAGCCGAGCGTCGTGTCCTTGATCGTGGAGACGAAGGTCGAGATCATGCTGGGGATCATGTTGTAGAGAGCCTGCGGAAGAATGACGTAGCGCATTGCCCCGAGGTAGCTGTGGCCAAGAGCGCGAGCGGCATCCATTTGTCCTTGTCCGAGCGAAACGATCCCTGCCCGCACAACCTCGCTCAGGAAAGCGCCTTCGTAGATCACGAGCGTCACGAGCATGATCCAGAAGCTCGGCACGTCAGCGCCCGTCCATAGCGGCACGACGAAGTAGCACCACAGGATAAGCATCAGCAACGGCACGCCGCGCGTCACATAAACGAGGCCTGTAACCGGCCACCGCAGGATTCGGAACTTCGAGAGGCGAGCAAGCGCCAACAGAATGCTCAGCGGAAATGCAAGAGCGATCGCAAGAACAGACAGAACGAGCGTATTCGCCAGGCCACCAAGCGGGCCGTTCGGATATTGACCGATCAACAGGAGCAGCCAGTAGTCCTTGAGGATGTTGACGATATCCTGGATCATCGGCCGGCCCTCAGAGCGGGATCCGCGCGCATCGAGATGACGGCACCGGCACCCATGATGATGAGTGAGAAAAACAGGTAGATCAGCGTGCCGACGAGATAGATCTCGAACGTCCGGAAACTAACGTTGTCGATCTCCTTGATCGCGTGGGTCAGCTCCGAAGCGCCGACGACGATCGCCAGACTGCTGTTCTTGAAGAGGGAGACGGAATGATTGATGAGCGGCGGAAGCGCGTTGCGAATACCCTGCGGCATGATGACGAAACGCATCGCGGAAACGTAGCCATGACCTAGCGCCTTCGCGGCTTCCATCTGGCCTGGGCTCACGGCACGGAGCCCGGAGCGAAGGTCTTCGCTGAAGTAGGCTGCCTGACAGAGCCCGAGTCCGATTATTGCGAAAATAGCTTCAGCGTTGTGATCTGCGAGCCAGCCCGTAACGCCATCCGGCATGAGAGTGTAGATGCCGAAATACCAGAGCATCAACTGTACAAGCGTTGGGACATTCCGATGGTAGGATACATAGGCCTTGACGATTGGATCCGCGAAACGAAGTGGCGAAATCCGAAGTCCCAGAAGCAGGATCGCCAGCGTCATCGCCAACGTCCACGAGCCGATATAGATGATGAAGGTCATCTCGACGCCATGCAGAAGCAGGGAACGATATTCCGGGTTGGAAAGTATCGCCGAGAGATCGAACCCGTTCACGGCTTTGTCCTCTCGCCGGCCTTCTCACTAGCGGGCGATTGGGGCTTTGCTGTCTGCAAGCCACCCATGACTTGAAGGGTCGGCGTGATCTCCATATGGCCGATGTTGACGGCAACCGGAGCAGCGATTGCAAAAGCGATCGCGTCGGCGATATCGCTCGCTTGCGGCAGTTCGAAGCCGTCGATGAAGCGTTCGCGAACGCTCGGATCGTCGCCGTGCACGTGGTTGAAAATATCTGTGGCGACGCGACCGGGGCAGACTTCTGTCACGCGGACGCGCTTGCCGAAGGCATCAATGCGGAGCTGGTTCGACAGCATGGCAACCCCAGCCTTGACAGCATGATAGGTCGAATTGCCCCCGAAATTATAGTTCCCGGCAATCGAGGAGATGTTGATGACATGGCCACGATCACGGGCAACCATGCCCGGAACGACCAGACGGCAGATATGCAGGACGGCGCGAAGATTGACGTCGACAAGCAGGTCGATATCGGCTTCATCCGCCTCGAGGAACTTCTTCGGCCGATCGACGCCGGCATTGTTGACGAGGATGTCGAAGTCGATGCGCGTTGAAAGGCTGGCCATAGCCTTGCGGTCGGTAACATCGATGGCATGCGCGATGCATCCGGTTCGGGCAGCAAGTTCGTTCAAAGCCTTCTCACTGCGAGCGACGGCATGGACCTCGATGTCCTCGCGGCGGAGCCGTTCCACCACGGCTGCACCGATGCCGGATGAGGCCCCTGTTACCAATGCTGTCTTGTAATCTGAGAAAGGCATCTTGGTTCCCTTTTTGTTGGCTCGGACCTTAGCGGAGCTTTTAACCCTTGCCTAAGACCGATTATTTCTGACCTAATAAGCAAGTCTTATGGACCGGACGCCGCTATCCAGCGCCTCGGATTCGGCCTACTGCCGGCCCGAACTCGGGAGGTACGGCAGGCTGCATGCGTTGCAAAACCCGCCCGCAGCAGTAAGAATAAACGCCAAAAAGCATCGGAACGCCCTGCCCCAGATGGATATCAAGCGCCTCAAATCCTTTATCGTCATCGTCGACAGTGGCAGCATTACGCGCGCCGCCGACATACTGCATCTTGCTCAACCGGCGCTCAGCCAACAATTGGCCGCGCTCGAAGACCATTTTGGCCAGAAGCTGCTCATTCGCAGCCAGCAGGGCGTCAGCATGACCGACGCCGGCCACGCCGTTTACCGGCACGCGCAGATTATTCTGCGCCAGATGGAGCAGGCCCAGGCGGACGCTTCCGCGGCCGGAAATTCGCTAGCGGGTCGGGTCTCGGTCGGGCTGGTTCCGTTCAGCAGCGCGGCTATGCTTTCGGTCGAACTTCTTGCAGAGACCCGCAAACGCCATCCCGGCATCCTGTTGCATCTGACCGAAAGTGTCGGGCAAACCTACAGCCAGATGATCATGAACGGCCGACTTGAGATGGCGCTCATTCACGGCATCGGCCCAATCAAGGGTGTTCGCTTCGAGCCAATCCTCAGTGAGGAGTTTTTTCTCGTCGCCCCGCAGGACTTTTCGATCGATGCGGATACGAAGCCGGTTCCGGTCGGCGCCCTGGACGGCATCCCGCTCCTGCTGCCGCCGTCCTACAACTTCGTGCGGCGCGCCATCGAGACCGCATTTACGCGCAGTAAGATCAATCTCAAGGTGGTCGCCGAGGTTGAAGTCGTAAGGACGTTGGCACGCGCGGTTTCAAGCGGCCTGGGGGCGACGATCATGCCGAAAGCGATTGCCGACCGTATCGTCACCGAATCGAGCGAGCCACTGGTTTGCCGGGTTGTTTCCCCAAGGATCGAGGAAACATTGTCCCTATGTACCTCCGACCAGAATGCACTGTCGGAGCCCGCCCTTGCGGTTCGCGATATCCTTGTCGAACTGACGGAGCGCCTCAAGGATTAGGAGCCCGCGAAGGCGGACTCCGCTGTTTGTCGGATCAGCGCATGTCGTCGCAGAATTGCGCAATCCTGGCGCAGCCCTCTCGAAGCATCTCTATGCTCGTCGCGTAGGAGATACGGAAATAGGGGCTCATCCCGTAGGCCGCACCCTGGACAGTGGCGACATGGTGCTCGTCGACCAGAGCCATGACGAAATCGACATCACTCTCGATCTTGCGTCCCCCTTTGGTTCTCTTTCCGATCAGCGATGCCATGTTGGGATAAACGTAGAAGGCGCCTTCCGGCTTGTGGCAGCGAAGACCGTCGATCTTTGAGAGCGTATCGACGACGAAGTCGCGACGTTCCCGGTAAATCGAGGCACGCTCCTTGAGCAGATCCTGGGAGCCGTTCAAGGCGGCAATGGCCGCGGCCTGTGTGACCGTGGAAATGCCGCCGCTATTTTGGCCGTTGACGTTGCTGATGGCGCCAATCAATTCTTTGGAGCCGCTGGCGCAGAAGCCAAGCCGCCATCCGGTCATCGCGTAGGCCTTTGATACGCCGTTCATCGTCAGCACCCTGTCGTGAAGCCGCGGCTCCACCTCGGCGATGGTGCAGAATTCGAAATCGTCATAGACGAGGTGTTCGTAGATATCGTCTGTGAGAATCCAGATGTCCGGATGGCGCAGCATGACGTCTGCGATCGCGGCCATCTCCGCGCGCGAGCACGCTGCGCCCGTCGGATTGTTGGGGAAGTTGAGGAGCAGCCACTTGGTGCGCGGCGTGATCGCGGCCTCGAGATCTTCGGCGCGAAGCTTGAAACCGGATTGCTCGAAGCAGGGCACCGGCACCGGCGTGCCGCCCGCAAACTTGACGATATCGGCGTAGCTTACCCAGGACGGGGTCGGGATGACGACCTCATCGCCCGGGTTGCAGGTGGCGAGCATCGCATTGAAGATGACCTGCTTGCCACCACCGGAAACGATGATCTGGCTGGCGTCATAATCAAGATTGTTATCGCGCTTGAATTTCCGCGATATCGCCGTTTTCAGCGCCAACGTCCCATCCATCGGAGGGTATTTTGTGTCTCCGCCGAGGGCTGCTGCATGAGCGGCCTCGATCGCATGAACTGGCGTCGGAAAATCCGGCTCGCCAGAGGACAGGCTTACCACCTTTATTCCCTTGGCAGCGAGTTCACGGGCGCGCTGGGTCATGGCGGCGGATGCGGAGATGGAAACGTTCTTCAGGCGGTCGGCTACGGAGGGCATGGTCCGATCTTTCACTTTCGGGAAAATGTGTGACGGGGCTGGTGGATGGTCAGGACGCGAGCTCAAAAACCGATGCGAGCTCGGCTCCGGCTTGTTTGATTTCATTTCGGATGAGTTTTGCGAGCTCGAGCGAGCCAGGCGTATCGCTGTGGACGAGGATGGACCGTGCTGGCATGTTGATTACGGTCCCGTCGATCGCCTCGACAGTACCGTCGAGCAAGAAACGGCGCACGCGAGTGCGTACCGAAGCTTCGTCCTTGACGAGGGCTCCGGGGAGCCCGCGAGCAACAAGCTTGCCACTGGCATCATAGGCACGATCGGCAAGGAAAAGGGACAACGTCCTCAGGCGCGCACGTTTGGCGGCTCTTTCTATCTCGCTGTCCGGAGTGACGAAGATCACCAACCGCTCATCCACTTTGGCGATCGCGTCCACCATCATATCCGCAAGCCTGGAGTCGCGATTGACCATGTTTCCCATCGCCGCGTGGAAGGAAAAGTGGCCGACGGTCATCCCCTCGGCCTTGGCGATCGCTTGAAGAGCGCCCAACTGATAGATCATCTGCTGGCGCAGTTCATCAGGCTGAAAGGCAATCTCACGGCGGCCGAAGCCTGCCCTGTCCGGCAAACCGGGATGGGCACCGATCCCAACGCCGTTTTCCTTGGCCAGACGAACCATACGCGCCATCGTCTCCGGGTCTCCCCCATGGAAGCCGCAGGCGATATTCGCGGACGACACGACACGCATCATGGCCTCGTCGTCGCAAAGACGATAGGGGCCAAACCCCTCACCCATGTCCGAATTCAGATCGATCTTCACCGTGTCCTCCATTCAGGTCCGAGATGCCCTCAGGCGATCACGCCGAGCGCGCGCTTGACCATTGTTGCCGTGCGCTGCACGTCCTCGACATAACGGTCGACGGCCTGTTCCGTCGCCCTAGCTTCAGCGTGAGTGGACCGCACGAATCGGATCTTTGTCCCGATACGTGCTTGGCCGAGACGCCAAAGATCGCTTTCGATCACGCCGGCGATTTTCGGATATCCGCCTGCGGTATTCGCATCGCTCATCTGAATGATCGGCTCGCCACCTGGAGGCACCTGAACAACGCCAGGCACGACGCCATGAGAGCGCATTTCCACCGGTGCCTCCGGTTTGATCGGCTCACCCGACAGTCGATAGCCGGTCCGGTCGCTCTGCGATGAGATCCGCCAGAGCTGGCTCCAGAACCGGTCCGCATCGGACGCAAAGAGGTCGTGCTCGCCTGCTGGAATTGCACGGACGTGCAGAACATCATCGATCGAGGCGGAGAAAATGTCCTGTAGAGCGACAGCAGGCTCAACAACGGCGACCGGGCGGTACTGCACCTGGCTTTCAACCGGCGCGATCGCAAGTGCGTCGCCCGCAGCAAACGGGCGTCCGTCGCTGCCACCAAAACCACCACGCAACGTCGTGCTTCGTGATCCCATGACGACTGGTACGTCCACGCCGCCGGCAACGGTGATATAGACACGGGCCATGCGACGCGGTTGGCGAATTTCCAGAACATCGCCCGGCACCGCACGGTGGACACACCAAGACATCACGTCGCGATCGTTCAACAAGTTGACGCCATCAGCGCCTGTGACCGCAAACTCGGCGATCGCGGCGAAACGCACCTTGAATGGAAAGGTTTGAAGTTCGATCGCGGCCGCGTCCTGCGCGTTGCCGAGAAGGACATTTCCGACCCGGACCGCGAGCGGATCCATCGCACCGCTGGCCGAGACGCCGATCGCACGATAGCCGGGACGGCCCAAGTCCTGGACAGTGTTGAGCGGGCCGGTTTGGACAATCTCGATCACAACTCGATCCTTTCCGGGAGAAAGCGTACGACATCGCCGGGTGCCATGAGCGCGGGGGTGGCTGATGTCGGATCGAACATCTTCTGGTCGGCGTGGCCGATCGAGTTCCAGCCGTTGGGGCCGGTCAGCATAGCAACGCCGGTCTGCATTCCCCCGATTGTGACGGAGCCTTTTTCCATGCGCAGCGACGGCACCTTCTTGCGCGGCATATAGATGCTTGGATTGAGGCCATGCAGGTAGCCAAAGCCGGGTGCGCTTCCGAGCGCGAAGACCCGGTAAGTTGCTTCATGATGGAGTTTGACGACTTCGCGGTCGCTCAGGCCCGAATGATCGCAGATGGCCGCAAGGTCCGTGGCATGTTCGCCACCGTAGACCACGGGGATCTCGATGGTTTTGCCGTTGAGATCGACACTACGGGCCTCCCGCCAGGCAGCCTCGAAGCGCTCGACAAAGAACCCAGGATCCTCTGGCGTCTCTTTGAGGATTGCGAGCAGATTGGTCATGCCCGGAATGACCTCTCCAACGTCATCCCATTCCGCGACCAAGCGCGCCACCGCCCAAATAAGTCGTTGTGCCGGCAAGTCGAAATCACCGGGAGCCTCGAGCAAGAAGGCTCGTGCGCCAATAAACGAAATACGAGCGCCCTTGCGAAGGGTCGACGGAGTATCGTAACGAGACGAGTTGTTGGCTGGCTGGATCGTCATGGCGTTTTCTGGATCTCGAACAGTGGGGTTCCGAAACCTGTCAAGGTCTCAGGCTCGATAGGTTGCCGCCGAAGCAGACCGGAGTGAGTTGACACCAAGGGAACCAGGATCGGGCCGATTGCCATGAAACCGAGGATTTCACCCTGCGATATCTCGCGCGCGTCCTCGTCAGTGCCGACCGCAACCGGTCGAAAATGACCAGCGATCGGTGCCTTGATGACCACGTTGTCGGCGGAGTTGCCCGGCGCAACCTTCAAGTGGGAAACTTCGATATCCTTGTTCGTCGAAACGACGATCCTGACATGGCCGTCCCGCGTGGTGATCTCGAGACCTTCGACGCCGGCCCTCGTGAGCGCGTCGGATAGAGCAGCGATCGTCACCGGATCCGAAAGACCGATGGCACTCATGCCGGCCTCCTCTGCTTGAGCCAGTGCTCGAGGTAATGGATGTCGGTCTCGCCCCGGCCAAACTCCTCGTCATCAAGAAGCGCGCGCAGGAACGGTAGGTTCGTAGAAATTCCGCCGATGCGCGTCGCTGCCAGGGCATCGCGTATCCGGGCGATTGCAGCAGGCCGGCTCTCCGCGTGGACTATAAGCTTGGCAATGAGCGAATCGTAGTAGGGCGATACCCGGTATCCTGCATGGATATGCGTGTCTACGCGAACGCCTGGACCTTCTGGGAAGCTCAGATCGTTGATGGTGCCGGCCGATGGCAGGAAGCTGTCGGGATCTTCAGCGTTGATACGGCACTCGATCGAATGACCGTTGCATACGATCTCGGCCTGGCGAAAGGCTAAGGGACGGCCCTGGGCGACACCGATCTGCTCCTTGACGATATCGACTCCGCTCGTCATTTCGGTGACCGGGTGTTCTACCTGAAGTCGGGTGTTCATCTCGATGAAATAGAACCGCCCGTCTTCGTAAAGAAACTCGAAGGTTCCGACGCCGCGATAGCCGATCTGCCGACAGGCTTCGACACAGGCTTGACCTACTGGGTCGATCGTATCGGCTGCAATCCCCGGAGCGGGCGCTTCTTCAACCACTTTCTGATGCCGGCGCTGCATTGAGCAGTCGCGATGGCCGAGCCACACCGCGTTCCCGTGGTTGTCGCAGACGACCTGTATCTCGATATGGCGTGGATGCTGCAGGAACTTTTCCATGTAGAGTTCGGCTGAACCGAACGCCTGGCGGGCTTCCTCGCGCGTCAGCGCGATCGCTTCATGAAGCTGTTCCGGCCCGGATACGACGCGCATTCCACGTCCGCCGCCACCGCCTGAGGCCTTGATTATTACAGGGTATCCGATCTCACGCGCGGTGCGCTCGACCAGTTCACGGTCATCGGGAAGTGCAGTGTCCGGACCGGGAACGCACGGGACCCCAGCCGATATCATCGCGCGCTTCGCAGCGATCTTGTCGCCCATGGTGGCGATCGCGGAGGCGGGCGGTCCGATGAAGACAAGGCCTGCGCCATCGATCGCTTCCGCGAACGAGGACTTTTCCGACAGAAAGCCATATCCGGGATGAATGGCACCAGCACCGGTCAATCGCGCGGCAAGAAGGATCGCGTCCTGGTTCAGGTAGCTCTTGGCGGCTGCGGAAGGCCCGACACACAGGAAGTGTTCCGCTGCTTCGCCATACTTCGCAGACCTGTCCGCCTCGGAGCAAATCATCACGGTCTTGAGTCCGAGCGAATGACAAGCTTTCTGGATTCTGACCGCAATCTCGCCGCGGTTGGCGATGAGCACGGTATTGAAGCTCGCATTGGCCTGTTCGACGACTTGAGGATCGCTCATCCGGCAATCTCCGCAAGCATGTCACCTGTCTCGACCTCCGCGCCGTCGACATCCGTAAGCTTGACGATACGCCCCGCGCGCGGCGCTACGACGCGATTGAAGACCTTCATGGCTTCGATGATGAAAAGGGTCTGCCCCTCCTCGACCGCGTCGCCGATTTGAACGAAAGGTGGCTCACCGGGAGCGGGAGTGCGATGCAGGATGCCGAAAACGGGAGCAATTACGGTTTCAGAGGCAACGCCGGCTATTGCAGAAACAGGAGACGCCCGTGTCGACGCCGGCGAAGGAGCGCCTTCCTCGGCACTCTGTTGATCACGAACGCGGAAGATGCGAACGGTCGTGTCTTTTTCCGTGACGGAGAGTTCGGTGACATTCGACCGCCCCACGAAATCGATCAAGGTTTTTATCTTCTCCAGATCCATCAACATCTCGGCACATTGGAATGCAGCTAGCGATGACGGCCCGTGCCGAAATCGGTGTTTGAATTCGTAGCATGATGAGTATGACGATGGGGTCAGACGAAGTTTTGATGACCGAAAGAATCTAGGCAGCATCCGGCGCTAACGCCAATCTCGTTGCCAGGAGTTGGACGACTGAATTTAGAGTACGGCGTTATGATTTTTCGGCCGCAAGCGCGTTGGCCGGTCCTGAAGGGACCACCTTCGACCAACGATTTCATTGCGGGCTCCAGCGGCCCTGGCTTCGGTTTTTGATTAATCAAGGTTCACTTCGCAGAGCATGCTTAACACGCACGATCAGTAGCGCGACGGCGCCAACTACAATCGGAATCGACACGAGCACGACCTTCAAAATTCCGAGGAGATAATAGCCGATCGCGATGACGGAGAAGACCCTCCACCGCCCACTGGATCTTTACCTGAGTGGCCGCACGCTCGGCCGGGAACCACTACGCCGGCCCAGCCTTCTGCGTCGCTGTACTGTTCATGTCTTTGTACCGTTCTATCGCAACACGTGCGTTGAACAAAAGACGGCGTGGGCCAGTTGCTTGTCCAATCCGGACTTGCGAAGACCTTCCTGACGCACGATTAGCAGTCCCTCGAAGGTTTCGTCATCGAGATGCTCGGGAGAGACGGGGCGAAGCACGTCAGCCCCGCGCTTTTTTCCGATCACTGAGACGCGCGGATGCGCCGCCTGGTAAGCTAGGGTGATGAGCGACAGGATGATTGCGACGATGATGCCCTGCAATGTACCGAATGTCAGGAGACCGACCGCCGCATGCCCACCAGAACTCCATCGCTCGGATCCGCCGAATTTGTACAAACTCTGCCGGCTTTATCAGGCCGACAGAGTAGATGATGACGATCGCCGCCAGACGGCATTCGGCAGGAGTCCGAGGATCGGCGCGAACAACAACATCGTGGCCAAGGCCGCAAGCCTAGTCTCTGATCAGCGACGCGATCAATGTCCGAAGAGCGGGGCTTGGGTCGGGCGCACCGGAGGGGCGGCTGCTATTGCTGGCGCGCGTTATAGTTTGCCGATCCTAGCGTAGGGTCGGCCGCTCGCCGGCATCCACACCAGCGATCGTATCTGGATGCTTCGGGGCAACCTTGGTATAGTGTGTACCTCCTGAGCCAACGGTAGGGTCGCTCTTCTGTGGAAAATCCCGTTACTGCGATCTCATCCCGTAGCGCGCTTTTGCGAACCCTGATGCCGGCACACGCAGCGCTGTCGCTGGCGGAATCGTCCCTGGACCGTCGCGATCTGGTCAAGTGCATTGGCAGGATCCGCGCGGGAGCCGCGACGATGGGTGATCCCATGCCTTCGACGGTTTCTCTGACGGGAGACCAAGATGCCCGATGATACGACTCCTGCCGGCGGCACCCACCGTCAACTCGGGCTTGGCACAGCCGGCCTGATTGAGCGCAGCATCACTTTGCTGATGGTCGTGGTCCTGCTTGTCGGCGTGCTCGCGATTTTGAAGCCCTTCGCCGCCGCCATCCTTTTCGGGGCGACGTTGGCGATTGCCGCCTGGCCCTTGCGCCAATGGATGATCGGCCGGGGTGTCGGGCCTCGCCTGACTGCAGCGCTGCTTCTCCTGCTTTCGCTTCTGGTGATCGTGTTGCCGGCACTGATCATGGCTCCGGTCCTCACCGACGAACTGAAGGCGTTCACGGAGAGCGTCGAGAACTACTTCGCGGCAACACCACAACGTCCCGGCTGGATCGAGAACGTCCCCCTGATCGGTGGCAAACTTGCTTCTGCATGGGATGGTCTACTAGAAGCGAAGGGTGACGTCGCCACTGCACTTGCACCCCAATCCGAGATTTTGCAGCGGTGGCTAATCACGGCGGCGCGTGCGCTTGGCGACAGCGTCGTCCAGATGATCCTGGCGCTGATCGTGGCAACCATGTTTTGTATCAATGGGAGCAAGCTGGTTGAAGAACTGGATAGCATCGTCGTCCGGCTGGGCGGGGCAACG
Organism: Rhizobium sp. 10N414; assembly: GCF_056394785.1. Lineage (NCBI taxonomy): Bacteria > Pseudomonadati > Pseudomonadota > Alphaproteobacteria > Hyphomicrobiales > Rhizobiaceae > Rhizobium > Rhizobium sp. 10N414. Next base: position 8,223 of record NZ_JBFTIN010000061.1, on the reverse strand, counting down.
GCGCATGCCAGCCTTCTTGCAGCGGCCGGCGCGGTTCGCAGCGTCTCCTATGGCGTGATCGGCACAGCTCTCGCGCAGGCAGCGCTACTGGTGCTCGGCCTGGCACTCGCAGGTGTGCCTGGTGCGACCACGCTCGGCTTCGTCGGCTTACTGCTCTCCATCAGCCAGATCGGAGCCCCCCTCCTGGTGCTGATCTGGGGTGGTGCGGCGTGGTGGCTGTTCGGACAGGGCCAGGTCGGATGGGGGAGCTTCATGGTCGCATGGGGAGTTTTGGTCAGTATGGTCGACAACGTTCTCAAACCATGGCTGATCGGTCGCGGCATTCGAATGCCTATGCCTCTGACGATCCTGGGCGTCTTTGGTGGCTTTATCGCCTTTGGCTTCCTTGGTCTGTTTATTGGACCGACGCTGCTTGCTGTCGCTTTCGTCCTGCTGCAAGCATGGCGGACGAGCCCGCCCGGCTAACAACTGGCTTCCAATTGGATCGCGGCAAAGGCGAGTTACCGACGATTGCCGCGTAAACTTCCAGAAGATGTCGTCGGACTTCGTCTCCTTGGAGCAAAGCGGAATCGGAGGCGTCGATGCAAGTGCTCTAGACATCAACATGGACGCAGAAACGCGCAAGAGGCGCGGCGCCTTGCACGCATCTGGGACAGCGGTGGGTCAAATGCGTTGGCCGGCGAAATATGATATACTCTTGCATATTATCAGGAGGTGAACCTGCCACATGTAGCCGAAAAGGCGAGGTCGACAACAATGATGGGGGGTGAAAAAGGTAAGTGGCTGACGCAACCCAAAACCAATTGGCGCGCTGGCTGCCGGGGTTTCAATTTCTTCGTCAATACAAGGCTGACTGGCTTTTCCATGATTTTGTTGCAGGGATCGTGCTGACCACCATGCTGGTGCCGGTCGGCATCGCCCATGCCGCAGCGTCGGGGATACCTGGAATTTACGGGCTCTAGGCGACGATTGTCCCTTGTTAGCCTATGCGGTGTTTGGCGTATCGCCGTCGACCGAGCCGGCTCCATCAGGCGCAGTTCGGGCCGACAGCGAGGGCCGGTGATTCCTCGGAGCAACGCCGGCTGGCACTTGCAACAGGAAATTGCGGAATGTCCACGCCGCTGCACGAATGCGTGAATGCTGACACAACAAGGATGTCGACTTCGGTTACCAAAATGGGAGCATGTCATGGCAGAGGACAAGATGAAACTGGATGTGGATTTTGACCAAAAGCGTGAGATCCCTGTGGGGGACAGCGGCCGCGTACGCTTTCGTTTCCGCGACATTGCCGTGGAGCCCGGAATGTCGGTTTCGCTTAAGGATTTCGACCCGGATTTTACCGGCGGCTATGACGACAAGGCCGGGGCGCTCGAAAAAGTGGCGGCAAACGTCGACCGCCTGTCTGCGATGCAGGAAGTTCTCTATGCCCAGGATAACTACGCCCTATTGATCATTTTTCAGGCCATGGACGCGGCGGGCAAGGATGGCGCGATCCGCCATGTCATGTCCGGGATCAATCCGCAGGGCTGCCAGGTCACAAGCTTTAAGGCGCCGTCGGCGGAGGATCTAGATTATGGCTATCTTTGGCGCGCATCAAAGGCGCTGCCAGGGCGCGGCATGATCGGCATTTTCAACCGATCCTACTACGAGGATGTTCTGGTCGTCAGGGTTCACCCGGAACTGCTTGAAAAGCAAAAGCTTCCGCCGCGCGCTCGCAAAGGCGATATCTGGCAACGCCGGTTCAAGGAAATAAACAATTTTGAAAAATATCTTCGGCAAAACGGCACAATCGTTTTGAAGTTTTTTCTCAATGTCTCCAAGAAGGAGCAGAAGAATCGCTTCCTGGCGCGGATAGACGAGCCAGAAAAGAACTGGAAGTTTTCACCGGCGGATTATGCAGAGCGAAAACACTGGGACGACTACCAAAAGGCGTTCGAGGATATGCTGGAAAACACCAGCACGGAGTGGGCTCCCTGGTTCGTCATTCCGGCCGACAACAAATGGTTTGCCCGGCTGGCGGTTTCGGAGGTGATCTCCGGGGCCTTCGAGAGGATCGATCTGCAGATGCCTGTGGTCAGTGAAGCGCGAAAGAAGGAACTGGGGCAGATACGAAGCCAGCTTCTCGAGGAAGAGGACTGATGGCGCGGCTCTGTCGCTGGCATGTTGCCCGTCGCCACCCGTGCCTGTCGCCTCAGGGCAGCGCGGTGATTTGAAACACGTGGTAGCCCCACGGCGGCAGATCGAGATAGAGCCCCCTTGAGACGAGGGCGCTCCCGTCGCGGTCATAGCTGGCGAGACCCATCAGATCCTTGAGCCGCACCGCTTGACCGGCCAGGTCGGAGAACGGGAGCTGGACAAAACACTGGCTCTGGTTTGGAGCATAGTTGACGACGATCATCTGCCGCTGGCCGTCATTCTTCTCCCAGGACCAGGAGATGAAGCAATCCGACGTCCAGTTGCCCTCCCAGGCCGGCACGCAGTCGAGCAGACGCCACTGGCCGTCGCGGACGATCGGCTCCCGGAGCACCGCCAGAAGGTCTTCGTAGAACTGCTGGCAGGCCCCACTCACCGGCTCCAGTGGCGCACGGATCAAGTGTGGCGAGATGCGCTTCTTCCGCCCCTCGAACTGACCCTGATGGAAGAACCGCAGCCCAGGCGAAAGGAAGGTCACAATCGCCGCGGCTTGGTGCATCTCGGGCGTGAAGGTCGCAGCGACCCGGGGCTCGTCGTGGTTCTCCAAAAACCGAGCAAGCTGCTGCTGGTAGTCGAGCCCCGCGTACAGATGCTCACGCACCGGCCGCGCGTGCCCCTCGCGCAAGCGATCGTAAAGCCGCTTGTCGTAGGCATAGTCGAAGCCCTGCTGCTGCAGCGTCCATTCCATGTCCCAGTACACCTCGGCCATGAAGATAAACGCCGGGAATTGTTTGCGGACGCGTTGCGTCGCTTGCGGCCAGAACAGCTCGGCGTGGATGTGCCACGTCCGTTCGAATATCTCCGGCAACACCAGCATCGCCATGTCGCAGCGGACCCCGTCGCACTGCTTGGCGATGCGCAACAGCTCGCCGATCATCGCGTGCTGCAAGTTCGGGTTGCCGTAGTTGAGCTGCAGCGTGTCGGGCCAGCCGTCGAAATACGGGTCGCGGCCGTAGGCTAGCACCAGCGGCCCTCTGGACGTTCGCACCCGGCAATAATTCTGCGGTGCCTTTGCGAGATCGGCGTCGCTGCCGTGGACGAAATAGTCGGGATGCTGTTCGACCCACGGGTGATCCGGCGCCATGTGATTTGGCACGAAGTCGAGCAGCAGCCGCAGGCCACGCTGCTTGAGCCGTTCGCGCAGGCGCGCCAGCGCAGCATCGCCACCCAGACTGGAGTGCACGGTGTAATCGGCTATGGCGAAGCCCGATCCTGCGATGTCTGTCTCGCGCAGGTCGGGCAATGTCTCCTCAAACTGGTGGCGCCAGTCTACGTTGGTGCGAGATACACTTTGTGCCGCTTCACCGGTCTGCCAGACGCTTAGCAACCAGATCCAGTCGAACCCCATCTCGGCAAGGCGCTCCAGCTCAGTGTCCGGAATGTCATCAAGCGTGGCCGGCCGGCCGAGCCCTTGGGACAGCTCGGTAAGCCAGACGCGCGTGTTGATCTGAAAGAGCGAGGGATGGAACCCCGTGTTCATCTCAGTTCCCTCTCCGCAATGGCTGCTCCTCTATGCGCTGCCTGGCGAGACAGCTCCATACGCCCGTTCCCGGACGAGGCGGTCCACGAGCCGCCTTTTCTCCTTCTCCTCAAGAATGTCGGCGGCGCTGGTACGGCCGAAGAGGTCGAGCAGGCGCGCGATCACGCCCGTCCAACCAGTCTGGTGACTCGCCCCGAGGCCCGCACCGTTGTCCCCGTTGAAATACTCGTAGAAGAGGATGAGGTCGCGCCAGTGCGGGTCCTCCTGAAACTTCGCGGTCCCTCCATAGACCGGGCGACGGCCGTTCGCGTCTCTCAGAAAAATGCTCGTGAGCCGCTGCTTTATCTCCTGAGCCACCTCGAAGAGCGTCATGCGGCGACCGGAGCCGGTCGGACACTCGACCGTGAAGTCGTCTCCGTAGAAACCGTAGAGATTGAGGAGCCCACGCACGATTAGCGCGTTGACCGGCATCCAGACGGGGCCCCGCCAGTTCGAGTTCCCGCCGAACATCCCCGTGTCCGATTCGGCCGGCAGGTAGGAGACACGGTGCGCGTCACCCCCGATATGAAGCACGAACGGGTGGTCCTGGTGGTAGCGGGAGAGTGAGCGGATACCGTACGGGCTCAGGAACTCCCTCTCGTCGAGCATATAGCCGAGCACCCTCTCGAGGCGTTTCCTGGACAGCGGCGAGAGCAGGCGGCGCCCGGCGTAGCCGACGAAGCCGTGCTCGGTTGGAGCAACCTGCGCCACGACGTCGGGATGGCGCTCCCTGAAAAGGTTGACGAGTTCGCGAAGCTTTGGAAATCGTTCGAAGTCGTCTGGGCCGAAGATTGTGGAGGCGCAAAGCGGGATCAGCCCTACCATCGACCGGACCTTGAGGCGGGTCGCGGATCCGTCCGGCAGCCGCAGCACGTCGTAGAAGAATCCATCCGTCTCGTCCCACATCTCGTCATTGTGCTCACCGATGCGGTCCATTGCGTAGGCGATCCACATGAAGTGCTCAATGAACTTGAACGCCGTCTCCTCGTAGACGGGATCGTGGTCGGCGAGTATGAGAGCGATCTCGATCATGCTCTGGCAGTAGAACGCCATCCAAGCGGTGCCGTCGGCCTGTTCGAGCGACCCGCCGGTCGGGAGCGGCGCGCTGCGGTCGAAGACACCGATGTTGTCGAGGCCGAGGAACCCGCCGGCGAAAACGTTCCGGCCGTCGGGGTCCTTGCGGTTCACCCACCAGTTGAAGTTGAGCATTAGACCCTGGAACGAGCGCTCCAGGAAGTCGATATCCTCCCGCCCGAGGGCTTGCTCCGTCCTGTAGAGAAAAAGCGTCGCCCACGCGTGCACGGGCGGATTGACGTCGCTGAAGTTCCATTCGTAGGCCGGGATTTGCCCATTCGGATGCACATACAGGCTTCGCAGCATGAGGAGGAGTTGCGCTTTTGCGAAGTCCAAATCGACGAGCGCGAGCGCGAGCGTGTGGAACGCGAGGTCCCATGCGGCATACCACGGGTATTCCCACTTGTCGGGCATGGAGATGATATCGCCATTGAACATGTGGAACCACTCGGCGTTGCGCATCCGCCGCCTAGAGGTTCCGACGAGAGGATGCGCCTCGTGCTCCTTGAGCCAGGTGTCCACGTCGTAGAAGTAGTACTGCTTCGACCAGAGCATCCCCGCAAGCGCCTGGCGGTGGACCCGCCGCTCGTCTTCGTTCAGCGAGCCGGGGGTAATGCGCTCGTAGAACTCGTCGGCATCCTTTTTGCGGGCGGCCACCGTCGCATCGAAGCTCTTCGCGAACGGCCTCGCCGGCAGCCTTGCTGACAATCGCAACCGGACGATCGAGGCTCCGCCCGCCGGCACGTCGAGGATGTAACGCGCCGCGGCCTTCGTGCCGGTCTTTTCCGGGTTGATGGCCCCGGTGTCACCAGAAACGACGTATCGGTGGAACGCGTCCTTGACGAACGGCGTCGGGTTCGGCTGCCCCCAGAGGAGGGAAACATTGCTCTCGTTCTCGGTGAAGAGAAATTCAGGACGTCCGTCGCACGCGAGCGTGTAGTCGCCGACGTCGGGGTGCGAGGCGCAGATGGTCCCACAGGCTTCCCGCAGGAGCGGCTTGGCCCCATTTTTCCCCCACGACCACGTGTTGCGGAACCAGAGCGTCGGCAGCACGTGGAGCCGCGCGGCCTCGGGCCCCCGGTTATGCACCGTCACCTGAATCAGCATGTCCTCCGGGTCTTCCTTGGCATACTCGAGGAAAACGTCGAAGTAGCGGTTGTCGTCGAAGATAGCGGTATCGAGCAGCTCATACTCGAACTCCTCCCTCGACCGGTGCCGGCTGGTCTCGACGAGGTCCCGATAGGGGAACTCCCGCTGGGGGTACTTGTAGAGGTACTTCATGTAGGAGTGCGTGGGAGTCGAGTCGAGGTAGAAGTAGTATTCCTTGACGTCCTCGCCGTGATTTGACTCGCTGTTCGTGAGCCCGAACAAGCGCTCTTTCAGGATCGGATCGCGCTCGTTCCAGAGCGCGAGCGCAAAGCACAGCCGCTGGCCGTCGTCCGAGATGCCGCCAAGGCCATCTTCGCCCCAGCGATAGGCCCGCGAGCGCGCCTGGTCGTGAGTGAAATAGTTCCAGGCGTCGCCCGACTCGCTGTAGTCCTCGCGTACCGTGCCCCACTGCCTCTCGCTCAGATAGGGGCCCCATTTCTTCCAGGCCCCCCCCGCCTCTCTGTCCTCCTCGAGGCGACGTTGTTCTGCGACAAGGACGGACCGCGACGGCTGCGCCGGCTCGGCTTGCGCCCTTGCGCCCGATGGACCATTCGACATAGTTCGGCCCCCTCATTTTCCGTGGATGCGCACGCGCGGTGTTCTGGCTCGCGGCATGTGTTGATTGTAGCGGAAACGCTGGGGTCATGTTGACATTTAGCGGAGAGCTTTGGCCGGCAACGCAAAGCGAAGAATTTCAAGGCCCCAGAGGACTGGTCTTGAGCGGAATCGAACTCGCGCCCACATGGATCAGAACACCACGTCGCTATTAGGCATCGATTTTAGCACCAAATGGTGCTATGTATTCAATAAGGCGCGGGAGATGGAAATGCGATCCACCATAAATCTTGACGACAACCTACTGGAGCGAGCCAAATCGCTGACAGGCACGAAGGAAACGGCGGCTCTTGTCCGTTTGGCGCTGGAGACGCTTGTGCGCGTTGAATCTGGCAAGCGGTTGATCGCTCTTGGCGGCTCTATGCCGAACGCCGAGGCTGCCCCTCGCCGCCGGAGCGAAGTGGCCAAGTGATCCTTGTAGATACCTCAATCTGGATCGACCATTTTCGGTATGGAGACGCCGACCTGAAAAAAATCATAGAGGATGACCGTCTGCTCTGCCACCCTTTTGTCGTTGGCGAATTGGCTCTAGGCAGTCTGCGAGAACGAGATGCCGTTATCGCGTTTCTCTCGGCTCAACGGGAAGCCGTGATCGCAACTCATGCAGAGGTAATGACTGTCATTGAGCGCCACTCAATATTCTGTATGGGGATTGGCTACACTGATGCGCACCTGCTGACTTCAACACTCCTTGACCGAAGAACCAGCTTGTGGACGCGAGACAAGCGCCTAGCGGCCGCAGCACAGAAGGTTGGTGCGCCGGTTTTTCTATCCGCGCAAATGCCCAACTAGTATTGAAGCGATGCACTCCCTCAGCATTTTTTACTATTGAGGGAATCGAACCGCTGGCGCATTCTGCGCTTTCTCGTTTCGCCACTTGGTCCAAAGGATAAAAAGGGGAGGTAGCGCGTACCTTTTCCCCAAACGGCGACCGATGCATTCTTCCCAGGCAGCATGATACGAACTCAGCCGGAAGGCGGAGGAACGATACGCAAGCCTTGCCAACAATCTGGCCGAGCCTTGCCGCCCTGATCGTCCAGCTTTCCGGTGCCTACGACACGATCATCGCCGCCGCCACCTCGACCGACAAGAACGTCATGCCGCGCGTGGCAGCCCTGCTCGACGTCGCCCAGGTTTCTGAGATCATCGACGTCGTCTCCTCAGACCCCTTCAAGTGGCCGATCTACTGGGGGTACTTGTAGAGGTACTTCGTGTAGGAATGTGTAGGAGTCGAGTCGAGGTAGAAGTAGTATTCCTTGACGTCCTCGCCGTGATTTGACTCGCTCTTCGTGAGCCCGAACAAGCGCTCTTTCAGGATCGCGCTCGTTCCAGAGCGCGAGCGCAAAGCAGAGCCGCTGGCCGTCGTCCGAGATGCCGCCAAGGCCATCTTCGCCCCAGCGATAGGCCCGCGAGCGCGCCTGGTCGTGGGTGAAATAGTTCCAGGCGCCGCCCTGCGGATGTGTCAGCTGGCATTTGAAAGGCTGCTTTTCCATTGACCACTTAATGATCTATATTCTGGTCAATAGCTAGGTGTGTAGTCCCTGAGTGTGATGGTGCATCATTGAACCTGAGTCGTCAGGAAGAGGATGCATTATGGGAAGTATTCTTCACGGCAGCGCCCGCACGACGCCGCGTCTTCGAGCCGAACTCCAAGCGTCGCAAGAAAGTACCCG
>NZ_JBFTIN010000060.1:0-26000 GCF_056394785.1 Rhizobium sp. 10N414 | reverse complement strand
TGTCCTGGTCGAGGCGTCGCTGTAGACGTCCTCGCCATTGTTGGCGGCGATCGTCAGCGTGCCGCTGGTCTGACCGTCGGCGATGGTGATGTCGCCCCGATCGGTATGGACAACCGTGACACCCTGCGAGGCGTTCGTCAGCGTTGCCGAGAACACGTAGCTGGCAGTTGAGCCTTCGGTTACGGACGAGCCGGAAAGGTTGACCGTCGTCACGTCCGTGGTGTTCGAGACATTGAACGACACGTTCGCCGTCGAGGTATCGCCGTCGCTATCCTTTACCGCAAAGGTGAAGCTTGCCGAGCCGGCATCCTTGTAGACGGTGTCGGAATGCGCGGTGAACTGATAGTTTCCGTCAGCTGTTACCCGCAGCGTTCCCTGCGCTGTCGTGACGCCCTGCGACCAACCGTCATTTCCAAACGTCAGGTTGACGCCGTTGATTTGAGAGACAACGGCGCCATCGGCGCCCCGGGCGAAATCGAGCGTGCCTTCGGCGACCGAGCCTTCGGCAACCGACTGCGCAACCATGTCGTGCGCCACCGGACCGTCATCCTGGAACTGGACCGTCAGATCCACCTGCGATACGGCGCTGGTCCTGTCGCCGTCTGCGTCGGTCAGGGTTGCCTGGATGTGTAGGCCACCGTCGACGACAACCTTTACGACGTCGTCATAGGCTGCCTGGCTGGAGCCGGCTTCGCTGTTATGGATCGGCTGGTACTGGGCGATCCAGACATGACCGTCGGCATCAACGTATACCTTGAAGATCTGGTTGGCGGCCGGATTGCTGCCCGTGTAGCCAATCAGCGTTCCGTCCGAGGCAGTCGTCATCTTGATCGAGGTGCCGTCCAGCGTGGTCAGACCGGAATCCACGCCGCTGAAGGCGCTGCCGTCGGCCTTGGTGATGGCGAAGGACCAGGTACCGCTCTTGTCAGCGCCGACGCTGCCGGTGAACAGAGCGTTCGGTCCGGAAAGCACGCTCGTCGCGGACTCGGCATAGCCGATGGCGTTGGCCATGTAGATCGCCACCGGCGGGGTGTTGGCGGTATCGTCGGCGGCGTTTGGACCCGACGCGGCAACTCCCGCGCTTTCATCGATGCTGACCGCCAACGTCTCATGGTGGGTAACGGTGGTATAGACAGGCACTTGCTTCGAGTGCTCGACCTCCACAGTCACAGACGTCTCAATATTGGAAATGCCAAACTTGTCGCCGTGGTATGTCCTGTTAGAGCCGTAGCTCACGTCATCGTAATTGCTAACCTTGAGCACGTCGAAGGTGCCGTTTGCATTTGCCGCCTTGACGTTGATCACCGCGTTATCGGGAACCTTGGCCAGCACATAGCCAGTCAGCGTATTGCCCTGATAGACCGCGTTGGCGCTAACCGCGTTCCCGTTGACCAGGAAGGTCAGCGCTACGAAGTTGCCGTTGTTGGTGGCATTGATGAAGACTGCGGCGGTGTTGTTGTTACCAGTAACATCAACCTTGAACTGTGCCGACGAATGCGGATCCGCTGCCTGATTACTCTTCCCAGCATTGGTTACGAAGTTCATGGACAGAACTTCGCTGGGGCCGTCGATCCACGGGTTGGAGACGCCGATATTGTTGCTGCTGGTGTTGACCGTATCGCCATAGCCACCGCTCTTGGCCGTCAGCAGCAGGTCATGTCCGGCCGCGCTGCCGGCACCGACAAGCGTGCGCTCCGACTGATTGCCGGCCTTGAACGCGAACGTATCAGCGACCACTTCCGTCGTGGTCCAGGTGTAGGTCGTCGTACCGGTCAGAACCTGTTCGGTCGTATCGTTCGATGCGCGGGTCGTAAGGACCGGAATGTCGTCCAGCACGCTGACCTGAATGCTGCCGGGTCCAAGGTCGATGGTGTCGTTGTCGCCGTCGGTCGCGGTGACATAGTTGGAAAGGTCGAAGGTCAGCGTGTTTTCGCCGTTGCCCGTCGCGTGGTCGAGCTGCGCGATCAGCGTGAAGATGTAGGCGCCGTTCGCCCCGAGAACCAGGGTGAAGACAGGTTTGTCGTACGCCGCATTATAGCCGACGCCACCACCTGCCTCGACATAACCGGTCAACGTCGAGCCATTCGACGACAGGTAGACCTGTTGCTCATGCGACGTAACGCCGGAAAGTTCGGCCGCGCTGACCGGCTTCAGGGCGAAGCCGCCATTGGGACCGGGACCGTCCGCGCCGAAATTGACCAGAGCCGACAGGATTCCTGTCGCCGTCAGGCGGTTGCTCGGCGTGCTAGTGTCGGTGTCGGCATGCTCGCCCGTGCGGTTGGCATCGGCATTCGCCCAGGTGAGGCCGTCTTCGTCGACTTTGGCCGTCACCGTCGCACTAGCGATCAGCTTCGGACCATCGTCGGCGAAAGTGATATTGCGACCGATCTCGATCGTGGCGCTGCTGCTCTTCGAGTCGCCGTCATAATCAATGATCGTCGCCGTCGCCGTTAGCTTGATGAGATTGTCAGCAAGCGAGACCACCGTGCCGTCGCCGCCGTGATCGATAGCGTCGTACTGGGTCAGCGTGACCTTGCCGGTATCGTCCACCGTGACCTTAAAGATGGTGTTGCTCTGCCCGACACCCTGGAACGTGGAGGCGGTCGAGCCGTAGATCACTCCATTGCTCTGATAGAGATAGATAGTCTGGTTATCGCTCTTGAGCCCGGAGGTGCCGCCCTGGGTCACCGAAAGCGCATATCTCGTGGCGAGATCGCCCGCGCCGTCCGCGCCGTAGCTGGAAACAGCGTTGAACACGCCGGCGAAGCTCTGGCTGGCCGTATCGTAATTGGCGCCAATGGTGTCGGCGTCCTGCGTGGCCAGCACAACGTTCGCCTCACCACTAGCGGTCAGCGTGATCGACGGGGTGTGGTCATCAAAGCTGATATTTCCGCCGAGATCGACCGTGGCGCTGCTGCTCTTGCTGTCATTGTCACCATCGGTGATCGTTGCGGTCGCCGTAAGCTTGACGAGATTGTCGGCGAGCGAGATCACCGTGCCGTTGCCGCCATGATCGATCGCGTCGTACTGGGTCAACGTGACCTCACCAACGTTGTCCACGGTGATCTTGAAGATGGTGTTGGTCTGCCCGACCTTGTCGGACGAGGAAGCCGTCGAGCCGTAGACGGTGTCACCGATCTTATAGAGATAGATCGTCTGCCCGTGGCTATCGAGCTTGGAGTCGACGCGGTTTTGGCTGTCCGGCTGGCCGGTCACCGAGAGCGCGTAGCTGGTGACGGTGCTTCCCGTGCCATCCGCGCCATAGCTGGAGACAGAATGGAACACGCCGGCGAAGTTCCGGCTGGCTGTGTCGTAATTGGCGCCGATGGTATCGGCGTCCCGTGTGGTCAGGGTGAGCGCGGCGTCGCTGCCCGCTGTCAGCGTGATCGACGGCGTATGGTCGTCGAATTTGATATTGCCGCCGAGATCGATCGAGGCGCTGCTGCTCGCCTTGTCGCCGTCATCGTCGGTGATCGTCGCCGTCGCCGTCAGCTTGACGAGATCGTTGGCGAGCGAGATGCTCGTATTATTGCCCTCGCCGAGATGATCGATGGCGCTGTACTGCGTCAGCGTCACTGTGCCGCCGCTGCTTACCTCGATCTTGAACACCGTGTTGCCAACGTTGATGTCGTTTGCCGAACCGGCGGTGGAACCGTAAACAACGCCGTTCTTCACAAACAGGTGGATCGCTTGGTCGTCGTGCGACAGGCCGCTCAATCCGCCCTGAGCGCTCACCGAAAGCGCGTAGCTGGTGACGGTGTTGCCAACGCCGTCCGCGCCGTAGCTGGAAACGGCGGTGAACACGCCGGCGAAGCTCCGGCTGGCCGTATCGAAATTGTTTCCGATGGTGTCGGCGTCTTGCGTGGTCAGGTTGAGCGCGGCGTCGCTGCCCGCTGTCAGCGTGATCGACGGCGTGTCGTCGTCGAATCTGATATTGCAGCCGAGATCGATCGAAGCGCTATCGGTCGCCTTGTCGCCATCATGGTCGGTGATCGTCACGGTCGCCGTCAGCTTGACGAGGCCCTCGTCGAGCGAGATGACCGAGCCATTGCCGTTGCCGACATGATCGATGGCGTCGTACTGGGTCAGCGTGACCTTGCCAGTACCGTCCACGGAGATCGTGAAGATGGTGTTGCCCTGCCCGACGCTGTGGGACGAGGAGGCGGTTGAGCCAACAATTACACCATTGATCTCGTAGAGATAGATCGCATGGTCGTTGCTTTCGAGCCCGGAATCGACGCGGTCGCCGAAGCCGCCGCGATCCCAATCGTCATGGTCATCGTGATGCGAATTTCCGCTGAGGCTGAGCGCATAGGTGGTGTTTGTAGTACCGGCGCCGTCCGCGCCATAGGAAGACGTGATCGTGAACGCCTTGGAGAAATCGGCGCTCGCCGTGTCGGTACCGCCGGCCCCGCTCCCGATCGTGTCGTGATCCTGCGTCTCAAGGGTCGGCGCCTTCGAATCGGAGGCGGAGATCGCCGCCACCGGCACGTCGTCGATGACGCTGACGAGGAAGCTCTTGGCGTCCAACGCTACGCTATCGTTGTCGAAATCGGTGTACTGCACCAGGCTTGAGAGGTCGAGCTTCAGCACGCCCTCGCCATTGTTGCCGTAGCTGTGGTCGAGATTGTCCTTGAGTTCGAATTTCCAGCTGCCGTTGTCATAGACGGTGAGAGTGAAGACGTCATGCGCGCCTTCGCCAGTGGTCCCGGCCGTGATGGTCTGATAGTGGCCGTTGGCGTCGGCGCCTTCCGCGACCGAGGTTACCGAAACGAGGCTGCCGCCCGACTTCACGCTCACGCCGCCGTCGGCCTTGATGGCGTTGCCGACCAGCTCCGAGTTGAACGAGAAATGCCCGCCTTCGTCGGCGCCGGTGTTGACCAGCGTGGCGAGCGAATTCGCGCCGCTGCCGCTGACGACCGCGGTGGTATTGTCGTGGAAATGGCCGTGGTGGCTGATGTCGTCGTCCGTGGCCGAGCCCGAGCCGCCACTGGTATCCTCATTGCCGTTGAGCTGCTCTTCCTCGACTGTACCCGAGACGTGGGCGCGACCGGCCGTGGTCGGCGCGTCGTCGGTGATGGCGATTGTCAGGCCGCCGGTCAGCGGGATGCTGTCGCCATCGCCATCGGTCGCCTGGAGCAGACCGCCGAAGTCGATGGACAGGCTCCCATTGGTGGCGTCGGTGCCATGGTCGATCTGATCGAAAAGCTTGAAGGTGTAGTCGCCGTCATTCGACAGGGTCAGCGTGAAGACGACGTGCGCCCCCTCACCCTCGCCCGCCGTCGCGGTGAGGACGCCGTTCGCGACGGTGTAACTCAGCGCGTCGCCATGCGAGGACAGCGCACCGAGGCTGCCTAAGTCGCCGGTGAAGGAAAAACCGCCCTTGCCGTCATTGCCGAAGTTCACGACGTTCGCGATCGAGCCGCTGACTGTCGCGGGGCCTGGCAGATTGTTAGAGGCATTGCCGGTATAGGAGCCGTCCGCGTTGCCGTCGTTCGGGCTCGTACCCTGCGAAAGCGAAGTCTTGATGTCGTCTTCAGCGACCGTAGCGCTCTGAAGTGCCTCGTGGTTGATGCTCGGGCTGTCGTCATCGACCTTGACGCTGATCGTGCCGGACACGTGGTCGCCGTCGCCGTCATAGATGTCGAAGCCGAAGTTCAGGACGAGATTGTCCTCGGTGCCCGTTGCGGGGTGAGCGAGGGCGGCGTTGAGCGTAACCGAGTAGGTGCCGTCCGCATTGACCGTGACGACGATCGCGTTTTGGACGTGCAGGCTGCTCCAACTCATGGAACCGCCCTGTCCGTTCGGCGTCCAGACCCCTTCGCCCAGTGCCTCTGCTGTACCCTTGCCGTTGTCGTCAATGTACATGACCGAGAGCGCAGCGTTGCCGAGGCCGGCGACGGATTCAAGGCCGGTGACCTGGATATGGCCGAGCCCATCCGAGCCCGCGTCGAAATCGATCGTGCCGAACGCGGTGGCCCCGTGACCGTCGTCACCTGTGCCGCCCTGGTTGCCAGCTTTGCCGACGTCCTCGTCGTCAAGGATGGCACTGTTGCCGGTCACCGACACATTGGCGAGGAACGTGCCGTAGCTGTCGGCTTTCCCGGTTTCCTTGAATTCCAGCGTGTTCGATCCCGCGTCGGCGCCGCCGACAATGGTGAAGCTATAGGTCTTCATCGGCCCGGTCGGGTCGATATCGAGTACGACCACGCCACCGAACGTGACGATCAGGTGCTTGCTGCCCTCCTGTGCCGCGCCGGCCTCGAAGGTGAGGGTGTAGCTTTCGCCCTCAGCCAGTTTGAGCACCTGCGAGACCGCGACGTCGCCCGGCGATGCGTCGAGGTCGATCATGAATCCCCTTGTAGAGGAGTTCATTCCGAGATAGCCGTCGCCGACGCGCTCAAGCTGCGGGGTGCCCTCGGAACCGTCCGCCCAGGCGATGTGCCAGTCGCCCGAGAGACCGGTGTTGTTGACGCCGCTATTCTCGTTCCAGGCATTGCCGTTGGAGGTGAAGCCATCGAAGAAGAATGAGCCCGAATAGTCGCCGGCCGGTGCCGGGACCGAGATCAGAATCGGGCCATCGTCGCTGAAGCCAATTTTGTCACCGATATCAACGGTTGCGTCGACTTTGTCGCCGTCGAAATCGCTGACCGTGACCTTGGCGAGGACCTGGCCGGACTTGATGAAGTCGATCTCGTCCTGCGAGTTGCTATCGGTGTTGTAGATCGAGACGTACTGGACCATCGACAGCTGGCCAGTGACTGGATCGATCGCAAGGGCGAATGCGGCGGGATCGGCACTGGTGACTTCGCCGTTCTCGGCGTCATAGCGACCGACGATTAGGCCATTTTCCTCGAAGAAGTAGATTTCGTGGCCGCCCGTGGTCTTAAGGCCGGAATCGTGATTGTTGCCGGAGCCGAGTTCGAGCGACCACTGGACTGCATTCGTAGCGGCAGGACCATTGATGCCGAACTGGATATCGGCCTGCAGGAGGCCGGCGGTCGCGTATTGCGCCCCGTTCATATGCCCATCGAAGCCTTGATTGCTAACACCTTTGAACAGGTCCGCAATATCGGAGAGGGCCGTATCGTTGTCCGGGCTGGTCTGGATGCCTGCCGATTCATCGAGTACGAGCGTCGCGGCAAGGTTGCCGAGGTTAATGACGTGCAGGCTGACTGTCGGCGAACCGTCCGGGACCGCTGGCGATGTCGGTGGGGTTGCATCTTGGCCGTGCCTGCCGACTCCGCCGAAGAGGCGGCCGGGCTGACCATCCGGCTGGTCCGTGTTCTGCAGGAGGTCCGCTATCAGCGGCGGCAGATGGGGAGGCTGCTGGATCGTGTCGAAGTTGCCGCCCGAGCTTGGGGAGCCGGAATGGGCCGAATAGGAGCCGTCGGGACCCGCCGCAACGTTGATGTTGTTCTGCTCGAGGGCGGCGATCACGGCCTGCTGCGGCAGCTCGACTTCGCCCAGCAGGAAGGTCGGCACGTGCAAGGCGCCGTTGACGATGACGATCTCCGTGCCGTCTGCCTGGATGAGCACGAGATTGTTGCCTTCGACGCGGATGTCGTCGATCGAGACGTCAGCCGGCAGGTGGGCGACGTTGTTCTGATCCGGAACGATTTCGGCCGGATGGGCGCTGGCAGCTGCCGTCTGGGGAGCCGCCGGCACGCGGTCGGTCTTCTCCGGCTGCTGGTTATTATCGGCCTGCGCGACCTCGACGCCCTGACGAGCGGAAGTCTCAATACTTGCGTCTTCATGAATGTCCTGGCGGAAGTCGTGCGAGACGTTTTCGCTTGCAGTAGCGGAAATGCGCGGATCTTCGATAGACATAACAAAACAACCCCAATGAGAAACTGGGGCCAATCAATTACGCGGAAGAGCCAAAATCAATACTTGCAGCCGCTTCAGGCATAGCCGGTTATGCTTCCACCCAAAAATGTTTTAGGAAGAGTTAACGCCGCGGCCACGAACCTCGCCGGAAACGCTAAAATTCTAATAAAATTAATGAAGTACAAACGCGCTCCCGCAACGCGTCCCAGCTCCTTCGATTCGACGCTAACGCTGCCATGCGGCTTGCGGCGGAGCTCCCGGAACCCTCAAACAGTTCAGCGCGAGACGGCGTCCGGCCATCTCGCGCTGAGTTGAAAATCGTCGTCTGAAGCGCCTATCGGGTGGGCGCCACAAGGCAGAAGAATGCGCCCTGGGGATCGGCCGCCTGGATGATCCAGCTGCCGCCGGGCACTTCCATCGGACCGTTCAGCACCGTGCCGCCGCCCGCCTTGACGCGTTCGATAGCCGCATCGATGGCCGGCACGTTGAAATAATAGGCCCATGCAGGCATGGGAACGCTCGGCGGTTTGGTCATCATGCCGCCAATTTGCGTGCCGTGCTCGGCGAAGATGGTATAGGCGCCCATCTCGCCCATGTCGAAGTCATGATCCTTCGTCCAGCCGAAGACCTTCGAGTAGAATGTGAAGGCTTCGGCACCGTTGCCGGCATAGAGTTCGTGCCAGCCGATATGGCCGGGCGTACCCATCGGCGCGGGCGGCGACGGATTGTCCCTCGGCAGTGGCGTCATGATGCAGATGACCGCCCCATGCGGATCGGCAACGACGGCAAAGCGTCCGACCGTCGGAATATCCGCCGGCTCGCGCCGGACGGAGCCACCGTTGGCGGCAAAGTCCTTCGCCGACTTGTCGACGTCATCGACCGCGACATAGCCCGTCCAGTTCGGCGGAATGCCCTTCCCTTCCAGTTCGGCGGGAAAATCCATCAGGCCGGCGACGCCGGCTCCATTCGCTTCGAAGATCGTATAGGGCGGCAGGTCCTGGATCGTCATGTCACTTGTCGTCCACCCGACAACCTTGCCGTAGAATTCGGCGGCGGCCTTGGGATCGGGGGTCATCAGTTCGCACCAGATGAATTTGCCGTGGTTTTCGGACATGGTCTTCTCCATTTGGATTTGGACTTGCGACGAACGGCAGCGCCGTCCGCAGCTATTGCTTGCGGGTGTAGTGCGCTTCCATGAACTGCTTCCAGGAACCGTCGGACTGCCTGGCAGCAGAATTGAACGTGCGGTGATCGCGATGGTGGAAGATAAGCTGCTCGCGATTCTCGGCGAGTTCGTTTCCGCCGATAAGATCGGGGCCCGTGGTATAGAGGCTCAAGGTCTTGCCGTCGTCGGAAACCTCACCCTCGTAGACCCACATGTGGTCCATCATCGTCCCTATCCAGGTTCCGACATATCTTCCCTTGTCGGCGCTGTAGCCGAGAGTGAGTACCGTCGTTGCCGCGCTACCGCCTGGCATGGTGCCGGAGCCTTCGGCGACGAACCAGATGCCATGAAGCGACCGCACGATCTCCGTCCACGGTTCCTGTCCGGTCATTTCGGGTGCCGTCACGTCCCATACGCCAACGAGGTCTTCCAGGAACTCGTGCTCCTTCAGAACTTTCGCTTGCTGCATCGTCCTTCTCCCTTGGGATGATGGTCGCAGATATCAGTGACAGCAGGATGGCGTGCTCTTGGCCGGCTCGTATTCGTCGTGACGCTTGACGAAATCCATGGTCGCGTCTTCGTTACGTCCCTTCGGCGCACGATCGAGGATCATCAAGGTGCCGACCGCTTCTTCGAGGCCGCGGGCGTAGCTCGAGTAGGTATGGAAGACTTCGCCTGCGTTGTTCTTGTAGAATGCGCTGAGACCGGGAAGCTCGTCATTGGCGTTCGCCGGATCAATCGCCTCGAAATTGTAGAAGACCTTGTCCTTCGCCAGATCCTCCGGACTGAAGGACACATGGTAGTCGAAGTTGAAGCTGTTATCGAAGGATGAGACCCAAGGGAATTTCCAGCCCATGCGCTTCTTGTAAGCCTCGATCTTGGCGAGCGGCGCGCGCGAGACGGCGACCCAGGTGACATCATGGTTGTTGAGATGTGGCAGCGTTCCATCGACGTGATCCGACAGGAACGAGCATCCGGGGCAACCGGCCTCCCAATCGGGGCCAAGCATGAAATGATAGATCAAAAGCTGGCTGCGCCCATCGAAAAGGTCGGCGAAACCTTTCTTGCCCTGCGGCGTGTCGAATATGTAATTCCTGTCAACCTTGACCCATGGCAGGGCCATGCGTTCGGCGTTGACCTTGTCCCTCAGATGCGTCGCTTCCTTCTCCTTGAGAAGCAGTGCACGGCGGGCTTCCAGCCATTCTTCACGGGAAACGACTTGGTTCTGCATCACGTGCGCCCTCCTCCGGCGCGGTCGAGACGTGCTTGGTTCATGCTCCTTTTCCTTGACTAATTACATTGATATCAATATAAATTGATCATGTCAAACGCGGTAGAGATTCCCTATTCAACGACACTTCTGGTACGTGACACGTGTCTGTGCCTGCATGTGCAGCGCGCGGCGCGCGCACTGGCGCGGCTCTTCGACGATGCCCTTCGCCCTGTCGGGCTCACCAACGGCCAGTTTTCGCTGATGATGTCGCTGAACCGTCCGGAACCGCCGCCCATGGGACCGGTCGCGACCCTGCTTGCGATGGACCAAGCGACATTGACGGCAGCGCTCAAGCCATTGCAGCGTCGTGGTTGGGTAAATGTAACGCAGAACGCGAAAGACAAGCGCCGGCGCCTGCTGAGCCTGACGCCGGAGGGAAAGGCCGTGCTCGCGGCCGCGGTGCCGATCTGGGAGAGCACCCACGCCAGCCTCGAGGAAGTCCTGCCTGATGGCGACATGGGAAGGTTGCGGCGCGACCTGCAGGCGCTCGCCTGAAGATCGGTAGCCTGCGACGTCAGTCGCGCGCCATGCGCGGGTCGCTGGCGAAATCCTCCTCCGAGAATCCAATTCTGACCTTCGGGAAATCGCAAAGCGCCTGGACACCGATTCCCGACAGCCGGATCCTCCAGGTCTGACGCTCGACAGGCTCGCGGGCGGCAAATGCCGCTGCCGTCAAGAGCGCGATATTGCGGCCACGTTGCGGATCCCGCACGGATTCGTAGAGGATTGCCTGGCAACCCGCCTCGCGAGCAGCGTCAGCCAGGGCCTGACAGGGCGCATAGTTCTGAGGATCCGTCCATATCGCCCGATCGGCATCGAGAGGCGCGCGGGTCAGGTCGACTGCCGATGCGGTCGCGATGGCCGCGGAAAAAGCCGTGTACTCGGCGGCATTGACGGGAAGCGATGTCGCGGGCGACTCCGAATAAAACAGCAGTCGGTAGAACGCCATTTCGGCAAGCGCGGTTTCCACCCGCTCGGACGCATAGAAGACGCCCAGCGTGCGCCCTGCCCGGCGGAAACGCGAACCATGCGGATAGACGGCGCCATAGCGGAACGGAGTCGCCAGCAGGTAGTCCAGCCCGATGCATTCCGGCGACAGCGCCGGTTTGCTTTCTTCGAGCAAGGCTTCGAGCAGCGCCTGCTCATCGAGCGTGTCGACGAGCTTCAGCGTCGAAATCTGGTGCTGCGCCTCGACCAGACGCCAGAACCTACCCGAGATCGCCCCTGTCTCAGACGATAGCGCGGCGGGCGTCCAGATAGGCAAGGACATCGGTCAATCCCGAAATGCTGACGATCTTTTCGAGCGGCGTGGCGCCGAGCGCCGTGTTGGCGTTGCGCAGCCATTGCCGGGCAACGGTCTCGTCGCCGCCGACAATCGCGTCGAGCGAGCGAAACAGACGGACCAGCAGGATCGCGAGCTCAAAGGACTTCGAGCCGCGCTCAAGCAGATAATCCTGCCGCTTCATGCGCGAGACAGTCGCCTCGGAAACGCCGAGCACCGCCGAAAGCGTTCTGGCGTTGAGGCCGAGACGGTCAGCGGCATTGACGGCGGCCTTGGTGATTACGGCCGCCTCGGGAGACCGGGCACCAGAGATCGGATGTACTACAGCCATGCCATATTCCTTTCACAGGAAAGAATATAGCATCTAAATTTCATATGAAAAGAGCGCCGCGATGCGCGGCGCTCCCTTTCGCATTGATTAAGCAACGGTAACCGGAACTTCCGTCGATGTGCGCATTGCATGGCTATAGGGGCACACGATGTGGGCCGCAGCGGCAAGCTTTTCGGCGGTCGGCTTGTCGAGGCCGGGAATGTTCACCGTCAGGGCGACTTCGATGCCAAAGCCCGTGCCGTCGTCACGCGGGCCGATGCCGACCGTGGCGCTGACCGTGGTGTCCTCGGGAATCTTGACCTTTTCCTTGCCGGCGACAAATTTCAGCGCACCGAGGAAGCAGGCGGAATAACCGGCTGCAAAGAGCTGTTCAGGGTTGGTGCCGGTCGCGCCGTCGCCGCCGAGTTCCTTCGGAACCGTCAGCGTCACATCGAGAACGCCGTTTTCGGAAACGGCGCGGCCTGCGCGGCCACCGGTGGCGGAAGCTTTTGTCGTGTAGAGGATAGGCATGTCAGTCTCCTTTGCGTTGGGGTTGGATTTTGTTTATCGCACAATTAAATTGTACGCAAGTGAATTTTGCAAATTGCATTTCGAATTCGAAAAGAGGACAATCGAGCCCGTGGAAGGACGACAATGAAAGCGCATCTGGCCAAGACGATGGAAATTCCGGAAGAGGAAAAGCGGCTCGAGAACCAGCTCTGCTTTGCTGTCTATTCGACGGCGCATGCCTTTACCCGCGCCTACAAGCCGATCCTCGACAGGGTCGGCCTCACCTACCCGCAATATCTCGTGATGCTGGCGCTTTGGGAGAAGTCCGAGCAGCCGGTCAAGGCGATCGGCGAGCAACTCGATCTCGATTCGGGCACGTTGTCGCCATTGCTCAAGCGCCTGGAACAGAATGGCCTGATCAAGCGCACACGCGATTCCCGCGATGAACGGCAGGTTATCGTGTCGCTGACCGACAACGGCCGCGCGATGCGGAGCGAGATCGACACCATCATGGGCGCAATCGGCCAGGCCGCAGGCTGCACGCTCGAGGAAATGAAAACGATCCGAGGGCTGTTGAAGGGCCTCCGCTCCAATCTGACATCGGCGGCTTGAGAGCAAGGCATTGAAGCCGGAGCCGAGACGACATCATGCCCACGGCAAGCCCGCAGCCTCTAGCCGTAACCACAAATCTTGCCGGAACGATGAGCCGCGTGCCTGAAGCAGCTGCTCGAGATACCGACCGTTCAACAAAAGCGTGCTTTCCCTCACATAGGCCACGTCGCCCCGCGCCATTAGGTCCCTGCCCAGCGCTGCGTATGACGCCGCTCGCAGGAGTCGCGCCCAATGATAGTCCGGCAGCACGGTCAGGAAGCGATCAAGGCAGGCGATCGCTTCCTCATACTTCCCGGAGGCGAAATGGGCATCGCCTCGGAACAGGAAGATCGGATGATAGTCCGGACTGACCTGATCGGCCTGATCGAACGCCATATGCGCCTCGCCGATCATACCGGCGACGGTCAGTCCGATGCCGAGCCACGTGTGGAATTCGGCGTCGTTGGGGTTGAGGTCGACGGCCCTTTGCAACGCCTCCAGGCCGGCCCTGGCGTTTCCAAGATAGGTTTCAGCAAGGCCGAAGGCGCTGAGCAGGTAGGGCTCGTGGTCATCCAGGCCCAGCCCCACCAGAACGGTTTCACGCGCCTGCTGGAAGCCACGCACGGGATCGTCCAGCCAGCCGTTGAAACAGGAGTGGAAATTTATCCAGACGAGGCTCTCGCGGACCAGAACGTGATTGGGATCGATGGCCAGGATCCGCTCGCAGAAACGCCGGGCACGGATCATCCCGTTCAGCGTCGGTCGCTCGACATGATTGAACACCTGCAGATACAGCTTTTCCGTGCCGACCTCGCCCTCCGGCTCGGCGGCCGAACTGGCTGCCGCATGCTTCATCACGATATGATAGAGATTGCCGCTGATCTTGCGGACAAGCTGGTCCTGCCCGAGGTCGGAATTCGTGCTTTCATCGAGATATTTGCGGCTCCATATCTGTGTGCCGCTTTGCACGAACACGAGTTGCACCATCGCCCAGCCGGCTTCCCCGTCGCCCTGAACCGCGGTTTCCAGGACATAATCGGCGCCGACCCGTCTCCCGATTTCCTCGACGGTCTCGTGCCTCGCATTGACGGCAAACATCGTCGCGGCGGCGACCACCGAGAGCGGCGAGAACAGGCCGAGCTCCCCGATCAGTTTGCGCGTCAGGGATTCGGCGACGAGACTGTCGTCTCCATCATGTGAAAGGCTCCTGATTGGCAGGATCGCGATCCGAGGCTTGCCATTGGTCAAGTCCACGGACGGCTCCTGCTGTTCGCGAATTCGATCGATGAGCTGCTGCGTTTCGAGATCAGGCGCGACACCGAGATTGGCCTCCAGCAACGCCTTCAGGCCTTCGTAATGCCTGATGGCACGGGCGCGCTCGCCTCGGGCCTTGTGATGGCGCAGGATCGTCCGATGAGATGGCTCGTGGTAAGGATCCTGCCGCAAAAGGCATTGCGCGGCGAGAACCGCCTGCTCAGTGCTGCCCGCCCTCTCCAATCCTTCGGCGAGGTCCGCAAGGCAGTCGACCAGCAAATTGTGGTGTCGGCCGCGTTCGATGCGAAGCCATGTTTCCAATGTCTCGTCGTTGAAGCTCAATCCCTCGAGAAACTCGCCCTCGAAGACATCCAGTGACGGCGGCAGCGACCCCGCCTTCGCGCTTTCCGCAAGAGCCTGAATGTCGGTGACAATGGCATCAGTTCTCATCCAGCCGGCGCCGCTGTCGAAGACGAGAGGTGACACGCCGTGGCCGTTGACGGCATGGCGGATTGCAAAGAACGCCTGGCGGAGGCTGTTGCGTGCATGTTCCTCGGTGCGCTCGGACCACAGCATGCCCGCCAGTTTCGATCGTGAAACAGACTTGCCGTTGGACAGCGCCAGCATCGCAATCAGCGCCTGATGCTTGCGCGAAGCGATCACAATGCTCTCGCCCGCGGGGGAGAGCAGCTGGAATCGACCGAACAGGCGCAGCATGAACCGCATCGCTACAATCTCAACTTCTAATTTAGCATGATCAAGTAACGGCGATATAACAGCAGGAAAGCGACCGCTTGTCATAGTCAATTTTGGGCTATGGGCGAACGAGGGATGCGGAAATGCTCAAGATGCTGATTGGTATGGCTGCGGCTGTGGTTTTGATACTGCCCGCGTCTCCATCATTGGCCTGCGCGGATATCGCGCTGGTTGTGGCCGTCGACGGATCCGGTAGCATCACCGACGAAGAATATGCCTTTCAGAAGTCCGCGATCGCCACCGCCTTCCGGGACAACGACGTCCTGGCCATCTTGAGAAGTGCTGGCAACGTTGCGGTATCCGCAGTCTTCTGGGGGGATGGTGAATTCTCCACCCAAAAACTGGATTGGTTCGTCATACACAACGGGAACGGTGCCGAATCCTTCGCGGCCGCGATCGACGCCAACCAGCGCAGGGTGTTCGGCAACACCGACATCGGCAACGGCATGTGGTCCGCCCTCGATATGCTCTCCGACCCACGCTTCTGCGCCATCAAGACCATCATCAACGTCTCCGGCGACGGCAAGGAGACGGTTGCGCCGAAACGACGGCAGACGCCGTCGCTCTATCAGGCGCGACAGCGCGCCATGAAGATGGGGACGACCGTCAACGGATTGGTCATTTCCGACGAGGAACCCGATCTTCCCGACTACTACGAGACGCGCGTCATCCTCGGCGAGGATGCCTTCGTGATGGAAATCAGGAGCTTTGCTGATTATGCGACGGCGATGCGCAAGAAGCTTATCAGGGAATTGTCACCGCCTACAGAAGTTCAGGTCGCCGAGCACCGGCAGTGAATGCGACCAGCCAATCAGCCGGCCGCACCCTCTTGGATCACTGCAGAACCACCACCGGAGCCTTGTTCGGCACGCGGTCATAGAGATCGATGATGTCCTGGTTCAGGAGGCGCACGCAGCCGGATGAAACGGCCTTGCCGATGGAGCGCCATTCCGGATTACCATGCAGGCGGTAGAGCGTGTCTTCGCCATTCGAGAAGATATAGAGCGCCCGCGCGCCAAGCGGGTTCTTCAAGCCCGGCTCCATGCCACCGTTCTCGATCGAATACTTGGCGAGTTCGGGCTGACGCGCGACCATCTCATTCGGCGGCTTCCAACGCGGCCATCTTTGACGCCACTGGATGACGCCGGAACCCTGCCAGGCGAACCCTTCGCGGCCGATGCCGACGCCATAGCGCATGGCGGTGCCGCCCGGCTGAACAAGGTAGAGGAAGCGCGAGGGTGTATCGACGACGATCGTGCCGGGCGCCTGACCGGTCGGATCAACCACCTGCTGGCGGTAGAAGCGCGGATCGATCTGCTGGTAGGGCACGGCCGGAATGAGAAAGCCGCCGTCCTCGATCGGGCCATACATGACCGCCAGCTCGGCGTCACCTGGCGTCTGCGGTGCCTGGAACATGTTGACCGGACTGCGCATGACGACCGGCTGAGCCGTGGCATAGGGCGGCGGTCCAGCCGTGGATGCACACCCCGTCAGCGCCGAAGCTGCGGTCACTGCCGAGAAGGAAAGGAAGCTGCGGCGGGAAAGGGGTTTTTCGAAGCTCATACGCGGGTCTGGTTTCCTGTTGCGCTGGAAGGACGGACGCCTTCGCGGAAGGTGGCTCAACGCCGGTGACAAGACAAGAAATCTATCGCCATACGTTAAATAAACCACCACCTCACGAAGTCGTGTCCGCCTGCCGCGAGACGATATCACCAGAGCTGTTGCGCGACTACATCACGACGATTTCGGCCTTTGCCGGAACGCGGTCATAAAGGTCGACCACATCCTGGTTCAGCATGCGCACGCATCCCGACGACGTGGCCTTGCCGACCGACTGCCAATCCGGCGTGCCGTGGATGCGGTAGAGTGTATCCTGCCCGTCCTTGAAGATGTAAAGCGCGCGCGCGCCGAGCGGGTTTCCGAGGCCCGGATTCATTCCGCCGTTCTCCGCAGAGAAGGCCCGGACATCCGGCTGGCGCGAGACCATTTCGGCGGGCGGCGTCCAGCGCGGCCACTTCTGCTTCCACTGGATGACGCCGCGGCCGGACCATGCGTAGCCTTCACGGCCGAGGCCGACGCCGTAGCGCATCGCCTTGCCGCCCGGCTCGACGAAATAGAGGTGCTTGGTCTTCGTGTCGACGATGATCGTGCCGGGCTTCTCGTTGGTCGGATAATCGACCTCCTGCCGCAGGTATTGCGGATCGATGCGGCTGACCGGTATGGCCGGCAGCGTAAAGTCGGTATCGCGCACCTGGCCATACATGGCGCCATTCACCGGATTGGTGACCGGCAGGCCGTAGGTCCGGCTGAAATTCGCGCCTGGGATACCATAGGTCTGGTTATAGATTGTCGGCGGCACACCCGGCCTCTGCGGAACCGGCGTTTCCAGCGGCTTGACGCGCATCGGATCCACACCGTTATAGAAAACAGGCGACGTTTCCTGCACGAAGCGGGCGGGATCGGTGGCACCGGTATCCGGGACAAGGATGTTGCAGCCGCTCAGGCAAAGAGCAGCGGCCGCAAGCCCGGCAAATGGCGACACCCGGCTGAGAACAGTCATAAAACACCCTCATCGACAACAGCGAGACGTATAGCTGCGGCGAGGATGACACCTGCGGCTGGCGCGAGGCTGGTCACCCGGTCAGCCTCGCATGGATGTCAGACCGCGATCAGGCCGCGACGCCGTGGAAGAACCGTATGCTCTGCTCGATTTCCGCCGGCAGCGCCGACGTATGGTTGCCGGTCACCGTATCCGTTTCGATGCGGACCCCGCCGGAGCGGGCACGGCTTGCAAGCAGACCGGCGCGGTCATTGAAATGCGCCTCTTCGGTACCGTGAACGACGCGGACGGGGCACTTGAAGCTCTTGGCATAGCAGAGCGCGCTGCGGACTTCGAACTCGTGGGCGTTGCTGTCGTCGAAGCGAATGTCCTGCGGGTAGCGATTGAAGAAACGGAAGGCATCCGGATTGCCGGAGATCGGTGCCGCCGCACGGAACTTGTGGCTGCTCATCGCCGCAAGCATGGTCAGCGTGCCGCCGACACTGTGGCCGGCAATGAACAGGCGATCGGCATCGACGCCCGGAAGGTGTTGCAGCCGGTCGGCCGCCGAGAGCACGTCGTCGACCTCGTCGTAGAAGCCCGAGAAATTTCCCATCTGGCCGTTCTCGCCGCGCAGCGAAGGCATCATCACCACGAATCCGGCATCGACATATGCCTTGAGCAGGACCCAATGCCCAAACCCCATCGCGTTGCCGCCATGCAGGAACAGCACGCCCGGCTTCGGCTTGTTGCCGCGCTTGTATCTGGAAACCCAGGCGACCAACTCCAGTTCGCCGCCGTAACCCGAACGATAGAAGATCTTCTCACCTTCCGGCGGAGCGTCGAGCGGTTCGTACTTGTCGGGAGCCGGCCCCTTCTGCAAGAGCTTGGTATGGAAGCGCTTGCGGACCTTTGCATAATCGTGATCGATCAGCCTCGGCACCTCCGGAACGTCGAATGCGCTTGCGATGCGCGGGAGCAGGAGGGCTCCAGCCAGGCCTGCAAGAACCGTGCGGCGCTGGCGGAGAAAAGAATTACCTTCGTCTGACGTCATTTCACACTTCCATGGTTCCCGGCGATTCGAAAATTGCACCGGAAGCGTGCGGCCGCCAACACACGTTGTGTTGAAAACGGTGGTCCTGCGGCGTTTTGCGTCAGAAATACCTACTGCTCGCCCTTGGCATCGATCATGGCGACCAGCGTCTGGAGGCGATCCGCCTCGTAGGACGGTTTATCGGGGCGCAGGCGGGAGATCCGCGGAAAGCGCATCGCAACGCCCGATTTGTGGCGGGTGGAGCGATTGATGCCTTCGAAAGCGACTTCGACAACAAAACCGAAATCCCTATCCGCCCTGACGGCCCGCACCGGGCCGAAGCGCTCCGTCGTGTTGTTGCGAACGAACTTGTCCAGCAGTTCCAGCTCGGCATCGGTGAAGCCGAAATAGGCCTTGCCGACAGGCACCAGCTGTTCTCCCTCCGGCGTCTCGGTCCAGACGCCGAAGGTGAAATCCGAGTAATAGCTGGAGCGCTTGCCATGGCCGCGCTGCGCATACATCAGCACGGCGTCGACGTTATAGGGATTGCGCTTCCACTTGAACCACGGACCCTTCAGCCGCCCGGCCTGATAGACACTGTCGCGGCGTTTGATCATCACCCCTTCGATGACAGGATCCGGCGGTGACGACCGCAGTTGATCCAGTTCATCCCACGACGAGAACTCGACCAGGGGCGAAAGATCGAAACGGTCGTGCGGCGCATGATCGATGACCTCCGCAAGACGCGCGCGGCGATCGACATAGGAGCGCCCGCGCACGTCCTCCTCCCGATCGAACAGGAGGTCATAGGCACGGATGAAGGCCGGATACTCGTCAAGCATCTTCATCGTCACCGTCTTGCGGTTCAGGCGTTGCTGCAGATCGGAGAAGGTACGCGTCGGGCTGTTCGAACGGGTGGTTCCGCCAACGAGGAGTTCACCGTCCATCACCCCGTCGAAGTTGATCGAATCGACGATATCGGGAAACGCGCCCGAGATATCGTCGCCGGAACGCGAATAGATCTTGCGCGTGTCGCCGGAGCGCGACAGCTGTACGCGAATGCCGTCCCATTTCCACTCGGCGGCGTATTCGGCCGGCTCGAGCTGATCGAGATCGCCCTCCTCGACCGGATTGGCGAGCATGACGGAATGGAAGATTGCAGGCGTTGCCAGCACCGGCTTGTCGCCCTGCCCTTCCAGCCAGCGAAACAGCGGTTCGTAGGGCGGCTGCAGACCGTGCCAGAGCGTCTCGATTTCGGTCACATCGCGGCCGCCCATATCGGCGAGCGCCTGTTTCGCCAGACGAGACGAGACCCCGATGCGGAGCGCCCCGGTCGCAAGCTTGATGAAGGCGAAGCGACCTGATGTGTCCAGCCGATCGAGCAGGTCGCGCACGAAGCTGCGAACCTCGGTGCGCCCAAGCGCGTTCATCTGCCTGACGACATCGCCAAGCCGCGGCTGGGCAAGTGCTGACCGTTCGATGTCCTTCTCGGCGTCCCAGACAAGGGAGATCGTCTCGGCGAGATCGCCGACATAATCATAGGAATAGCGGAAGAGCACTTCATCCATCCGCTCCAGCACCAGCTCGCGCAGCATGGCCGGCTTGACGTTGCGCACTTCAAGCGTACCGGCGATGGCGGCAAGCCCGTAGCCGCGATCCGGATCCGGGGTGTCGCGGAAGTAGTCGGAGAGCAGTTTCAGCTTGCCGTTGCGGCTGGGGGTGAGCACGAGGCGGTCGAGAAGGTCGGCGAATGCTTTCATCAGTCGGCCTCGTCTTCATAACCGACCAGGTGCAGCGGCCGGGCCTTGATGCCCTGCAACTGGCACCAGCGAACCAGCGCCTCCTCGCGACCATGCGTCACCCACACTTCCTCGGGGCGCAGATCACTGATCGTCTCCGTCAGTTCCGGCCAATCGCAATGGTCGGAGATGACTAGCGGCAGCTCGACGCCCTGCTGCTTGGCGCGCTGACGCACCATCATCCAGCCCGACGCAAATGCCGGCAAAGGCTCGTTGAAGCGTCGTGCCCAGCGATCGGCAAAGGCGGAGGACGGGCCGACGACAATGGCTCCCTTGAAGGCTGACTTGTCGCGACTTTCGATGGTCGCCGGGCAAAGCTCACCGAGCTCAATGCCCTGTTCCATGTAGTAGTCGCACAGCCTCTCCATCGCGCCGTGGATATAGATCGGCTGATCGTAGCCGGTATCGCGCAGCAGGCGGATGACGCGCTGCGCCTTGCCGAGCGCATAGGCGCCGATCAGATGCGTACGCTCCGGAAATTGCCGCAGCGAGGCGTAG
Organism: Rhizobium sp. 10N414; assembly: GCF_056394785.1. Classification (NCBI taxonomy): domain Bacteria; kingdom Pseudomonadati; phylum Pseudomonadota; class Alphaproteobacteria; order Hyphomicrobiales; family Rhizobiaceae; genus Rhizobium; species Rhizobium sp. 10N414. The sequence goes on along the minus strand of NZ_JBFTIN010000060.1, from coordinate 5,160 downwards.
AGCTTGCCCATCTCATCGACCGGATCGGGATGGTGGAAGACCGGCAGTCCAAAGGTGGCCTCGGTGATGAAGACATCACAGGGAACCGGCACGTAGGCCGCGCAGGTCGGGTCCGCTCGCCGCTTGTAATCACCTGAGACGACGATGCGGGTGCCGTTCTTCTCGATGGCGATCTGCGCCGAACCGAGCACATGGCCAGCCGGATGAAAGCTGACCTTCACGCCGTTGATCAGGACCTCCTCGCCGAAAGCGGCAGCCTGCTGGCTTGCGCAGAAACCGTCACCATAGCGGATCTGCATGATGTCGAGCGTCTGGCGTGTCGCAAGCACGTTTGCATGGCCGGGCCGCGCATGATCGGAATGGCCGTGGGTGATCAGGGCTCGCTCGACTGGCCGCACGGGATCCACATAGAATCCTCCCTCGGGACAATAGAGCCCCTCGGGGGCGGGATAGAGCAAGGCATCTGGTCTCATGCCTGCAAAGATAGCGGGAAAGAACGGAAGGGCCAGTGGGCGACGGGAAGATGCCTATCTGTACCAAAATGAAACAGGCGCGCTGGCACGTTTCCTGCAGGGCGGTCGAAATGAAGGAAAGTCCGTTAACCTCCCGTCGTGACCTGCTCCGTCTTGCGGGAGCATCCGCCTTTGCGCTGATGGCATCGCGCAGCTTCGCGACTACGCGCGATGGTGGCCTGCGCGGCGCGATTGACGCGGCAGATTACCAGCCAACGCCAGGCGCGCCGGACCGCAAGCGCGCGTCAGCCTGCAGAAGATGATCGACCAAGCGGCGGCGGAGAACGCACCGGTTTTCCTGCCACCAGGCACCTACAAGGCTTCCAATCTCGTGCTGCGGGAGAATACGCGCATCACCGGCGTTCCCGGCGTATCGCGCATGGTCTACACCGGCGGTGGCAACCTCTTCAGCGCTGAGAAGGTCAGGCACATCGAACTCTCGAACATCATCATCGACGGGCAGAATCGCTCGCTCGGTGATGATACTGGCGGGCTGCTGCAATTCACCGGCGTCGCCAAGGTAATCATCGACAATTGCGAGATCGCCAACAGCCGCAAACATGCCGTTCGACTGGAGCGATGCGGCGGCCGGATCACGGGCAGCCGCATATCGGGCTCCGGCCAATCCGGCATCTACGCCGTCGAATCCGACGCGCTTTCGATCACCGGCAACGAGGTCTTCGACTGCGGCAATGGCGGTATTCTCGTGCATCGCTGGACGAAGGCGGCTGATAACAGCGTCGTCAACGGCAACCGCATCTACCGGATCAAGGCCAATGACGGCGGCACCGGCCAAAACGGCAACGGCATCAATATCTTCCGCGCTGACAACGTCATGGTCGCAAACAACCACGTGTCGGACTGCGCATTTACCGCCATCCGCGCCAATTCGGCCTCGGATATCCAGATCACCGGCAACCAATGCCAGCGCTCGGGCGAGACGGCTGTTTATGTCGAGTTCGAGTTTGTGGGCGCCGTCGTCTCCAACAACCTGGTGGACGGCGCGGCGAACGGCATCTCGATCGCCAATTTCGACCAGGGCGGCAGGCTGGCGAGCGTGACCGGCAACGTCGTGCGCAACCTGACGCTCAAGGGCCCCTACGAGCATGAGGTCGGCTTCGGCATCGGCATTGCCGCCGAGGCGGACACACTGGTCTCCGCCAACATCATCGAAGGCGCTCCACGCCGGGGCATGCAGCTCGGCTGGGGTCCCTATCTCCGTAACCTCGTCGTGACCGGAAATATCATCCGCAAGGCCTCGATCGGATGCGCTGTGTCGGTAGCGGAGGGTGCCGGAACAGCCGTCATCACCGACAATGTGTTTCAGGAAACACCCGGTGGCGCCGTCCTCGGCTTCGAATGGGACAGGAGGGTGTCCGGCGAGCTGGCGACCGCGGGCGCTGCCTCGCGCTTTGCGCAGCTGACGGTCGAGCGCAACCGCATCTCCTGAAAAGCATCAAAAGCTTTCATAGATTCATAAGGCTTGGCGGCTTCCGCTGCGACGCTTCGGCTCCTACCCTGCGCCCAGCCGAACAAGGGGGACATCGACATGCTGACAGTTTACGGAGTTTATCGCTCGCGCGCCTCGCGCGTTTACTGGATGGCCGAGGAATTGGGGCTCGAATTCGAGTCCGTGCGGGTCATTCAGGCCCGGCGACTTGCCAATCCGCTTGCCGCCGATGCGCCTATCAATACGCTGTCGCCTGATTTCCTGGCGGTCAATCCGATGGCGCTGATCCCGAGCATCAAGGACGGCGACCTCGTGATCCACGAGTCGCTTGCCATTACCCTTTACCTCGCCCGCAAGCACGGCGGACCGCTGGCCGGTCAAACCGTCGCGGAAGACGGTTTGATGACGATGTGGACCATTTGGGCGGCCACCGAAGTCGAGCCGCATACGGTGAAGATCGTCTATGTCTACGACGACGAGAAGCAAAACAGCGACGAGGGCAAGGCAACGATCAGCGTCGCCGTCCGATCGCTGAAGAAGACCTTCGCGACGCTGGACAAGCATCTGGCGGCCAACGAATACGTTGTCGGCAACCGCTTCACCGCAGCCGATCTCAATATTGCGGAAGTTCTTCGCTACGCGCAGACGGAACAGGCGCTGTTCGACGCCCATCCCAATGTCAGCGCCTGGATCAAGCGCTGCCAGTCGCGGCCGGCCTATATCGCGATGCAGGCGACGCGGTCGCAGGAACCGGTTTGATCATGGAAAGAGCTTGAGGGTGCTGGCCATTTCCTCGCGGATCCAGGCCTTGAAATCCTTCACCTTCTTGGGTTCGCGCGCGCCTTTGGCCGTTACGAAATAGTGGCCGAAGCCGGTTTTCGCGCGAATGCCGAAAGGCGCAACCAGCTGCCCCTGCTGCAGGGCAAAGTCCGCGAGCGTCTGCCAGGCGAGCATGACACCCTGCCCTGCGATAGCCGCATCGAGGCAGAGCGAGGCATCGTTGAAGACGTGGCGCGTCTCAAGCGTCGCGCTCGACAATCCGGCCTCTCGCATCCACACTTCCCAAGTGAACATGGCGCGACCGTCGATGACCGCCGGCAGCGACAGTATATCGGCGGGCTCGTGCAGTCGCGCCGCCATAGCGGGCGAGCAGACCGGGAAGACCTGCTGCTGCAGCAGCAGTTCGGCCTTCACGTCCGGCCACTGACCGTTGCCGACGCGGATGCCGACATCGACATCGCAGAGCGCCGGATTGACGAGCCGGGTGGTGGCATCCATCCGCAGGCTGATCTCAGGATGCCGTTCGGCAAAGCGATCGAGCCGATAGACAAGCCAGCGCGCGGCAAAGACCGGCGCCACAGAGATCGTCAGAATGCTGTCGTCCCGCCGCTGCGTCGTCGCGACGGCCTGCGACAGCGCATTGAAGCCCTCGGTCAGGCCGGCCAGCAGGCGCGTGCCCGCCTCAGTCGCGACCATGCCTTTTGGCGTGCGCTCGAAGATCACGTGGTCGAGCTGCGCTTCGGCCTTAATGACCTGTTGGCTGACAGCGCCGATGGAGACGCCCAGTTCCTCTGCGGCGGCCTGCAGGGAGCCAAGCCGGCCGACAGCCTCGAGCGCGCGCAATCCGTTCAAGTGAACCGAGTTCAGGTTTCTCATATAGTTTTTCTATACCGAGAGATTGGTAATCTCAATTGAAACCTGGCTGGCCGCCCGCGATAATCCGCCTGTGTTGAGCAGATGCTCCGTTCGCAATTCTGGAAGGAAGCGAGGCGCGCCATGCAAATACTAAAGTTTTTCTTGAGCGTGGAAACAATCGAACCGCCCTACAGCGCGGACAGCAAGCGGGATCCGCTCTACCATCCCGATCTGGCCCGCATGTCACCGACGGCGTTGGCAGACCTGCCGCTCGGCCCGCAACCACGCGCGCCCGAGCAGGAACCGCTACAGCTCGCAAAGTGCGCATAGCCCGGTAAAATCTGCTAGTCTTGGCCCGCTTCAGTTTCGAGCGGGCTCACATGACCAGTGTCGATACGATCTTTGCGCGCCTCAAGCGTCTTTCGGCGGAAGCCAATCTGCCTGACGTCGAGGAGAGCACGTCCTACGGTAACCCGGCGCTGAAAGTCGGCGGCAAATCATTCGCGGCGGTCAAGAACAACGAGACCATCGTGCTCTGCATCTCGATCGACGACAAGGAACGGCTGATCGAGATGGCGCCCGAGATCTACTATCAGACACCCCACTATATCGGCTGGCCGTATATGCCCCTGCACGCCGCGATGATCAGCGACGCCGAACTGAAGGAACGGCTGATCGGCGCGTGGCGGTTCCGCGCGCCAAAGCGGCTTGCCGCGAATTTTCATGGCTGATGTGCCCGGCGGCCGGGCGACGTCTGTTTAGGCCTGTTCGCGTTCCAATGCCCGCAGCACGGCCGCGCGCTCCATCATCTGCGCATAGTGCGCCGTCGCTTTCCGGAAGCGGGCCGGATCGACGCCATCGGACCGCAGCCAGCCGGTCATGACAAAGAGGTAGGGATCGGCGACCGAATAGTACTCGCCCATGACCCAGGGGCCCTCCAGCATCTTCGCCTCGATGATCTCGAAGCATTCGGCCATGGTTTGCGGCACCTTCGCCTTCATCGCTTCATGGGCTGTCGGATCATCGGCCCACCGGCTGCCCCGGCGGCCGTGCGCGTGGTTCACATGCACGGTCGAGCAAAGATAATTGTTGAAGGCCTGCATGCGAGCGAACTCGAAAGGATCAAGCGGAGCCAATTGCGCGGCGGAGGCGACCTGAGCGATATAGGCGAGGATTGCCGGCGTTTCGGTAACGATGCCGCGATCCGTCACCAGAGCGGGAACCCTGCCCTTGGGATTGATCGCCAGGTACTCGGGAGAACGCTGCTCCGCTTCGGCGAAGTTCAGCTTCTTCGTTTTGAACTGCAGGCCGGACTCCTCCAGCGCAATGAGGCTTGCGAGCGCGCAGGTATGCGGCGCGTAGTACAGTGTCAGCATGATCGACTCCAATGAAAGAACACAAGGGGCAAAACGCATTGAACTGGCGGCTTTTCCTTGGGTTCAGTTTCGTTTTGATCGGCATCGACGCCGATCGGCTCAATCTTTCCTTCCGCTGGACAGAGTGTTGCCGTCCTGCGGTTCTCGAACCAATCTCCAATGCGTGACCTGATGCGTTGGCTTCGGT
>NZ_JBFTIN010000059.1:0-26093 GCF_056394785.1 Rhizobium sp. 10N414 | reverse complement strand
ATAGCGATAGTTCTGTCGGCCGCGCCGGCCTTTGCCGTCAATCCGGACGAGGTTCTTGCCGATCCGGCGCTCGAGGCGCGCGCCCGGGCGATCTCCGCCGAACTGCGCTGCATGGTCTGCCAGAACCAGTCGATCGACGATTCCAATGCGGAACTTGCCAAGGACCTGCGCCTGCTGGTGCGCGAGCGGCTGACCGATGGCGATACGAACGAGCAGGTGATGAACTACATCGTCTCGCGCTACGGCGAGTTCGTGCTGTTGAAGCCGCGCTTCGAGACGAAGACGATCCTTCTGTGGGGCGCGCCGCTTCTGCTCGCCGTCGCAGGCGGCCTCTCGCTGATCGTCTTCGCACGGAAATGGGTAGGCCGGCCGACGGGCTCCAAGCTGACAGCCGAAGAACAGGCTCGCCTGAGAGAATTGCTCGACGAGTGATCCTACGACCGCCTGTGGAGGCGGCGGCGCACCACAGACGCGACAAGCACCCCCGTGAATGCCAGCACCACACTACCGGCGGCAATAGGTCCTGCCGATGGCGAATAGACGTCCATCATCGCGCCGACCGAGGACGAGCCCGCCGCGCTGCCGACAGCGTAGGCGAGGGCGAAGGCCGCACTTCCCGCGACAAGCGTGTCCCCGGCATAGCGCTCGCCGAGGATCGTCAAGGCGCAGGTGTAGAGCGAAAAACTAGCAGCGCCCATGATGCCGAACATCACCAGGATCGCCGCCTGCGACTGAAGAAACGGGATCGCGATGAAGCTCAGCCCGGCGAGCAGGCCGGAGCAGATGGCGACGCCAAAGCGCGAGGTCTTGTCGAGCAGCCAGCCGACGACAGGTTGGGCAAGCGCGGTCGGCAGCGCGAGCACCGTAACGCTGATGGCGGCGAACGCCTCGGAATAACCGAGCCGGACGAAATAGACGGGCATCGCCGCAATGGCGGCAATGTCGGCGAATGCAAATGCGACCACCATGCAGATCAGCATCGGTGCGCTTCTGACAAACTTGAAGAGCGCTCCCGAGGCGGCCTGCTCGGGAAGCGTCCGTGCTCTCCGGGTAAGGATGATCGTCAGGAAGGCGACGCAGGCGACGTAGACGGCAAGCAGGGCGAAGGCGAAGCCTTGCTCCGTGCCGAAGATCGGGATCACGAGCGGACCCGCGGCAAAGCCACCGCACATGCCGGCGCCGTAGAGACCGGAAACGCGCCCGCGCAGGCGGTCGGGACAGGCGGTGTTGAGCCAGGCCTCGCTCAACATGAAAATCAGGCTGACGAAGAATCCGAGAAAAAGTCGGGCGACGCACCACACCCAGAACGAGTCGAATGTTGCGAAAGTGGAGAGGCTGACGGCACAGCCGATGAGGCCTGCGACGATCAAGCGATCGCCGCGGACTTTTCGCGACAGCCACGTGACCGCAAACGTTGCGACAGCAAGGCCCGCCGCAAAGCAACCGGCGTTGAAGCCGATGAGGCTGGGTGCAACGTTACGATGCTCGAGGACCAGAGAAATCAGCGGGTAGGTCAGTCCCTGTGCAACCGCGAAGGCGGTGACACCGAAGATGACGGCTGCCAGCGCGGCAGTGTCGGGCGCAAAATCCTCCCCCGTGACCACATGGGCCATTGTCTCGTCCTCCTCCGGTTGTGGAAAGGAGGCTTATCGACTCACAGAGCCTTAGTCGAGGGCGAGATTGCTGCACGGATCGCAACGCGTCGTATTGCACATTACGAATTTTTCATCGGTCGGACAGTTCGCAGTAAGGTGTGCCGTCCTATATCTTGCTTCATCACCCGATCTGGTCATCCCGATCCTGTAGATGTTGAAGTCAAAGAAGGTGCACTCATGTTTAAGAATATCAAAGCTCCGTCGCTCAATACCKCGCTGAAGGCTTCGACCGTCGCCGGCCTTGCCGCTGCGGTGTTTGCGACCGGTATTCCCCTCGAAATCACCCGTTCTTATGCCGAAGCCGTAAAGGTTCAGGCCCCGTCTGTTCCTAGCTTCGCGAACGTCGTCGATGCGGTTTCGCCGGCAGTTGTTTCCGTGCGTGTCGAAAACCGTGTCAACCCCGTCGCCGATGACGAGGGCAACGGCTTCGCCTTCGACTTTAATGGCCGTGGTTTCGACGATCTTCCGGATGCCCTGAAGCCTTTCTTCCGCCAGTTCGGTGAGCAAGGTCCGCAGGGCCAGCAGGGCCGTCGTGGTCCGCAGGGTCACCATGGCCCGCAGGATGGCAAGGGCCGCCTGCGTCCGGTTGCCCAGGGCTCGGGCTTCTTCATTTCTGAAGACGGTTACATCGTCACCAACAACCACGTCGTTTCCGACGGCGCGGCATTCGTTGCGGTCATGAACGATGGCACCGAGCTTGATGCCAAGCTGATCGGCAAGGACCCCCGTACGGACCTCGCCGTCCTCAAGGTTGATGGCAAGGGCCGCAAGTTCACCTACGTCAACTGGGCCGATGACAACGGCGTTCGCGTCGGCGACTGGGTTGTCGCTGTCGGTAACCCCTTCGGTCTCGGTGGTACGGTAACGGCCGGTATCGTTTCGGCTCGTGGCCGCGACATCGGCTCCGGCCCGTATGACGACTATCTGCAGGTTGACGCTGCTGTGAACCGCGGCAACTCCGGTGGCCCCACCTTCAATCTCAGTGGCGAAGTCGTCGGCATCAACACCGCGATCTTCTCTCCGTCGGGCGGCAATGTGGGTATTGCGTTTGCCATCCCGGCGTCTACGGCCAAGGATGTCGTTGCTGACCTGATGAAGGACGGCCAGGTATCTCGCGGCTATCTCGGCGTGCAGATCCAGCCCGTCACCAAGGACATCGCCGACTCGCTCGGCCTTTCCGAGGCGAGCGGTGCGCTTGTCGTCTCCGCTCAGGCTGGTACGCCTGGTGAAAAGGCTGGCATGAAGGCAGGTGATGTGGTCACCGCCGTCAACGGCGAAACCGTCAAGGATGCCCGCGACCTCAGCCGCCGTATCGGCGCCATGACGCCCGGCAAGAAGGTCGAGCTCTCCGTCTGGCGTGCCGGCAAGGCTCAGTCTCTGACGGTCGAACTCGGAACGCTGCCCGCCGAACAGAAGGATGCTTCCGCTGACGACGGCGATCAGGCACCGGAAAGCCAGGCTCCTGCTTCCGAAAAGGCTCTGGCTGATCTGGGCTTGACGGTTGGTCCTTCCGAAGACGGCAAGGGTCTGCAGATCACCGGCATCGACCCGGATTCCGACGCGGCCGACAAGGGCATCAAGGAAGGCGAAAAGATTACCTCGGTCAACAACCAGGAAGTCTCCAACGCGGATGATGTCGTCAAGGTCCTGAACCAGGCGAAGAAGGATGGCCGCACGCGGGCACTCTTCCAGATCCAGTCGAAGGAAGGCAGCCGCTTCGTCGCCCTTCCGATCAATGGCCAGGGTTAATCCGCCAACCCTGACATACGGGGGAGCCGCGCCTTCTGGGCGCGGCTCCCTTTCGTCCATATCCGTAGGTGATCGCAATGACCTCTTCGCAACAGGAAGAAGCTTTGAGCCTTGCCGAAACGCAGCCGGCAGGTAATGTCGACCGCATGAAGATTCTCATTATCGAAGACGATCTCGAAGCAGCGGTCTACCTCACCAAGGCATTTCGTGAGGTTGGCATTGTGGCCGATCACGCGAGCGATGGCGAAAGCGGGCTCTTCATGGGCTCGGAAAACAGCTATGACGTGATCGTCATCGATCGTATGTTGCCGCGCCGCGACGGTTTGTCCGTCATCAGCGAATTGCGCCGCAAGGGAATTCATACGCCGGTTCTCATTCTCTCCGCTCTCGGCCAGGTGGACGACCGCGTGACGGGCCTCAGGGCGGGTGGTGACGACTATCTGCCGAAGCCTTATGCCTTCAGTGAACTTCTTGCTCGTGTCGAGGTGCTTGGCCGCCGCAAGGGCACGCCGGATCAGGACGTTGTCTATCGCGTCGGCGATCTTGAACTGGACCGGCTCGCGCATGAGGTTCGACGCGGTGGCAAGGAAATACCGCTGCAGCCGCGCGAATTCCGCCTCCTCGAATATTTGATGAAGAATGCCGGTCAGGTCGTGACCCGGACGATGCTTCTCGAAAACGTCTGGGACTACCACTTCGATCCTCAGACCAACGTCATCGACGTTCATGTTTCGCGACTGCGGTCGAAGATCGAGAAGGACTTCGCCCAGCCGCTTCTCAAGACCATTCGCGGTGCGGGGTATATGATCAAGGACGAGGGATGAACCGCTTCTGGTTTCTCTTCAAGTCTACGGCAGTCCGCCTCTCGGCACTTTACATCCTGCTCTTCGCCATCTGCGCCGCGACGCTGGTCTTCTATGTGACCGCGATGTCCGAGCGGCTTCTGACCAACCAGATCCGCGAAGCCGTGCAGCAGGAGGTCGATCAGGTCCAGCGGGCCTATGATGCCGGCGGCATGAACCTTCTTCTTCGGACGATGGAGCGTCGCGCGCGCCAGCCCGGTGCCAATCTCTATATCATTGCCGGTCCCTCGGGCGATATCCTCGCCGGTAACGTCGCATCTGTGCAGCCCGGGGTGCTCGATGAGGAGGGGTGGACCTCCATGCCCTTCACCTATCAGCGTTATGCGGAAAGCGGCATCAGTCGCCGGCACATGGCCGTTGCCAACATCTTCGTGCTGGACAACGGGTTGCGTCTGCTGATCGGCCGCGACCTCGGGGAGCCCGAGGCATTCCGCGGGCTGGTCCGGCAGGCGCTGATGATCGCGCTCGCGATCATGGGTCTCGGGGCGATCATCATCTGGTTCGGCATCGGTCGAAATGCCTYGAAACGCATCGACCGCATGTCCGATGCCAGCAAGAAGATCATGGCTGGCGACCTCTCGCAGCGTCTTCCAGTCGGCGGTTCCGGCGACGAGTTCGATCGCCTGTCTGTTTCACTCAATACGATGCTCGGGCGGATAGAGAAGCTGAACGAGGGATTGCGACAGGTCTCAGACAACATTGCGCACGACCTCAAGACGCCGCTGACGCGGTTGCGCAACAAGGCCGCCGACGCACTGGACACCAAGGACGGCGAGGTTCGACGCGTCGCGCTTGAGGGAATTATATCCGAGTCCGATCAGCTGATCCGTACGTTCAATGCACTGCTGATGATCTCGCGCGTCGAAGCGGGATCGGTCGCCGCAGAAATGTCGGCGGTCGACCTCTCGGCGATCGTGGCAGACAGCGCTGAACTCTATGAACCCGTCGCCGACGAAGCCGGGTTGGTGCTCACATCATCGATCCAGCCGGATATCGAGGTGCAGGGCAACCGCGAGCTAATCGGCCAGGCGATTTTCAATCTCATCGACAATGCCATCAAATATTCCTCGGATGCCGAGGGCCACGGCGATATCGCGCTGAAGCTGCTCCGCCGGGCCGATGGCATTTGCCTCTCAGTCGCTGATCATGGGTCGGGAATCCCGGCCGAGAAGCGGGAGGATGTGCTGAAGCGCTTCGTGCGGCTGGATGAAAGCCGCTCCAAGCCCGGCACCGGCCTTGGCCTCTCCTTGGTCGAGGCGGTGATGGAACTGCACGGCGGGAAGCTGGAACTGTCCGATACCGATCCGCAAAATCAGGAAAAGCGCGGCCTCACGGTCAGTATGATCTTTCCGGTGAATAGCTCTCCGCGAACACGTTGACTACTGATTGAATTCTGTGTTGGCCATCGCTGCCACAGACCCTAGGTTAGATTCCAGTTGCCGGAAGTTCTGTGATTCTCCCCGGCGGTTCTCGGTTCTGTTCGCCAGGGAGGGTGCATGCTGACGGGTTCGAGGCATAGCCTTGTGGAAGTAGCCGACGGGCTGCTGAAACCGCTGAACAAGAGCGAGTTGAAGCTTGCCCAGACGGATCTTCAGAAGATCGGCAAAAGCGAACCTGCCGTGGCGGAGATGCTCAAGGCGGACGGCACGCTTCGCGACTTCATCACAACCGCACTGACCTTGTCTCCCTATCTACGCGAGATTGCGAACATCGATACGGCAATCGTCGCAACTGCGATTTCGGAGCCGTTGGAACCGCGCATCGAGGCGATGATCGCGGAGGCGCGTTCCTGCTGGAAGCCGGCAGCAAATGGCGAGGCGCCGAGCGAAGCGGAAGTCATGAGCCGCCTGCGCATCATCAAGCGCAAGGTCGCTTTCCTCGTCGCCCTGGCGGATCTGGCCCGGATTTTCGACGGTCGCGTGACGACCGGCTGGTTGAGCCGGCTCGCAGAAGCATCCGTCAGCGCGGCGATCGATCACCTTCTGCTTGCTACTCACGATGGGGGCAAGGTAACGCTTAAGGAAGTGACCGCGCCCGGTGAGGGCTCGGGGCTGATCGTTCTTGGCATGGGCAAGCTCGGCGCATCGGAGCTCAATTACTCATCGGATATCGATCTGGTCGTGTTCTTTGACGAACAGGCGGGGATCGTCGCAGATCCTGATGACGCGATCGAGATCTTTCCGCGTCTGATGCGGCGGCTCGTACGGATCATGCAGGAACGGACCGCCGATGGATACGTCTTCCGCACCGACTTGCGGCTGCGGCCGGATCCGGGATCGACGCCGCTTGCCATCTCGTTCGATGCGGCAATGATCTATTATGAGGGCAGAGGGCAGAACTGGGAACGAGCCGCGTTCATCAAGGCACGGGCGGTCGCTGGCGATATCCAAGCCGGCGAGCAGTTCCTGCGCGGGCTGGTTCCGTTCGTCTTTCGCAAGTATCTCGACTACGCTGCTATCGCCGACATCCATTCCATCAAGCGGCAGATCCATGCGCACAAGGGATATGGCGCAATCGCGGTCAAGGGCCATAACGTAAAGCTCGGTCGTGGCGGCATCCGCGAGATCGAATTCTTCGCGCAAACGCAGCAGTTGATCGCCGGCGGCCGGATGCCGGCACTTCGTTGCCGCGGTACCGAAGAGACGTTGGCGGAGCTGACAAAAGCGAAATGGATCGACGAGGAGACGCGCGACGAGCTGACCGAGGCCTATTGGTTCCTTCGCGACGTCGAGCATCGAATTCAGATGGTGCACGACGAGCAAACCCATCTTTTACCCGAGACCGAAACCGATCTGAAGCGCATCGCCTTCATGATGGGGTTCGACGACACGCCGAGTTTTGCCACGCGCCTGGTCGAGGTCTTCAAGACGGTCGAGCGGCGCTATGCCCGCTTGTTCGAACAAGAGACCAAGCTTTCAACAGAAACGGGCAATCTGGTGTTCACCGGTCAGGCCGACGATCCCGATACGCTGAACACGCTGCGCAAGCTCGGCTTCGAGCGCCCGTCCGACATTTCTCGCGTTATCCGCACATGGCACTACGGTCGCTACAAGGCGACGCAATCCGTGGAGGCACGCGAACGGCTGACTGAACTGACACCGGAGCTGCTGCGCGTGTTCGGGGAAAGCAACCGCGCCGACGAAGGGATCCTGCGCTTCGACAGCTTTCTCTCCGGCCTGCCCTCCGGCATTCAGCTGTTTTCGCTCCTTGGCAGCAACCCGGCGCTTTTGTCGCTCATCGTCAACATCATGTCCTCGGCGCCGAAGCTGGCAGAGGTCATTGCCGCCAAGCCGCATGTGTTCGACGGCATGCTTGATCCCGGCCTGATGGCGGAATTACCGACGCGATCCTATCTCGCCGAACGCATACGCGGCTTTCTCGCGCCCGCGCGGTACTATGAGGAGGTGCTCGATCGACTGCGCATCTTCGCGGACGAACAGCGCTTCCTCATCGGCATCCGGCTGTTGACCGGCGCGATCCGAGGCGCCATGGCCGGCCGCGCCTTCACTCATCTGGCCGATCTCGTCCTTGAGGCAGTGCTCGATGCCGTCATGAAGGAGATCAGTACGGCACATGGCGATTTTCCGGGTGGTCGTGTGGCTGTGGTCGGTATGGGTAAGCTCGGGACCTTCGAACTCACTGCAGGTTCCGACATCGATATCATCCTGCTCTATGATTACGACGATGAAGCCGCCGAATCATCGGGCCCCAAGCCTCTGGACTCGACGCGCTATTTCACCCGCATCACCCAGCGGCTGATTTCAGCACTCTCGGCGCCGATGGCGGAGGGCGTGCTCTATGAGGTCGACATGCGCCTCAGGCCCTCGGGAAACAAGGGGCCGGTCGCCACCCGCATCAAGTCCTTCGAAAAGTATCAGCGCGAGGAAGCCTGGACCTGGGAGCATATGGCTCTGACGCGTGCCCGCCTCGTGTGCGGCGACAAGGAATTGATCAAGGAGGCTGAGCGGATCATCGCAGACGTGCTTCGTTCGAAGACCGACGCAGAGAAGATCGCCAAGGACGTGTCGGAGATGCGGGCCCTGATTGAGCAGGAAAAACCGCCGGCCAGCATCTGGGACCTGAAGCTCATTCCGGGCGGCTTGATCGACATCGAATTCATCGCGCAGTATCTGCGGCTCGTGGCCTCCACCAAAGGCATCGCCATCGAGGAGGACGACTTCAATACGGCAGGGCAGGTGAAGTTAGTCGGCGCGGAGCTGATGGACCGCGATGATATGGAACTCTGCCTAGCGACACTGTCGCTCTATACCGATATCTCACAGCTCATCCGCCTATGTATCGATGGCTTGTTCGAGCCGAAGGAGGCGCCGGCGGGCCTCATTGATCTTGTCTGCCGGGCAGCCGATTGCCCTGACATCAAGACGCTTGAGGGAGAGATCAAACGGCTCTCGAAAGCCATCAGGAAAGTATTCCAGATAGTTGTGAAAACTTAGCGGTCGCCGTTCGGGATGTGCAGGGAAATGACGGTGCCGATCGCCTCGCGCGAACGGATCTTCATTTTCCCGCCTTGAAGGATCGTCAGCGACCGCGAGATCGCGAGACCGAGGCCAGAGCCTCCCTTGCTTTTCGCGTACTGGTTTTGCACCTGTTCGAAAGGCTGGCCGATCTTGCCGAGCGCCGCGCGAGGGATGCCGATGCCGGTGTCGGCAATCGTCAGCATGACGCCGCTGCTGGTACGACGCGTGCGCACGGCGATGTGACCGCCTTCGTTGGTGAACTTCACGGCGTTGGAGAGCAGGTTCAGCAGGATCTGCTTCATGGCACGGCGATCGGCGGTCAACCGCATTCCATCGCAAAGGCGCTGTTCGACGAAGATGTTCTTTTGGGCGGCCGGGATTGCTGTGAAGCGAAGGCTTTCCTCGATGAGCGGCGCGAGATCGATCGTCTCGCACTCGAGCTTCATGTGGCCGGCCTCGATCTTCGACATGTCGAGAATGTCGCTGATGACGTTCAGGAGATGCTTGCCGCTGTCGTGAATGTCGCGGGCATATTCGTTGTACTTCGACGAGCCGAGCGGACCGAACATCTGATCCTGCAGGATCTCCGAAAAACCGAGGATTGCGTTGAGCGGCGTGCGAAGTTCGTGGGACATGTTTGCCAGGAACTCGCTCTTCGCACGGTTGGCGCCTTCCGCGCGCTCCTTCTCGAGCAGGTAGTTGGAGTTGGCGACAGAAAGGGCCGCCTTCTGGCTTTCCAGCGTCTGGCGGGAAGCGGAGAGGTCTCCGATCGTCGCCATGAGACGGCGTTCCGAGTCGCGCAGGCGCTCCTGGTTGCGCTTGAGCAGCGTAATGTCGGTGCCGACCGAAACCATGCCGCCGTCGCGCGTACGGCGCTCGTTGATCTGCAGCCAGCGCTCGTCGGCAAGCTGTACTTCGGTTGTGCGGGAATAACCGGAGCCATCTGCGTCGGCGATACGGCGTTCGATCACGGGGCGCGCGGCGGCAGCATTGACGACTGTGCGCTCGGTGCCGGGGACCAAGACGCTATCGGGAAGTCCGTACGCCTGCTGGAAGTGCGCGTTGCACATGACGAGGCGGTCGTTCTTGTCCCAGAGCACGAAGGCTTCCGATGTGCATTCGATGGCGTCGGCCAGTCGCTGATCGGCCTCGGCATAGCGCTGGGCGAGGCGATGCTGCTCGGTCACGTCCATCGCGATACCGATCATGTGGACGCGGCCGGAATTGGTGCGGATCACCTGCGCGCGAGCCCGCATCCAGACATAATGGCCGCCGGCATGCCGCATGCGGAAGATCTGGTCGACCTGGCCCGCATCACCGCGAGCGATTGACCGGGCGATTTCGTAGACGCCGCCGTCATCCGGATGCATCAGGCGGGCGGCATCGCTGAAGCACATCGTCCGGTCCGAGCCGGGAAGCCCAAGCATTTCGTACATCGAGCGCGACCAGTAAAATTCGCGGCGGTCGAAATCGAAGTCCCAGAGCCCACAGCGCCCGCGCGACAGCGCGGTTTCGACGCGAAGGTTCGACTCCAGAAAGGTATCGTCGGCATCGCGGGCGCGCTTCACCTGCATATAGTAGGCGTAGAGGATGACGAGCAGGATCGAGGAGATGCCTGCGAAGAGGGTCACGTTCAGCGTGACCTCGTCTCGCCAGAGCTTGCTGATCCGCTCCAACGACGTTGCCGCGATGACATAGCCGCCGGAGTTGCCGATGAGCGTGATTTCCGCGTAGTGCGGAAGCCCGCTGATTGTTGTCTCGATGACGCCAGCGCGATCGCCGAACCGGCGAACCGCCGAGATCTCTGAGAAGAAATCGCCGACGCTGGCGCCGAGGTAAGCCGAGCCGGCGGCAGTTGCGGCAAACACCTTGCCGCTTGGCTGCACGAGCAGCACGAACGCATCGTCATCCAGGCGGTCCTGCGGAAGGAAGCGCGCCAGCCGAGCCTGCGCCTGCGCGGCATCCGCGGTTTCGAAGATCCGGTTGGCATCGGCGAAGGCCGCGGCGGCGGTCGCGGCGGCAAGCGCGGTGGAGTGACGGGCAGCGGCTTCTGTCCGCCCGTATTCGGAGACCATTCCAAAGAAGTGTGACGCGGCTACAACCGTAAGGAAGGCTACGATCAGGATCGGAATAATTCGCTTCAGGACGATTTCGACCTGCGACAGGCTGCGCGAAGACGATGAAGTCATGGCGGAGCGGCGGACTGAAAAGCTGTCCCGCCAGGCCAGGAGGCCGTCGAAATCGACACGCAGCCGTCCCTCGGCTGCGGTTGCCCGCCGCACGTTCATCATCTCTTCAGCCTTGATCCCTCGTGTGATTCGCAGCGCCGCTCGCCCGAACCTAACTCAATGAATCACTGGTGATTCGCCTTGTCCAGAGGAAAAGGTAAAAATCTGTTAACCGATTCTAGATGCTGAATTTTCTTTGGCGGTCAGAAGGTCGCTGCGACCAGCGCAGCGGCCTTCGACAGCAAATCACCCTTTCAGGGTGCGTTCCACGATGTCACGGACGTCGGTCGAGAGCTCCGCGGCGCGTTCGATTTCCAGCAGGGCAGCGCGGGCATGGTCCTGTCGAACCGGCTCCAGGGAGCGCCAGGAACGCATCGACGTCAGAATGCGCGCGGCCAACTGAGGGTTGCGCCGGTCGATGTCGAGAATCTCGCGTGCGAGGAAGCGGTAGCCCTCTCCATCGGCCCGACCGAAGCCTGTCGGATTGGCAAAAGCGTAGGCGCCGACCAATGAACGGACGCGATTGGGGTTAGTCCTCGTGAACAGAGGGTTCTCCATGAGCTTCAGCACCCGATCGAGCGTGCCGCCGCCTGGTATCGTTGCCTGCACCGAAAACCATTTGTCGATGACCAGGGCGTTCTCGGAGAACCGATCCCGGAAGGTCGACAACGCTTCGGCAGCTTCCGCGCTGTCTGGGAAACGGTGCGCAAGGACCGTCAGCGCATGCAACAGGTCGGTCATGTTGTTGGCGGCATCGAAGGCAGCCTTGGCGCGTACCGGCGAATTCTCGGCATAGGAGAGGTAGGTCAGCGCGGCGTTGCGCAGGGCGCGGCGACCCGCGCTCGTTGCGTCCGGGCTGAAGGTGCCGGGCGTCGTCATCGAGTCATAGAGTGCAGCGAACGTGTCGCGTCCGGCGTCGGCAACCTGTTTCATGACGGCCTGGCGGCCGGCGTGGATTGCGTCCGGATCGTTATTGCCCCCGAGTTCGCGGGCAATATCGGCTTCGCTGGGCAGCGCCAGGGCCTGGGCGCGGAAGGCGGGTTCCAGACTCTCGTCAGCCGCCGCGGCGATGAGGCTGTCGACGAAGGTTGTCTCACAACCGACGGGGTTTCCTTCCCGTGCATCGCGAGCCGCCTTCAAAAGGTTCGGAAGTGCAAGGTCCGTCAGGGCCTGCCAGCGCGCGAAATGGTCCGTCTCATGGCGGGCGAGCAGCGCCAGGTCGGCAGGCGACTGGTCGAAATGGAGATTGATGGGAGCCGAGAAGCTGCGATTGATCGAGACCACCGGTCGCGTCTGGATCCCGTGGAATACTGCCGTTTGGGTGCGCTCTGTGAGATGCAGAATGGCGCCGGTATATTCCGCACTTTCAACGGAAGTCGGCGCTATGGCTGCTCCATCCTCCGCAAAAAGTTGCAGGTTCAGCGGAATGTGCATCGGCTGCTTGTCGGACTGACCCGGGGTTGCAGGGATCATTTGCTCGAGCGAGAGGCTGAAGGCTTTTGCGGCAGCATCGTAACAGCCGGAAGCCGTAACCAGCGGCGTGCCGGCCTGATGGTACCACAGTGAGAATTGTGTGAGATCGCGCCCGCTGGCGTCCTCGAAGCATTTCACAAAGTCCTCGATCGTGACAGCCTGGCCATCATGACGGTCGAAGTAGAGGTCCATGCCCTTCTTGAACGTCTTCTTGCCAAGCAGCGTCGCGATCATTCGCGTGACTTCGCTGCCCTTCTCGTAGACGGTTGTCGTATAGAAGTTATTGATTTCACGGTATTTTGTCGGTCGAACAGGATGTGCGAGCGGGCCTGCATCCTCTGGGAACTGCTCGGATTTCAGGTGGCGGACCTCGGCGATGCGCTTGACCGGGCGCGAGCGCTGGTCGGCCGAGAACTCGTGATCACGAAAGACGGTCAGGCCTTCCTTCAGGCACAGCTGGAACCAGTCGCGGCAAGTGATGCGGTTGCCGGTCCAGTTGTGGAAGTACTCGTGGGCGATGATCGCTTCGATGTTGGCGTAGTCGCTATCCGTGGCCGTTTCCGGATCGGCAAGGACGTACTTGTCGTTGAAGACGTTGAGGCCCTTGTTCTCCATCGCGCCCATGTTGAAGTCGGAGACGGCGACGATCATGAAGATGTCGAGATCATATTCGCGCCCGAAGACCTCTTCGTCCCACTTCATCGAACGCTTTAGTGCGTCCATCGCGTAAGCGGCGCGCGGCTCTTTGCCGTGCTCGACATAGATCTTCAGGGCGACCTCGCGACCGGACATCGTCGTGAACGTATCTTCGATGACGCCGAGATCGCCGGCGACCAGCGCAAAGAGATAGCTCGGCTTAGGATGCGGATCGAACCAGGCGGCGAAGTGCTTGCCTTCGCCATAGCCAGCACCCCCGAGGAAATTGCCGTTCGACAGCAGCAGCGGGTTGGCGGCCTTCTCGGCAATGATGTTGACGGTGTAAGGCGCCAGAACATCGGGGCGGTCCTGGAAATAGGTGATCCGCCGGAAGCCTTCAGCCTCGCACTGCGTGCAATAGATACCGCCGGTGCGGTAAAGGCCCATCAGTTTCGTATTGGCTTCGGGGTTGATGATCGTAGTGATCGTCAGCTCGAACGGTTCTGATGCGGGTAGGTCGCGGACCGTCAGGCTTTCCGGCGTTGCCGTGTATTGGTCGGCCGGCATTTCCAACTGATCGAACAGCAGGCTGGAAAGCGTCAGTTCATCGCCGTCGAGCATCAGCGGAGCCTTGGGATCGACACCCTCGCGGCGATGGAAAATCAGTCGTGCTTCAACCTTGGTTTCAGTGGGATCGAGCTCGAAGGTCAGATCCACGCGTTCCAGAACGAATTCGGTGGGCTGGTAGTCTGCCAGATTGATGACCTGGCCGGTATCTGTACGCATGGTGTTCCCTGAAGACCTTGAGCGGATGAGTGCTTCGTACGCAGAGTAGGCACTCCGCCACAAATTTTGACGGGCATCTTTACACCAAAGTCTGAACCAAAGTTAAAGCGAAATCGCGGCAACGGCAGATTTGGAGGATCTCGGAACGGCCAAATCTAGGCGGTCCGTGACTAGGATTTTAGGTTGAGGGTTGCCCTTATCGCCTCATCGTCTTCAGTCCGCTGAACGACGACGCCATGCCAGCCCAAGCCATCGTAATCCTCGTAGCCGAGTGTCCGGGCGAAAGCGACAATTGAGCCGTTGTTATCATAGTAGCTACCGCGGGCCGTACCTGCCTGGTTCTGAAGCGCAAAATGGCTGAAGAGAAGGTTGGGATTGCTGGAGGCGATGATCCTGTTTGATCCATCGAGCAACATCACGGTCGTTTTCTCTGCTATCTGCGGAGGCAGGTTGGCTTCGGTTTCGACGATCGCCTGTCCCTGCTTCTGCCAGTCAAAATACACACCCAGTGTTCCGAGAGTTTTGCCGTGGAGCGTGCCACCCTCGCGCACTGCCGTTGCATAGACAAGGGCGGTGCGGTTGCCATGCAGATGGCTGTCGCGGACATCGTCGACGATGTAGTCGTCTCCCGACGCGCAGCGTACGGATGCTTGGAACCAGCCGTCGCCTGCAAGCGATCTTCCGGCGGTCTTGCGCTCAAATTCAGGGTTTGCCGAGGCGATCACCTGACCTGAGGCATCTGTCAAAACGAGGTCGAGATAGACGGTGTAGAAGCGATTGATGACCCCAAGTCGTTGGGCAGCGAAGGTCGCCCTTTCCTTTGTCGGCTCCTGCAGCGCCTGCCAAAGCGCGGCATCGGTCGCCCACCACCGCACGTCGGCGGTTCGCTCGAAGAGATTGCGGACGATCAGTTGCACGAGAGTTTGGGCGAGATCGGTAAGCCTTACGCCCTCCATCTCGTTCACGAGCGCTTCCGCCATGACGCGGGAATGCCCGATACGCCCAATGACGTTGCCTTCGAATTTCCCTGAAATGTCGCTTGCGACCTGTGCCAGCCGCTGCACCTCGTTGGCAACGACAGCAAAGCCTTTCCCGGCTTCGCCGGCGCGGGCGGCTTCGATCAACGCATTGATTGCAAGAAGCTTGATCTGCTTGACCACATGCGAGTTCGCGGCGCTGAAACTTTCAAGATCGGTGCCGATTCCCTCCGTTACCGCATCAGCCGCGGTGTGGCGGTCAACCGTTGCTGATCGTTGTCCCTGCATTTGAGCTGCGTCATGGAAATTGCCCCGATAGCGATGCAAGCTGAGAGAAAGAGGACTGAAATATCGGCCAATCAATGCGATTCTATGGTTTCCGAAGCGTTAAGGCGGACACTCATCGGATGAACATTTTTGGGCGCATCTCAGATTTGATGAAAATTTGTGCGATCCGATTGATTGAGCATCGAAATTTTCCGATTTTCTATCTGTTCATTCGGCCCGGCGACTGTCACAGTCGAGATGTGCCGAGTCTGGCGCGTCCTCCTGCCTCCAAACAGCAATCCAAGAGTTCAAGACATGCGGTCGGCTACGGGAAACCCGATGAGGGGTATTGCGTTCAAGGTCGGCTCGGTGGTTGTTTTCCTGGCAATGCAGACCTTCATCAAGCTCGCCGGCAGTGACATCCAGCCGGGGCAGGTGACGTTCTGCCGCTCCTTCTTCGCACTGTTTCCCATCATGGCTTACCTGGCCTATCGCGGCCAGTTGCGATCGGCATTCTATACGGGCAATCCGATCGGTCATCTGAAGCGGGGAACGCTCGGCATCATATCAATGGGGCTCGGCTTCTATGGGCTGCTGCACCTGCCGCTGCCGGAAGCCATTGCACTTGGCTACGCGATGCCGCTTGTCGCCGTGATCTTCGCAGCTGTGTTTCTCGGGGAAACTGTCCGAATCTACCGCTGGAGCGCCGTACTTTTCGGGATTGTCGGCGTGGCCATCATATCGTGGCCGAAACTGACCCTTTTCCGTGAGGGCGGGATCCATGCCGAGCAGGCGATTGGCGCGCTAACGGTGTTGCTGGCTTCGGTGCTCGGCGGCATGGCGATGATTCAGGTGCGACGATTGGTCGAGGAAGAGAAGACCGCCACGATCGTCCTCTATTTTTCGATCACCGCCACGGTGTTCTCACTCGTGACAGTGCCGTTCGGCTGGCAGGTCCTTGATCTGGCGCCGCAATTGTTTCTCATCGCGGCCGGCTTCTGTGGGGGCGTGGCGCAGATCCTGTTGACGGAGAGCTACCGGCACGCTGATGTCTCGACGGTTGCGCCGTTCGAGTACACATCGATCGTCATCGGCGGTGTTATCGCGTATTTCGTGTTCGGCGATATCCCAAGCGGGGCCACGCTCCTGGGGACAGCAATTGTCGTGGCGGCCGGAATATTTATCATCTACCGCGAGCACCAGTTGGATCTGGAGCGCCGTGGGGCACGGCAGGCCGGATCCTGAAGGCCGCCTCAATCGCAGCTTTGCGACGACGCAACGGAAGTTCTCGCGTTTTGCGGGAGAAATTCAAACGAAATAGTGAACGACATCCGAACAGTTCTTGCGTCTTATGAACTTGACGAAGCATCATTTATTCGCAAATGCGCATGTTATGGGCTGGTCGGACGTCCTGGTGCCTGGGGAGTGCCGACGCCGGATACGCGCGTCGGGAGAAAAATGCCTCTTAGTGCCGAAGACTTGGTTGCGAACCCGAAGTTCATCCTGGCCCTCCGCTTCCATGCGGGGCGTATGCGCGGCATGTTCAACACCGGCCCGCGATTGGCGCGTTTGCTTGCTTCACAACAACGCTGGTTGCTGTCGCAGACTGCCTATGCGCTTGCCATGGAGCGCGATCCCGCAGAACCCACGTCGGGCTTCACGGCGGTTAGGCTGACGCGCGAGATCACATCGCACAAGGTGGCCAGCCGCAACACGGTGTTGAGCTTTACCGACGAACTCGTCACCTACCGCTTCATCGCCTATGCACCCGGAGCCGAGCGCCGACGTCCCCGCCAGTTCGAGCCGACGGAAATCAGTCATCAGGCGATGTTTGGCTGGTTGGTCTCCAATCTGGGCGCTCTCGATCTGTTAGACGGCGGAAGCCGGGTTGCCCATGTTGAGGCTCACCCGGAACTGATCCGCGTCATGCAGCCGCGAATTGCACTCAATTGCCTCCAGGATCCCCAGTGGAGAGAGCCCCCAGAGCATGTGGCGCTCTTCCAGTGGAACGACGCTGGCGGACTGATCGTCGATCATCTTGTCTCGCGGATCGATCTGGACGGCGACGATCCCGAGCGCGTCGTGGTCGGTCATGTTGACAGTCGCGCACTGGCGGCGGATTTCATGATATCGCGTACGCACTTGCAGCGGCTTTTCGCCAGGGCGGCGCAGCAAGGATGCATTGGTTGGGATACGATCGACAAGAAACCCGTGCTCTGGATGTCGCGTTCGTTTGTCGAGCAATACAGTCGGTGGCAAGCGATCAAGTTCGCCTATGTGGACGACGCGTTCCGCTGCGAGGCGCGCGGCCCGTCGAGGATCCAGGTCGGTGAGAATTGATCAGGCAGGCAACGCGACAAGAGGCCAGCAAATGCCAGCCTCGGCCTCAGTATTGCTGAAAGTCCGCAAAGATCATGGCCGGACGCGCGATGCGTCCGCTGGCGCCAGTCCCGCGAGCAACCATTTGCTCGTTCGTGGCGAAGCCAATGCGGCTGTAGCTTTGCGTTGTGCGGCCTTGCTCGCTAGCAAGGCGAAGGGTTTCAAACCCACAGTGTATAGGACGAAAACGTGCAGTCATTGCCTTGGTTCCTGTTGATTCCTCCCAAGACAAAGCGATATATTGCACTGCAACATGAACTTTTCAATGCATTAGAATAAACGGCAGATATGCGAAAATCGCATAGGTGTTTTCACAAAAGATTTGTATTTGCCTATTTTCAGGGCACGTCAGAGCGCTGCCAGTTTGGCCTGAAAAGCCAAAAGATCGTTCCAGGCCAATCGTTTGTTGACTGGTGCCGTCAATAGATCCTGAGGGTGCAATGTCGCAATCGCAGGAATAATGCGGTTTCCGACCGCAATCTCTCGCCATTGCCCGCGCAACCCGTGAATCGTATCGGTTTCGCCAAAAAAGACCCTGGCCGCAAAGTTGCCGAGTACGAGAATCGCCTTCGGCTCGGCAAGAGCAATCTGCCGCTCGATGAAAGGACGGCAAATATCCATTTCGGCGGTCGACGCAATGCGATTGCCCGGTGGTCGCCAGGGAATGACCTGCGTCAGCAATATGGCGTCGCGCTGCAGACCGATTGCCCCGAGCATCTTGTCGAGCAGTTGGCCAGGCCGTCCGGAGAAGGGCTGGCCTTCACGATCATCGTCCGCCCCTGGCGCCGAACCGATCACCATGATCCCGCTGGCCGCATCACCGCTGGCGAAGATCGTCGAGCGTGCGCTGTGCTTGAGATTGCATCCGTTGAATGCCTCGAGCGCCGTTTTCAGTTCCTGAAGCGAACGGGCGCTCTCGGCGGCGAAGCGTGCCTGCTGCACGGCCTCGCCATCCGGGATCGAAGGCTGCGGCCGCTGGGCTGCACGCTCGGGGGCGGGAGCGTTCCTTTGTGTGGTCTGAGCCGCCGGGCGGGCCGTGGACTCCCGAACGTCAGCAGTCTGCGGCGAAGGGACCGTGCTTCGCCTTGCCGCTTTCATTGCCTCGAACTCAGCAAAGCGATCGACAGCTTCCTCCTCGAGCAGCCATTCCACGCCGGCTTCGGCATGGAAATGCAGAAGCGCGGCGAGTTCGCCCGGAGAGAGTTCGCTGACGGAGATCATAACGGTGACCTTAGCGAAGCCGAGACGTCAATGAAAGAGCACGATAGCCGGGAGACGACCTATTGCACCGTCCATTGCGTGATGTCCTCACGTTCGCCAATCAACGCCAAGCCGTGGGCGATGGAAAGCAGTTCGCCGCCGGTCTCGATGCGGTCCTTATCGAAGCGCTCGGTGAAGATGCGGCGCACAGCCGGGACAAACGACGTGCCTCCGGTGAGGAACACCTTGTCGATCATGCCGGATGTCGTGTTCGTCCTTTCCAGCACGTCATCGAGTGCGCCTTCGATCCGTACGAGATCATCTGCAATCCAACTTTCGAAATCGGCCCGGCGAATCGTCAGGTGGCCTCCGCGGCCGAGGGGCGCGAAGTCGAATGCTGCTTCGTCCGAAGCGGAGAGCGCCATCTTCGTCGCGGATACAGCCTGATAGAGCGGGTAACCTTCATCGTGGTCGACGAGATCGATGAAGGTCTCGAGCTTCTCGGGCTCGAGCGCCGTGCGCACAAGCTTCTTGAGATCCTCGAATTCGCGCGACGTCTTGAAGATGGAGAGCTGGTTCCAGCGACCGAAGCTCGAGTAGTAGTTCGTAGGGACTTCAAGGATTTTGTCGAAACTCTTGAAATGACTCCCCTTGCCGATCTGAGGGGCGACGATGTTGTCGATCATGCGATAGTCAAAGTGATCGCCGGCGATCCCGACACCCGAATGACCGATCGGGGTCGCCGTCAGTTTGCCGGCCACCGTTTCAAACCGGATAAGCGAATAGTCGGTCGTACCGCCGCCGAAGTCGGCGACGAGAACCGTCGCATCGGATTTCAGGTTCTGCGCGAAGTAGAACGCGGCGGCCACCGGTTCGTAGACGTAGTGAACCTCCGGAAAGCCGAAGCGGGACAGCGCCTCGTTATAGCGCTGGGTCGCCAGCGCAGGGTCAGGGTTCGCGCCGGCAAAATGCACGGGGCGGCCGGTGACGATACGCTTGACGTCGGACGGCCAGTTGTCGCCGGCATAGTTCCGGAGGCGCCTGATAAAGACCTCCATCAGGTCCTCGAAACTGTGGCGCTTCGCGTAGACGAGGGTGCCCTGAAAGAGCGCGCTTGCCGCAAAGGTCTTGATCGACTGCAGGAAACGGCAGTCCCCGGGGTTATCGATGAATTGCCGGATTGCCGCGTGGCCGGCCTCGACCTTCAGGGCGGACGTGCCGAGTTGCGGATCCTTCATGAAGGAAAGGGCAGTACGCATGCTGTCGGCAGTTCCGGCCGCACTCGTAAAGGCCATTGAATGCGTTGTCGGCCCGTCAGCCGTGGCCAAGACCGTGTTCGTCGTGCCGAAGTCGAATCCCAGCGCCTGAGCCATGCCCGCACCTCATCAAGTCGATTGTTTTTTGGGAACGGAGGCCAAGCTCCGCTAAGGCGCGAAACAACGCGCCCAAGGAGGGCGCGTGATGCCACAGAGGCCGCCGTTGTTCAAGGCTTGAAGTGAAAAATGCGGCGGGCGCCAATGGCGCCCGCTTGTTCCCTACTCGGCGGCCAATGCCTGAGGTATCTCCTCATCGTGCTCGGTCTTCTTCTTCCGTCCAAAGCTGAGGAGCCAATCGCTAAGCCTGCCCATTTCGACGAAGATCACCGGGGTGATGAAAAGCGTCAATGCTTGCGACACGACGAGACCGCCAACGACGGCAATGCCGAGCGGCTGGCGCAGTTCCGAGCTTGCACCGGTCCCGAGAGCGATGGGAAGCGCGCCGAGGAGGGCGCAGAAGGTCGTCATCATGATCGGGCGGAAGCGTCGAACGCAGGCTTCATGAATCGCCTCCGACGGCGACATGCCGTTGCCGGAGCGCAGGTTCTCCAGCGCCACGTCGATCATCATGATCGCATTCTTCTTGACGATACCGATCAGCATCAGCAGGCCGATGAGCGCGATGATCGAAAGATCGAAGCCCATCACTTTCAACGCCAGCAGGGCACCGAGTGCCGCGGCCGGCAAGCCGGAAAGGATCGTCAGCGGATGAATGAAGCTTTCGTAGAGGACACCCAGCACGACGTAGATCGTCAGCACTGCCGCCAGGATCAACAGCGGCGTGTTGCCCTGGGACTGCTCAAATATCTGCGCCGTGCCACCGTAGGACGTGAAAACGTCCGCTGGCATGTTGATGTCTTTCTTGATCTGGTCGATCGCCGCCGTGGCATCGCCAAGCGCTTCGCCGGCCGGCAGGTTGAAGGAGACTGTCGTCGAGACAAGCTGACCGGTCTGGTTGATCGTCACCGGCCCCGTCGTGCGTTCTACCCTTGCGAAGTTGGACAAGGGAACGAGGGCGCCGTTGCTTGAAGCGACGCGGATTTCCTGAAGCTTCTGGTCGTCCCAGGGCTTGCTCGTATCGTACTCGACGATCACGTCATAGCTGTCGCCGGTCGACTGGATCTGGGCGGCGGTGTATCCGCCAAAGGCTTCCTGCAGGGTCGTCCGCAGCTGTCCGTCGGTAATCCCGAAGGCTGCCGCCTTCTCCGTGTCGACGACGATATTGGCCTGCAGGGCATTGTTCTGCGCATCTGAGGCGACGTCGGTGAAACGCGGATCGGAACGCATGGCCTGCTGAATCTTGTCTGCCCAGACGTTTGTTTGATCGGCGCTCAGCGCCTGAACGACGAGCTGGTATTGGCTCGCCGTCTGACGGCCGCCGAAGCGGAGGCTCTGTTGCGGCGTGATGTAGGCCTGCAGCCCAGGAATCTTGCCGATGCTCGCCCGCAATTCCCGTAACGTCTGCTCAAGCGGTGGACGCTGATCCTTGTCCTTGAGTTCGACAAACATCGTGCCGTTGTTCAACGGACTGCGTGCGTTGCCGCCGACAATCGACATCACGTGATTGACGGCGGGATTCTGCTTCACGAGTTCCGCTGCCTGGTTCTGCAACGCTTGCATCGCCGGATAGGAGATGTCCTGGCGTGCGCGCGTCGAGATGTTGAGGCGTCCAATATCTTCGGTGGGGAAGAAGCTGGATGGCAGCGTCATGAAGAGATAGACAGTCAGGCCAACCGACGCCACGAACAGGGCGAGGACGGCTGGACGATGCTTCAGGCACCAGCCGACCGATTTTTCGTATCCTCTGAGTGTCCGCTCGAAACCGGCATCGAACCAACGGATGAAGAAGGGCGGGCGGTCGTGGCCACTGCCGAGCCTTGATGCCAGCATCGGCGTCACTGTGAGCGAGACAATCGCGGAGGCGACGATCGCGATCGCAACGACCATGCCGAACTCGTTGAAGATGCGGCCGACGACGCCGCCCATCAACAGGATCGGAATGAAGACGGCAATCAGTGACACGGACATGGAAATGATGGTGTAGCTGACTTCGCCGGCGCCTTTGATCGCCGCATCGAGAACCGGCATCCCTTCCTCGACATGCCGGAGAATGTTTTCCAGCATGACGATCGCGTCATCGACGACAAGGCCGACTGCGAGCGTCAGTCCGAGCAGCGAGATGTTGTCGATGCTGTATCCGAGCACGTACATCATGCCGAAGGTGGTAATCAGCGACAGCGGCACGGCAAGACCCGGAATGATCGTCGCCGTCAGGTGACCGGTAAAGAGGTAGATGACCAGGACGACGAGGCCGATCGTCAGGAGCAGCGTAAACTTCACGTCCTTGATCGCGTCCTTGATCGGCTGCGCAGAGTCGTTCATGACCTTTGTCGAAACAGAGGCGGGGATTTCGGCGTGCAGACCCGGCAGCTTCGCCCTGATTGCGTCGACGACCTCGACGGTATTGGCATCGGGCTGGCGTTGAATGGCAAGAATGATGCTGCGGTTGCCGTCGTACCAGCTGCCGGTATTCTGGTTCTGAACGCTGTCCTGCACGTCGGCGACGTCGCCGAGGTGGATCGGTGCGCCGTTGGGATTGGCAATGACAAGCGTACGGAACTCGTCGGCATTGGTCCGCTGAGTGTCCGCATTGATTGTCATGCTTTGCGAGTCGTTCTGCAGGGAGCCGACGGGAACCTGGCTGTTGGCAGCGACCAGCGCCTGGTTGACGGTATCGATACCGATGCCGCGGTTGAGAAGCTTGTTGGGATCGACCTCGACCCGGACCGCGTAGGTCTGCGCACCGAATACCGAAACCTCAGCCACGCCGGGAAGTGTTGAAAGGGACGGCGAGATGATGTCCTCGGCGATCTCGTCGAGCTTGCTGCGGGGCATGGTGTCGCTCTGCACGGCAAGCAGCATGACCGGCGCATCGGCGGGGTTGGTCTTGCGGTAGCTTGGCGGCGTCGTCATGTTGTCGGGCAATTGCCGCGTGGCATGCGAGATCGCTGCCTGAACATCGGCTGCTGCCGCATCGATGTTGCGATTGAGATCGAACTGCAGAACGATGCTGGTGTTGCCGAGCGAGTTCGTGGCGCTGATTTCGCTGATGCCGGGAATGGTCTGGAACTGCTTGATCAGCGGCGTGGAGACCGAAGTCGCCATCGTCTGCGGTGAAGCGCCGGTCAGCGCGGCCGAGACGTTGATCGTCGGGAAGTCGACCTGCGGCAGGGCTGCCACCGGTACGAGCTGATAGCCGGCAAGGCCGGCCAGCACGACGCCGATGGCAAGCAGCGTCGTTGCGACAGGACGTCGGATACAGAAATTCGGTATCATTCTTCCGTGCCCGCTGTGATGATTTCGGTTTTGCCTGCGGCTTGGTTAGCCGAGGCGACGTTCAATGCCTTGTCGTCGAACTGCTCCTTGACCGGCTGCTGGTCGACAAGCTGCGCCTGTCCCTCAATGATGACGTGATCGCCCTCAAACAGGCCTTGCGAGACGGCGGTGAAACCCCCGTTCGCGCGCGCCACGGTGACGGGCGTCACATGAGCCTTGCCGTCGCGCGCGACAATGGCGAAGAAGCCGTCGGCGCCGGGACTGACAGCAACGGTCGGGACCACGACCTGCTGTTCATTGTTGTTGAAGTGGACAACGATGTTGACCGATTGCCCGGGCCATAAAGCGCCGGACGCGTTCTCAAACTTCGCCTTCGCGAGAATTGTGCCGGACGCAGGATCGACGGTGTTGTCGTAAAAGCTGATATGGCCCTGACGTGGCTTGGCCTTGTCGGATTGAGGAACGGTGCTGACGTCCACCGGACCTGCGGCAAGTGCAAGCTTCAACTGCCGGAGGTCGCGTTCCTGCAGGTGGAATTTCACGTAGATCGGATCGTACTTTGCGATCGTCACGATCGCGGAGCCGGCGTTCACAAAGGCACCTGGGCTCACGGCGATATCGCCAAGGCGTCCGTCGAAGGGCGCGCGAATATCGGTATGCTCAAGCAGGACCTGATCGACGGCAAGCGCGGCCTTATCGGCCTCCACGGTCGCGGCTGCCGTATCGCGGGCCGCCTTTGCCTGGTCATAGCTTTGCTGTGTGCCGGCCTTTGAGCTCAAAAGGTCATTGGCGCGTGCCAGCGCCGTTTCGGACTCCGCCAGGGTTGCCTGGTCGCGGACGACCATGGCGCTGTCCTTGTCGACAGTTGCCTGTGCGGTGCGGGCATCGAGTTTGGCGATCAGATCTCCCTGTTTGACGGTGGCGCCGTCCGAGGCGAGGATCTGCGTAACGATCCCCTGTTCCTGGGCCGCGATCGTGGTGTTGTCGTCCGCATCCGCCCAGCCGGAGGCTGTGACGTCTCGGGGCAGGACGGTCTCCACTGCTGCGACAGTCTTGACCAGCGTTGGTCCGCCGTTGCGGTTGCGACCCTTGCTGCCGCCCTTCTGATCACCGGATTTCTGCGATGCATCGCCCGCCGTTTGGTGGCCGCCGTCGGCGGCATCGGCCTGCGGCTGACCGTGGGGCAAAAATTGCGAAAGATACGGGATTCGTTCCCTGTATTGCCAAGCGCCAACGCTGGCAGCAGCTATAATGCAGGCCGTGATCAAAAGTTTCTTCATATGCGAGACCGGTTTGGGCGAGTTGCGCGAAAATCAAGGCTCTATTGAACCACGTCTATTACGGCGCAAAAAAGACACAATTGCCGAACCGACCATCACTAAGTGGTTATAATGGCTTAAATTTTTGTAATGAAAGAATGATCTGAAATACCATTTGTTGGGCATCGGCGATCCGCCGTAGCCGACACTTTCCCAATTTCCCCTTTTCAATCAGACGGATCGCGCCGCTCCGCCGTCGCAGCGTACAAGACTGCCCGTGATGTAGCTCGCGGGCTGGCTGCAAAGAAAGGCGGCGGTTGCAGCGAACTCTTCGACCGTCCCATAGCGACCGACGGGGATTGCGGCCTCCTTGGCAGAGCGGATTTCATCGAGGCTCTTGCCGGTGCGCTTGGCGGCCGCCCCATCTACCTCGTCGGTGCGGCCGGTCAGAATGCTCCCGGGAAGCAGAAGGTTTGACGTGACCCCAAAGCGTCCGATCTCCGTTGCCAGCGTCTTGCTCCAACCGGCGAGGGCGGGGCGCAGCGTGTTCGAAAGAGCGAGGTTGGTGATCGGTTCGATGACGCCCGACGACGCGATAGTGAGAATGCGCCCCCAGCCTTGTTCCTTCATGGATGGCAACAATGCGTTGGTGAGCGCGATCACCCGCAGCACCATGGAGAAGAAATAGGTCTCCAGTTTCTCGGGCGTCATGTCCTGCGTCGTTCCTGGCGTGGGGCCGCCGGTATTGTTGACCAGGATATCGATGCCACCAAGCTTTTCATGCACGGCCGCGGTCACGGTCTCGACGAAATTCTCGTCCGAGAGATCGGCCCAGATCCAATCCGCCTTGCCATTTCCTTCGGCGTTGATGGCGCGGCAGTTTGCCTCCAGCGTCTCGCCGCTGCGGCCGCAGAGAAGAACGTTCGCGCCCTCACGTGCCAAAGCCACGGCGATGCCATGCCCCAATCCGCGCGACGATGCCAGAACGAGTGCGCGCTTGCCCTTGATGCCCAGATCCATGTCAATTTCTCCATTTGTCCGTCTTTCTATACGGCGCGCCGACGGGAGACGAAAGCGGCGTCTGGCACCGTTTATAATTTGACGTTTACGTAAGCTGCATTTATTTATCTGGCGCTAGAAATGCTGTTGCGCGAATTGGGGGATTCGCTGTCGTTTCCCGGCTCGACAATAGAGCTCTGTTTTGCCAAGAGATAACCCCATCACGGGGAATGTGGCCGCGATGTCGGCCGAGCGGAGATGATGCATGACCGATACGACTGAACTGCCCGAGCGCGAAAGCATGGAATTCGACGTTGTGATCGTCGGTGGCGGCCCTGCGGGGTTGTCGGCTGCGATCCGCCTGAAACAGGTCAATCCGGAACTGTCGGTCGTCGTGCTCGAGAAGGGGGCTGAGGTCGGCGCGCACATCCTGTCAGGTGCCGTCGTCGATCCCATCGGCATCGACCGTCTGCTGCCTGGCTGGCGCCAAGA
>NZ_JBFTIN010000058.1:0-27766 GCF_056394785.1 Rhizobium sp. 10N414 | reverse complement strand
CATCCTTGGACGAACGGCCAGGCCGAGCGGATGAATCGAACCATCAAGGACGCCACCGTCAAGGTCTACCATTATGACGACCTGGAAAGTCTCAAGGCCCATGTCCTGGCCTTCGTCACTGCTTACAACCTCGCCAAACACCTCAAGGCGCTCCGATGGCGAACGCCCTATCAAGCAATCTGCAACGCCTGGACAAGGGACCCGTCAATCTTCAAAATCAATCCGCACCATCTCATTCCGGGACCACACACCTAGTGCGCGCTGTAGGCGCCATCCACGAGATGGTAGCTGCCGGTGATGAAGCTTGCCTGCTCCGACAATAAGAAACAGACGAGAGCTGCCACTTCTTCGGGCGTGCCGCGCCGGCCCATCGGCTGCAGTGCTTCCATGCGACGGCTGCTCGCAATATCACGATGTTCCGATGAGAGTGGTGTCTCAATCCAGCCGGGACCGACCGCATTGATGCGGATTCCCAGGCGGGCATATTCTATCGCCGCCGCCTTTGTCAGTCCCACGACGCCGTGTTTAGCCGCCGTATAGGCGCATGCGATCGGCAGTGCGACGGCACCGAGCACGGAGGATACATTGACGATCGCACCGCCGCCGCGGGCCAGCATCGCTCCGATCTCGTATTTCATGCAGTAGAAAACGCTGTTGAGGTTGACGTCCATCAGCTTGTGCCAGTTGTCGAGCGGATAATCTCCCGTCGCCCTGCGCACGCCGTCGACGCCGGCATTGTTGACCGCAAGATGGAGGCCGCCGCAGGTTTCGGCGACCGTTTTGACCAGCTTTTCAACAGCTGCAGCATCGGTCACGTCGACCGCAAAATGGCGAGATTTGCCTCCTTTTTCGCGAATCTCCGTTGCAACCCGCTCCGCTGCTTCCACATTGATATCGGCGACGACAACTTCCGCGCCCTCCTCGGCCAACTGACGGGAGATGGCCGCGCCAATGCCTGAGCCGGCGCCGGTGACGATCGCTACTTTTCCTTCGAAACCAAGATTCATCGTTATTTGCTATCGCTCCCCTGCGACAAGGTCAATTCAAACGCGAACAGCTGCCAACCTCCCGGAAGCCCCGCGAAACGCGCCGGCGCCGCGGCGCTAAGCGTCTCAACCTAGCTTCGCGGCGCCCATTGCCGCAAGAGGCGCCCTCCGACACGGCGACATTATGAAGAACTTATACAACGACAGGGAGGTTTCTGCACAGAAGAGCGCTTGAGCGGTCCACCGATGACTTGGCCTGAATACAACAGGATGCTAAAGGAAAGCGATAGGGCTCACCATAATCAGCAGGTAACGATGGATAACGACCATATTACGCGCCGTGGTCGTCAACACCTACGAACGTTACCTCTACTACGTTGAGGACGAAGGCCGCGCGACACGCTATGGCGTGGCAGTCGGCGAGGAAGGTCTTACTCTGAAGGGCAATGCCGTTGTCGGGCGGAAGGCCGAGTGGCCATCGTGGACGCCGACCGCGAGCATGATCGAACGCAAGCCGCGTTTGGCGCAGTATGCTGGGGGCGTTCCCGGAGGGGAAAACAACCCTCTGGGCGCCGCGGCGCTTTATCTTTACCAAGGCGGGCGGGATACCTATTTCCGGATCCACGGAACGAACGAGCCCTGGCTGATCGGACAGGCCGTGTCGAATGGTTGCATCCGCATGACCAATGAAGACATCGTTCACCTCTACGGCCGGGCGCCCATTGGGACCGGCGTTTTGGTCGTATGATACTTACATTTTGTATCGATATTGCCACCCTCTGTTAGCTTTGCGCGTCGCCTGTGCGACGCGACGGCTAGGTGTGCCCTTTCTGCACTTGGCTTGTCGCTAATTTACCGCTATTAGTAGAATCGTTGCCTTCGATAACCTATTCCATGCTAACGGAGAGGAACTACTTGATGAGCAGAATCCTAATCATGTGCCTTGTTGCTTTGTTTTCCGTTTCGAGCCTGACGGCTTGCGGAGCAGTTGGTAAGGGCAAGGGCAAAGCCCCACCACCGGTGGCAGAAGCCCCGATCACCAAGTAACATCTGACTTTTGAGTAAGGGGGAGGGACTTTGTGGCCCCTCCCCCAAATCGTTGTCGGAGCCAGGCTGCCTAATGCGCAAATGCGCAACCCTAGGCTGGCATTTCTGTTTGGGTGTCTGTGCTCTTCGATCTCGGAGATGAAGCGTAGCATGACGCTTGCTAAAGGCCACCTATCCCTCCTGATTCTCACCGCGCTCGCGCTCACATCCTGCCAATCTGACGACAAGCCACCGCAACCGAGGTACACCTCGAACGCCAGCGGTGCACAAGTCGCTAAAGCCTCCCAGCGCGAGGGGCAGTATTTCATCGAATTCCGTTCACGCTATGCGCTGACCTATGGCCATACCTATGCGGTGTTCGGACGCCTGAACAAGGCTGGCGGAATGATCAATCCGCAGGTCGCCGGGCTTGCGCCGGCTTCTCCCGACGCCGCGCCTTACGTACTCGGGCATTTCATCCCCGTTCCGGCGTCGACCGGGGCCACGGATGGCGATCTTGAAGAAGCCTATCGTTCGGCAAGCTGGCGCATCCTGCTCACCGAAGCGGAGTACAACAAGACCGTCGCTTACATTCGTGACCTGCAGGCCAAATCGAAGATGTGGCAGGCCACCGTCGACAATTGCAACAATTTCGTCGGCGAGATCGCAAGTTCCATGGGATACAAGACGCCTAGCATCTGGCTTCGTCCGCAAGAGTTCATTACAAAGCTCCGAGAGATGAATACGTGATGCGGAGCGAGCCGTCGGGTCGTTCGGCACCATAGATGGCAGGCGTAGAAGGGCTCCGGTGATCTGAATTGAGCGTCACTCTCATTGGCAAAATCATGTGGGTGCTTGGCATCATCGCCTGGTATGCCATTCGCTATCCTTCGGAACGCCGCGCGAGGCGCACGAGGGTCGTCAGCGACCGGCGCTCCGGTGTGGAGGCGGCGGGTCTTACGGCTGCGTTGATAGGGCTTGCCTTTATTCCAGGCTTCTACGTCGCAACCGGAAAGCCAGCAGCCGCCGACTACCCTGCTCATCTGTGGGCAGTGATTCTCGGTGCTCTATTGTTTTTCACGGCCATGTGGGTCTTCCGCAGAACGCACAAGGCGCTTGGCCGCAACTGGTCGATCACGCTGCAGATCCGCGAGAAACACGAGCTGATTTCCCACGGCCCCTACGCGCTCGTCCGCCATCCGATGTACACCTCCTTTCTGCTGATGGCGCTTGGCCAGGCCTTTCTGCTCGCGAATTGGGTCGTTGGGCTGGCGGGCCTGATCGGCTTCGCAGTCCTGTTCTTTTTGCGGGTAGACAAGGAGGAGCGGATGATGCTGGAGATTTTCGGTCCCGAGTACCGCGCCTACATGGACCGGACGAAGCGAATTATCCCCTACATCTACTAGAGGACGCAGGATGCGGGGACGCGCCGTCAAGCTTTCGCCATCACGACGTCTGGTCGGAGACCTGATGCGGTTCTCGATCGGCGTGCCGCGCGTCACGGTGCAGCGGCAGATGAATCTCGCGCCGCTACAGCAAGCGAGGATGGCGCAGCAGAGCAAGACGTCCTGGACGGTGTTGTTCCTGAAGGGCTATGCCCTTCTCAGCCAGGACGTGGCGGAGTTGCGGCGTGCCTATGTCAAGCTGCCCCGGCCGCAACTCTACGAATATCCGGTCAGTGTCGCCTCCGTTGCGCATGAGCGCGAGCAGGAGGGCGAGCGAATCGTTCTGCTGAGCACGATCAAGGATCCGGAGCATCGGTCCATTGCCGAGATCGAGGGACATTTTCTTGCAGCCAGATCAAAGCCGATCCATGAGATCAAGGAATTCCGCAGGGCGCTGAAATTTGCGCGCGCACCCGGCCCGATCCGATGGCTTCTGATGTGGCTTGGGCTGAACCTTGGCCGTCAGCGCGGACGGCGCTTCGGCACATTCCAGCTGTCGGTCTATTCGGGCCTGGGGGCGGAGTCGTTGAACCCTCTAACGCCGCTGACCACCATTTTCAATTATGGCCCGATCTCCGAAGACGGAACGGTCACCGTGCGCATCCACTATGATCACCGGGTCATGGATGGCGCGAACGTTGCCCGTGCGCTCGTTCGCTTCGAAAGTATCCTGAATGGGGCGATTGCCGACGAAGTCCGCGGGATGGCTTCAGGCGAAGCGATCCCCGATGAGGCGGTGTCGGGGATGGCACCATGACAGACGAACAGCGTGAAGCATTGCGCCCCGCCGTCGTCGTGGTCGGTGGGTCCCGTGGCATCGGCCGGGCGATTGCCAAGGTGGCGGCCCGAGAAGGTGCGACGGTCGTCCTCGTTGCGCGGTCGCTGGATGGACTGGAGGCGGCTGCGGATGATGTGAAAACGGCAGGCGGCCCAGCATTCACTCTCTCGCTCGACCTGCTTGCGGCCGACGCATCGGCGCGGCTGAAGGACTTCCTTACGGCCAACGGCCTTGTTTGCGAGGTGCTGGTCAACAGCGCCGGCTATGGTTTGCGCGGTGCGGCAACGACACTGCCGATTGCCGACCAGCTTGGCATGGTCGACCTTAACATCCGGGCACTCACTGACCTGACCCTGCACTTCCTGCCGGGTATGGTGGCGCGTGGCCGCGGCGGCGTGCTCAATCTCGGCTCCATTGCGGGTTTCACGCCGGGTCCGAACATGGCGCTGTACTACGCCAGCAAGGCCTTCGTCCGCTCCTTCTCGGAGGCGCTGCATCAAGAGGTCAGATCAACCGGCGTGACGGTTACCTGCGTTGCGCCTGGGCCCGTTGCGACGGAGTTTCTGGAGCGGTCTGGTGCTGGTCGGGCGGCTCTGTTCAAGATCCTGCCCAAGCTCAGCTCGGACTATGTGGCCGAGCGCGCCTGGCGCGGGTTCAAAGCCGGACGCCGTCTGGTGATTCCAAGCCTTTCGGCGAAGCTGGTCGCCTTCGTGGCATCGTCGCTGCCATCGGCCGTGAAGGTGCCCTTGATCGGTCGCCTGCAACGGCGCAGTCGCGACCTGTGTCCATGCGGCTCGGGCAAGCCTTTCAAGGAGTGCTGTGGCTCGAGACAGGCGCGTCGAGGGGTCTGACCCTCGCGACCTCTATTAGCCAGGGCGTTTCGCCAGCATCATGTAGTTCACATCCATGTCCTTCGACAGATTCCACTGGTTTGACAGCGGATTGAAGAAGACGCCCGTGCGATCGATGATCGAAAGGCCATTGTCCGCAACCGGCTTTTCGATCTCTTCGGGACGGACCAGCTTCTCATATTGATGAGTGCCGCGCGGCAGCCACCGCAGGATATTTTCTGCCGCAAAGATGGCGAGCGCGGCGGCCTTCATCGTCCGGTTGATCGTTGCGACGAACATCAAGCCACCCGGGCGAACCATCTTTGCGCAGGTGCCCAGGAAGAAATCGACGTCGGCGACGTGTTCCACGACCTCCATGTTGAGAACGATGTCGAAGGTTTCGCCGGCCTCTGCAAGCTGTTCGGCCGTGACGGCACGGTAATCGACGGATACGCCTGAGGCTTTCGCATGGGTCGAAGCGATGCCGATGTTCTTTTCCGATGGATCTGCACCGACGACGCTGGCACCCATGCGGGCCACCGGCTCCGAGAGCAAACCGCCACCGCAGCCAATGTCGAGGACGCGAAGACCCTCTAGCGGCCTTGGGGAACGAACGTCGCGGCCGAAGTTTTCCGCTGCCTTATCGCGAATATAGGCGAGCCGCACGGGGTTGAACTTGTGCAGTGGCTTGAATTTACCGGTGGGGCTCCACCATTCGGCCGCCATCGCCGAAAAGCGGTCCACCTCTTCCTGGTCGATCGTGCTTTTTGCCGCTTCGCTCATGCTTTTGTCCTCGCATTCGTTCTGAGTGAAGTCGGACGAAGCTGTGAGGAAGTCAAGAGCTGACCGCGGGCGTGGTGTCGCAAGCAACTCCCGGTGAAGGCGAAAGCCGTACTCCCTACACCAAGAAGATGAGAAGACGTTAAAGTTAACAATATGCTAATATACTGACAGTTTATCGGGGGTCGACCATGTCTCGCTTCTGTGGTGCTGTCGCTGCAGGTGTCTTCTTTGCTTTATTCGGTCCGCTGCAGGCTTTCTCCGCCGAGCCGGTTGGGCAGGCAACACTGATTCGAACCGAGGTTTCAGGCGAGACCGGCCCGCTGGTTGTGCGATCCCCCGTCCATAAGGACGAGCGCATCCGCACATCGCAGTCCGGCCTTGGACAATTCATCTTCAAGGATGGCACCAAACTGGCTGTCGGTGCGGGGTCGACGGTCGTGATCGACAAGTTCGTTTATGACGATTCGGCCTCCGTGAAGAGGCTTTCGATCAAGGCGGCGAAAGGCACGTTCCGCTGGATCAGCGGCAATTCAGCCTCGTCGGCCTACTCGATTGTAACTCCGGCCGGCACGATCGGGGTGCGCGGAACGGCGTTCGATTTCTACGTCGGCCCGAACGGTACGACGGCGATCGTGTTGTTGAACGGTGCCGCAAGTTTCTGCGGCCCAGGGGGCTGCAAGCAGTTGCGTCAGCAATGCGACTGCGT
The DNA here is from genome assembly GCF_056394785.1 of Rhizobium sp. 10N414. NCBI lineage: Bacteria > Pseudomonadati > Pseudomonadota > Alphaproteobacteria > Hyphomicrobiales > Rhizobiaceae > Rhizobium > Rhizobium sp. 10N414. The sequence goes on along the minus strand of NZ_JBFTIN010000058.1, from coordinate 21,212 downwards.
GGTCGCAACCCGCGGCGGCCGAATGACGGATCCGAGCAAGGTCGATCGCAGCACGCTGCAGACACTGAGTAATCCGCGAGCGTTGCCCTTCCTGTCCGGCGATCAGCAGCTTTCGGGCGCGCTCGGCGGCATTCGCACCAGTTGCGGGCTGGCGTCCCTGCGCCAGGACCGTCAGGACCGGCCCCGGCCGCAGCGGCAGGAGCGGCCGGCGCCGCAGGCACCCCAGGCGCCGCAGCAGGCGCCACAGGCACCTCAACCGTCCCAATTGCCGCAGACACCGCAACAGCTCCCGGACACGCCGGATCCACCCGACAAGCCGGACAAGCCTGATCACCATCACCACCACGACCGTGACCACCATCACGACTGGGATCACCATCGCGGTTGGGATCACTTCGGTCGAGGCCCTTTTGACCGCGACCGTGGGCGCAATTGGCGATGATGAGACCACGATCGCGATGGGTCGTGGTCGTAAGAGCCGCAATCAGGGTTCGAGGTGAAGCTTGGTTTCATGCGGCAGAGCCGCGCCAATACCGTCATCGTCATTGCCGGGACTGTCGCGGAAGTGGTCCGCCCGGCGCCCGAGGCGGCTATAGAATTGGGGCAGGGTCGCGGTTAGCTCGGCTGACTTGAGCTTGGCGATATTGAGCAGCTTGCGTGTCTCCGCCGAATGGGCGCGGAGCGCGGCGACAAGCTCCGTATGAATGCGATGCATCTCGGCAAATGCACTTGAACCGCGAACGTGCTCGCCACCGACAACGGCATAGAGGCGCGCCCGGCTACTCTTGCCTTTCAGTCCGAGCAGGCCGGCGTCGAGGAGTGCGAAATGCGCCAGTTCGCCAGCCGTGGTTTCCGAGACGAGAATGTCGAAGCCAACTTCCTTGCAGGCGGATTCGATGCGCGCCGCGACGTTGACGGCGTCGCCGACGGCGGAATAGTTGAAGCGTGTTTCGGCCCCCATGTTGCCGACGCAGGCAAGGCCGGTGTGAATGCCGACGCCGATACCGACCTGATACTCCGGGCCGAAGCCGAAAGCATCGGATGCGTTGAGCGAAGCGAGCGTCTCACGCATGGCAAGGGCGGCGCGTACTGCCTTGGCAGGATGATTTTTGACGTCCACCGGGGCGTTCCAGAAGGCCATGATCGAGTCGCCGATGAATTTGTCGAGCGTCCCTTCATTGGCCGTCACGTGGCGGCTCAACGCATCGAGCAGCGTATTCAGGAAGCGGACGACTTCGGCTGGCTGCAGTCGTTCGCTGAGTTCGGTGAAGCCGCGCACGTCGACGAACATCACCGTCAGTTCGCGGTCGTCGCCGCCGAGCCGCATCGCATCGCGGCTGTGCTCGATCCGAAAGAGCAGCGAGGGTGAAAGATACTGCCCGAAGGCACGGCGGACTGCGCGCCGCTCGCGGTCGATAACGAGGATGCGGAATGAGGTGGCGGCGAAATGGGTGATTGAGCCGGCAATGATCGGCGCGAGTGGATCGAGCAACAGGCCCCAGGCGGAAAAGGCAAACCAGGAGGCCGCAAGCGCCAATGCCGTCAGGCATAGGCCGCAGGCAAGCGCCACAGCCGGGCTGACGAAGGTCGTCAGCACCACCAGGAGCGTACCCAGGATGGCAATCGCAAGAATTTCCAGTCCATCCGCCCAATCGGGCCGGGAGAGAAAGTGGCCGGTCAGGATCTGTTCGACGGTTTGGGCATGCATGGAAACACCAGGGACGTTCTGGCCGAGCGCCGTCGTGCGAATATCCTGCAGACCAGCCGAGGATGTGCCGACAAAGACGATGCTTCCTTCGATGGCGGCAGCGACCTGCGGATCGACGCCTTGTGGCGCCAGGATCTTGCCGGCGGAGATATAGCGTTGCGGGACATCAGGACTGATATACAGCCACAACTCACCGCTCGCAGTCACCGGTATGACGAACTCACCGATCTTGACCGATGTCAGTGTATCGGGAGCCTCGGGGGCGGCTGCCAACACATAGGTCGAAGCGCCCTGGGCGACACGCAGCGCCTCGATCGCCAGATTCGGATAGAGCTGCTCCCCATCCGTCAGAAAGAGCGGGACCTTGCGTACGACAGCGGAGGGATTGCCGGGATTGAGGCTGATGTGGCCGAGACCTGTCGCATTGAGCTGCAATTGCGGGCGTACCGGTGTCGCTGCGTCGAGCCGGGGCGGCGCGTTGACGGGGCTCTCGCCGGTGAAAGCGAAGCCTGCTTTGACCGGTGGCCGATAGTTACCCTCCGTCGTCAGGCCGAAGCCGAGCACCACGGGGCGTCCGGCGATCGCTTGGGCGAAAAGCTCGTCATTGTCGGGTAGTCGCCTCAGCAACGTCGGGTCGACGCCGGCGACATCGCGCATGACAGTGCGCGGCGAGAGACGGTCCGGTTCTGCAAACAGCACATCGAAGGCGATCGCGGCGGCTCCCAGATCGGACAGGCGCTCCACGAGAAGCGCCAGCCGGTCGCGCGGCCAGGGCCACTGGCCGAATTCCTTGAGCGAGGCCTCGTCGATATCGATGATGCGGACCGGTGTCGGCTCAAAGGCGCGCGGTGAGATCCGCTGATATTCATCAAATGTGACGTCGCGGATTTGCCGCAGCAGTGGTGGATCGCTTGCCCGCAGCATTGTGAACGCCGCGACGATGGCGAGGCCAATAATAACGCCGATTTGCTGCGCACGCGTCATATGCAATCGGAGCCCTCGGGCCTGGAACCAAGTGGCGCCGGCGATAAAGGAGGCGCATTTCCGGGCGCGACTAGGCTGCCTGTTTCCACCGCGCGATGCAACTGCGCCTTTCGAGCAAATCAGCGACGCTGTTCAGTCGGTCGGAAACTCCTTGCCCAGGCGATACGGGTTGTTGGTCTGCGAAGCTGCAGCCTCTGAATTCTCCAACGTCAGCATGCGCTTGTCATTTGCTCTGCGCGGCCCAAGAAAGGGCCTTCGCTCGGTCTCCGTCGCTCGCAGCGTGCTTCGAAGGCGCAGTAGGTCCTTCCGCGCAATCAAGCCATGAAGCTTGGCGATCTGTGGATCGACGATCGGGATGCGGCCGGAGCCAGTCGACAACATCAGGTCAGCGACATATCCGACCGTATCGTCAGGATGTGCCGCGGGGATAGATGCGTCGGACACCATGTCGTCGAGACGTTGGTCGGAAAACGCGGCTGCGTCCTGCCATCGCAACGCATCGCTACCGGAGACCAGTCCCTTGAGGACACCGCTGCCGTCAACGACCGGATAAACCCGGTGCGTTCTTGCAGGCGTCGCGAAGAAGGCGCAGGCATCGCCGACTGTCATGCTTGCTGCAAGCGTGTCGACCTCCTTGATCATGATCTCGCGCGCACGCGTCAATTCGAAGGGATCAATGCCGTATTCTCGCGTGATGTGTTGGCCGCGCCGTGCGATCTTTTCGGTGAGGATCGACCGGCGAAGAAGGAGAACGGTCACCACGTAGGCTGCTACCGTGGCCGCCAGGAGGGGTACCAGCATCGAAACGTCGCCGGTGAGTTCGACGGCAAAGAACGTGCCCGTCAGCGGTGCGCGCATCGTTCCTCCCATCATTGCGGCCATGCCCAGCAAGGCCCAGAATCCCGGGTCGCCGGGAAGCACCAGGCCGACCAGCCATCCGAGGGCTCCTCCGAAGATCAGCAGCGGCGCGAGTACGCCACCGGATGTGCCCGATGACAGCGCCACAAGCCAGATGAATGCTTTCACAAGCAGGACCGCCAACACGGCCGACGGCAGAAGAGTGCTGTTCAGCAATCCTTCGATGATGTCGTAGCCGACTCCGAGGGCGCGAGGCTCGATCAAGCCGCCGAGGCCGATGATCAACCCGCCAATCGCCGGGCGCCACATCCAATGGATCGGCAGGGCCGAGAAGAGATCTTCGATCTTGTAGAGCATCGTCGTCAACAGGCCGGATTGCAGCCCCGCAATAATCCCCATCGCAGCGCAGAGCGCGATGCCCCACCAGGGAAGGTCCATGTGAAATTGCTTGGGAAAAAGAGGGCCGGCCTGGAACAGGAAGGGGCGCCAGCAGATCGACACGCAGGCCGCGATGGCAACGGGGATGAAGCTTCTGGGCTTCCATTCGAAGAGCAGCAATTCTACGGCGAGCATGACTGCGGCAATCGGTGAACCGAAGATTGCGGTCATGCCGGCGGCCGCACCCGCGACGAGGAGCGTCTTGCGCTCGGCCGAGCTCAAGTGGAAGCATTGCGCGAAGAGCGATCCGATGGCGCCGCCCGTCATGATGATCGGCCCTTCGGCGCCAAAAGGTCCGCCGGTGCCGATGGAGATCGCCGACGAGAGCGGCTTGAGAATCGCCACCTTCGGCGACATCCGGCTGCCACCAATCAGGATCGTCTCGATTGCCTCGGGGATGCCGTGACCGCGGATCTTCTTGGATCCGAAGCGGGCCATCAGCCCGATAACAAGGCCGCCAAGGATGGGAATGGCAACCATCCATACGGAGCGCGGTGCATCAGCAAGCGAGGTGGCGGCAATACTGAAACGCCCGAACCACACGAGACTGGTGACCAGCGAAATCAGGCTCACCAGGACCCAGGCGGCGAACGCACCGCCGGAGCCGACCACCACGGCCATGCCGACCAGCGCGAGAACGCGTTTGTCCGTCGTAAAGTCCCCGGCCTCGCGCCGCGAGAGGCCGCCGGTAAAGTCATGTGGCCGGTGAGGGGTCGATTGCTCGTACATGGAGGATCCCGTTGAAACGCTTCTGTTCGACGTTGCAAATATATCGTGATACGATATAAATCAACAAGCAGATCTGGAGGCAGAAATGGTGTCGGGCAAAAACGGCAGCTTATCGGATGTTGATTATGCCGCGTTGGCCAACCTGAGGTACAGAATTCGAAAATTTCGCCAATTCAGCACCAAGGCGGCGGAGAAGCTCGGTCTATCGCCGCAACAGCATCAGGCACTACTCGCGATCAAGGGACTGGGAAGCGGAGAACAGATGAGCGTTTCAACCTTGGCGGCGCGACTCTTCGTCCCGGCTGCATCTGCAGCCGAACTTACGCGCTCGCTTGAGGGACGTGGCTATGTCACTATCGAAGTGAAGCAGAGGCGCCGGACTATTGTGCGGTTGACAGACAAGGCGGAAGAGATATTGCGACGGCTGACGCCTGCGCATCTTTACGAGATCCGGGAGATGGCTCCCGAACTCATGCTGGCGTTGCGCGTGCTCCAGGATCATCGAAGAATGGAAGTCGCCGCATGGATGCAATGATGGCCACGAGGGATCTGCATTGAGGACACCCGGAGAACGACTGACCGACGCCGACTACGAGGCCTTGTCCAATCTGCGCTACACCTTGCGCCGCTTCATGGATTTCAGCACGTCCGCGGCACAAGAGGAGGGGCTCCCAACGCAACAGCATCAGGCATTGCTGTCGATCAAGGGCCATCGCGGCGAAGACTCGATGACGATCGGAATGCTTGCTGAACGGCTGCTGATCGCGCCCCATTCGGCAACGGAGCTCGTTGGACGTCTGGTCACAGCCGGCTACGTGTCGCGTCGCACGGATCCGAACGACAAGCGCCGGCAGACATTGGAGCTCACCGACAAGGCAGAGCATGTGTTGAAGCGCCTGACTGCTATCCATCTGACGGAAATCCGGGAGATGGCGCCGCAGCTGATTGACATCCTCAGGAAGCTGCAGGACGAAATCGAGCGTTGAAGGGAAGTCTCAGACCTCCGGCAGATTTCTCTCCTCTGCTGCGCTGCCAAACGCCCTCGAGGCTGAGGAGGCCTAGCCGGGGTGGCAGCTGCCACTTTTACCCGCCAGTTCCAGGGTGTCGCATTCTCCTTTCCACACCTTGCCACCCCCCAACAAACTCGCTAAGAGACGCGGCAACTTGGGCCCTTGGGGTGCAAGGCTCTAGAAGGGTTCCAGAAACTCCCAATTCCGGGCTCTTCGGCCATGCGGCTCCATGCAGGGTTCGTGATGCCGGGTCTGGCTTTGGTCTCTCTCGGCGCTAGGTCGTGGTAGAGGCATATGGCACGCATCGTAATGAAATTCGGCGGAACGTCCGTCGCTGATCTGGACCGCATCAAGAACGTTGCCCGCCATGTGAAACGTGAAGTCGACGCCGGCCACGAAGTGGCGGTGGTCGTCTCCGCCATGTCCGGCAAGACCAACGAGCTGGTCGGGTGGGTGCAAGGCACGCCAAAGGTCGTCGGCGCCAATTCACCTTTTTACGATGCGCGCGAATATGATGCCGTTGTTGCATCGGGCGAGCAGGTGACCTCCGGCTTGCTCGCGATCGCGCTGCAGGCGATGGATATCAATGCCCGCTCTTGGCAGGGTTGGCAGATCCCGATCCGTACCGACAACGCCCATGGCGCCGCCCGCATCCTCGATATCGATGGCTCCGACATCATCAAGCGTATGGGCGAGGGGCAGGTTGCCGTCATCGCCGGCTTCCAGGGTCTTGGGCCCGACAACCGCATCGCGACGCTCGGCCGCGGCGGCTCCGATACGTCGGCAGTTGCGATCGCGGCTGCGGTCAAGGCCGATCGCTGCGATATCTATACCGACGTTGACGGCGTCTACACGACCGATCCGCGCATCGTGCCGCAGGCACGCCGCCTGAAGAAGATCGCCTTCGAGGAAATGCTCGAAATGGCGTCGCTCGGCGCCAAGGTTCTGCAGGTTCGCTCCGTCGAGCTTGCCATGGTGCACAAGGTCCGTACCTTCGTGCGCTCCTCTTTCGAAGATCCCGATGCTCCGGGCATGGGTGACTTCTTGAATCCGCCCGGAACGCTGATTTGTGACGAGGATGAAATCGTGGAACAGGAAGTAGTCACCGGCATCGCCTATGCCAAGGATGAGGCTCAGATCTCGCTTCGCCGTCTTGCCGACCGGCCGGGCGTTTCCGCTGCGATCTTCGGACCGCTGGCCGAAAGCCACATCAATGTCGACATGATCGTCCAGAACATCTCGGAAGACGGCTCGAAGACCGACATGACCTTCACGGTTCCTTCGGGTGATGTCGACAAGGCGATCAAGGTTCTGGGCGAGAACAAGGAAAAGATCGGGTACGACGTCGTTCAGAACGAAGCGGGCCTGGTGAAAGTGTCGGTCATCGGTATCGGCATGCGCAGCCACGCCGGCGTTGCCGCCACCGCTTTCAAGGCGCTGGCCGACAAGGGCATCAACATCAAGGCGATCACCACCTCTGAGATCAAAATTTCGATCCTGATTGATGGTCCTTATGCGGAACTCGCTGTCAGGACTTTGCATTCCTGCTACGGTCTCGATAAGAACTGATTCTGAACGAGTCTGCCGCGCGTTCAAGTTGTGAAGTCACGCGGCTGTCGGCCGCGAGGCTTTGATGTTTGTTTTGGAGCTTGAGACGCAATGAGAGACCTTTCCGGCGGTCCGCGCGTGCTGCTCAAGCGGCTGCGCGAGTTGATGGCGGAGCCGCTGGAGCCGCAGGAGCGTCTCGATCGGATCGTTCGCCAGATTGCAGGCAACATGGTGGCGGAGGTTTGCTCCGTCTATGTGTTGCGCGCTGACGGCGTTCTCGAGCTCTATGCAACCGAAGGTCTGAAGAAGGAAGCGGTCCACCTGTCCCAGCTCAAGATGGGACAAGGTCTGGTCGGTACGATCGCGGCATCGGCGCAGCCTCTCAATCTCTCCGACGCGCAATCGCACCCGGCTTTCCGCTACCTGCCGGAAACCGGCGAAGAGATCTACCATTCGTTCCTCGGCGTGCCGATCCTGCGCACCGGCCGCTCGCTCGGCGTTTTGGTCGTGCAGAACAAGGCGAGCCGCACCTACCGCGAAGAAGAGCTCGAAGCGCTCGAGACGACCGCGATGGTGCTTGCCGAGATGATCGCCACCGGCGAACTCAAGAAGATCACCAAGCCCGGGCTCGAACTCGACCTGACGCGTTCGGTGACCATCGACGGCGACACCTATAATGAAGGCATCGGCCTCGGCTACGTCGTGCTGCATGAGCCGCGTATCGTCGTCACCAACCTTTTGAATGAGGATTCCGAGAAGGAAATCCGCCGCCTGGGCGAGGCGCTAGGGTCGCTCCGCATCTCGATCGATGACCTTCTGTCGCAGCGCGACGTTTCGATGGAGGGCGAGCACCGCGAGGTTCTCGAAACCTATCGCATGTTCGCCCATGACCAGGGCTGGGTGCGCAAGCTCGAGGAAGCAATCCGTAACGGTTTGACCGCGGAAGCCGCCGTCGAGAAGGTGCAGAGCGACACCAAGGCGCGCATGATCCGCATGACCGATCCCTATCTGCGGGAGCGGATGCACGATTTCGAAGATCTCGCGAACCGCCTGCTGCGGCAGTTGACCGGCTATACCGGCCGCACAGCGGGGGACGGTTTCCCAAGCGACGCCATCATCCTGGCGCGTGCCATGGGTGCGGCTGAGTTGTTGGACTATCCGCGTGCCAATGTGCGCGGGCTCGTGCTGGAAGAAGGTGCGGTGACGAGCCATGTGGTGATCGTCGCGCGTGCCATGGGCATTCCTGTGATCGGCCAGGCCGCTGGCGTGGTGGCGCTCGCCGAAAACGGCGATGCCGTCATCATCGACGGCGATGGCGGGCATGTGCACCTTCGCCCCATGCCGGAGCATCAGCGCTCCTACGAGGAAAAGGTACGGTTCCGCGCCCGCCGCCAGGAGCAGTTCCGGGCGCTGCGCTCGGTCGAGTCGCGCACCAGGGACGGCCAGCGCGTATCGTTGATGATGAACGCCGGGCTGCTGGTCGATTTGCCGCAGCTTTCGGACTCGGGTGCTGAAGGCATTGGCCTGTTCCGCACCGAGCTGCAGTTCATGATCGCCTCCAACATGCCGAAGGCGGAAGAGCAGGAGCTGTTTTATCGCAATGTGCTGAAGCAGGCGGCCGGACGAGTTGTGACATTCCGCACGCTTGATATCGGCGGCGACAAGGTCGTTCCCTATTTCCGTGGCCATGAGGAAGAAAATCCGGCGCTCGGCTGGCGGGCAATCCGCCTTTCGCTCGATCGTCCGGGCCTGCTGCGCACGCAGCTGCGCGCCATGCTGAAGGCGGCGGCCGGCATCGAGCTGAAGCTGATGGTGCCAATGGTAACCGAGGTTTCCGAGATCGCCGCCGTGCGAGAACTGCTGCAGAAGGAGGTTCAGCACCTTTCGCGCTTCGGCCACGGCCTGCCGCGCAAGCTGCAGTTCGGGGCGATGCTGGAGGTGCCGGCGCTGCTCTGGCAGCTCGACGAGCTGATGTCGGCGGTCGATTTCGTCTCGGTCGGGTCGAATGACCTCTTCCAGTTTTCGATGGCGGTCGATCGCGGCAATGCGCGCGTGTCCGACCGCTTCGATCCGCTTGGCAAACCGTTCCTTAGGATCCTGCGCGACATCGTGCGGGCAGGCGAGCGCAACAACACGCCCGTGACCTTGTGCGGCGAGCTTGCCGGCAAGCCAATCTCGGCGATGGCGCTTCTCGGCATAGGCTTCCGTTCGGTTTCGATGTCGCCGGCATCGATCGGTCCGGTCAAGGCGATGCTGCTCGGTCTCGAGGTTGAGACGCTGGCGAAGGTGATGAACGAGGCGCTTGACGACACCAAGTCGGCGACTTCGATCCGCGATGTGCTTGCCCACTTCGCGGAAGCTCACAATATTCCTCTTTAGGTCAAGACAAGCAGAATCGGAGTGAAGGGTGGCGAAGCTTCCCGTTGAAAAGATGCGCGAGCTGGAACGCCGTTTTGGCGAGATCGAAGCGCGCATGTCGGCTGGCCCCTCGGCTGACGTCTACGTCAAGCTCGCCTCCGAATATTCCGAGTTGCAGCCCGTCGTCACGAAGATCCGCGCCTTCGAGAAGGCAATTGCCGAGCTTGCGGACCTCGAAACCCTGCTGAACGACAAGTCGGTGGACCGTGAGATGCGCGATCTGGCCGAACTGGAGCTGCCCGAGGTGAAGGAGCGGCTGGAGGCGCTGGAGCAGGAAATCCAGATCTTGCTGCTGCCGAAGGATGCAGCAGACGAGAAGAGCGCTATTTTGGAAATCCGCGCTGGCACCGGCGGTTCGGAAGCCGCACTCTTTGCTGGTGATTTGTTCCGGATGTATGAGCGCTATGCAGCCGCCCACGGCTGGAAGGTCGAAGTCCTGTCGTCGAGCGAAGGCGAGGCGGGCGGCTTCAAGGAAATCATCGCGACCATCACCGGCAAGGGCGTATTTGCCAAGCTGAAGTTTGAATCCGGTGTTCACCGTGTCCAGCGCGTGCCGGAAACGGAAGCCGGCGGTCGCATCCACACTTCGGCCGCGACCGTCGCGGTTCTGCCGGAGGCGGAGGAAATCGACATCGAGATCCGGCCAGAAGACATCCGCATCGATACGATGCGCTCATCCGGCGCTGGCGGCCAGCACGTCAACACCACCGACTCAGCGGTGCGCATCACCCATCTGCCGACCGGCATCGTCGTCACCAGTTCCGAGAAATCGCAGCATCAGAACCGCGCCAAGGCGATGCAGGTTCTGCGTTCGCGTCTCTACGACGCCGAGCGTCAACGGGCCGAAAGCGAGCGTTCCGCCGATCGCAAGAGCCAGGTCGGTTCCGGCGATCGCTCCGAACGCATCCGCACCTACAACTTCCCACAGGGGCGGGTGACGGACCACCGGATCAATCTGACACTCTACAAGCTCGACCGGATGATGATCGGCGAGATCGACGAGGTGGTCGACGCGCTGATGGCCGACTATCAGGCAAGCCAGTTGGCGCAACTCGGCGAGCAGCAATGAGCATGAGCGGGAAACAGGCCGAGGCTACGGTTTCCCAAATGCTGGCCGAGGCTCGCCGTCGTTTCACTGAAGCCGGTGTCGACAGTGCTTCGGCTGATGCCCGAATGCTCGTCGCAGGGCTGCTTGGACTTTCGACGACCGCCATCGTAACGCGTGGCGGCGAAACCGTCAGCACAGAGCAGATGGCAATGATCGAGCAAGCCATCGAACGCCGGCTGGCGCATGAGCCTGTTCACCGCATTCTCGGCGAACGGGAATTCTATGGCCTGCCGCTGTCTTTGTCTGCGGAAACCCTTGAGCCACGGCCTGATACGGAAATTCTCGTCGATACGATGCTTCCTTATCTGCGCGACCTTGCAAATACCGAGGGCCATATCCATATTCTGGACCTAGGAACCGGAACCGGGGCGATATGCCTTGCTCTGTTGAGCGAATGTCCGGAAGCGTCAGGCGTCGGCAGCGATATATCGGCCGATGCATTGAAGACGGCGAAATCAAACGCGGAAAGAAACGGATTGCAGGATCGCTTCGAAGCCATTCAATCCAGTTGGTTTCAGAATATCCACGGCTCGTTTCACGCGATTGTCTCAAATCCGCCCTATATCGCTTCTAAGGTCGTTCACACTCTCGCTCCCGAAGTGACGAAATTTGATCCCCATGCCGCACTGGATGGCGGCCGGGATGGCCTTGACGCCTACAGAACCATCGCCAAGGATGCGGCAAGGTTCATAAAGCCGAACGGCGTTGTGGGACTTGAGATCGGCTACGACCAGCGAAACGACGTGACGGACGTTTTCGAGGCTGAAGGCTTCAAGCTTCTGGAATCCGTAAAGGATTACGGCCAGAATGACCGGGCGCTTGTGTTCGCGCTCAAGTGACGCGCGACGACTTTAAGCATTGAACAGGACATTGGTGTCATTGCGAAGAAAAGGCTTGGATTTCCACGGGAAGCAATATAGGTTGACCCCACGCGTTGGAGAGATAGGACAGAACGGTGAGACGTTCGAAACTAACTCGGCCTCGGGGGTCCGCTCTTTTAAACGAGAGCTTCAAAGGTTGAATACGACCCAATGCGTGAATCAGTCAAACTGACTTGAGAACAAGCGGCAGGTTGGCGCGAAGGCGCAGTATGCTTGCGGCACGAGGGCTCTGAGCCGGTGAACCGGCCACGGCCGTTGGTGCCATAACTCCACAACAAACAGAGAATTCAGGTGAACGATCTATGAGGCCAGGACAGCAGAACAAGCGCGGTCGCGGGCGTGGCAATAACAACGGCGGCGGCGGCGGCGGAAATAACAATAACAACAATTTCAACCGCAAGGGCGGCAACCCGTTGACGCGGACCTACGACAGCTCCGGCCCAGACGTTAAGATTCGTGGTACCGCGCAGCATATCGCTGAAAAGTACGCACAACTTGCGCGCGACGCGCAGAGTTCGGGCGATCGCGTTATCGCTGAAAACTACCTGCAGCACGCCGAACACTATAACCGCATCATTGCAGCCGCTCAGGCGCAGATGCAGGAGCGCTTCCAGCGCGACGACCGCAACGAATTCAGTGAAGGTGCGGAGCGCGATGGTGACGATGTCGAAGCCATCGACAATGACGATGTTGTCATCGTCCAGCCACCGCGTCACCAGCACGAGCATCAGCAGCGCCGTTCGGAAGAACAGTCGCAGCGTCGCAACGACGAGCAGCCGCGCCGCAACGAAGACCGCCAGCCGCGTCGCCAGGAACAGCAGCCGGCCCCGGTCGCAGCTGAAGCGCCGCAGCCCGAGGTGAACGATGGCAGCGGCCCGCAGCCGGAGATCGAAGGTATTCCGGCAGAGGTTTCGATGGACGAGGAAAGTGCTGCAGGCCAGCCGCGCGAGCGTCAGCCGCGTCGCCGCACTGCCGGTAGCCGTCCGCGTCGTCCGCGCCGCGCTGCGGAAGGCGAGGCTCCGGCCGAGGGTGAAGGTTCCGGCGATGCGCCTGTTTTGGCGGATGCCGCTTCGGAATAACCGGATCGCTTCAACGATCCGAGCTAATGGATAAAAGGCCGCTCTATGGAGCGGCCTTTTTCGTTTCTGCCGCCGTCTCGCCTCCGACCGTTAAAGTGTCGTGCATTTACCGTAACGTACTTACGTCTACGCTGTGGCTATGCCTCTTTGGTTCGCGCCGATGCATCTCATCACCAGACAACATTCCAAAAGTTCACGTTTGACGGGAGACACGCGAAATGGCCAGCGACGACAGCGTACGATCATCCTCCTCCGACGCCAGCAACCTCACGCGCCGTAATCTGCTGATAGGGTCAACAGCCCTTGCCGCCGGGGCCGCCACGGTCGCCAGCATGGTGAGTTTCGCAGCAGCCCAGGCGCAGACGGCGGCGGCACCATCCGGCAAGAAGCCGAATATTCTTGTCATCTTCGGCGATGACATCGGCATACCGCAGATCAGCGCCTACACGATGGGGCTGATGGGCTATCGCACGCCCAATATCGACCGCATCGCCAGGGAAGGCGCAATCTTCACCGATTCCTATGGCCAGCAGAGCTGCACTGCGGGCCGCGCCTCCTTCATTCTCGGGCAAGAACCATTCCGCACCGGCCTCTTGACGATCGGCATGCCCGGCGATCCGCACGGCATTCAGGACTGGATGCCGACGATTGCCGACGTGTTGAAGACGCAGGGCTATGCGACCGGCCAGTTCGGCAAGAACCACCTCGGCGACCAGGACCAGCACCTGCCGACCAAGCATGGCTTCGACGAGTTCTTCGGCAACCTCTACCACCTCAACGCCGAGGAAGAGCCGGAAGGCTACTTCTACCCGAAGGACCCGGCGTTCCGCCGGCAGTTCGGTCCGCGTGGCGTGATCAAGTCAACTGCGGACGGCAAGATCGAAGATACCGGTGCGCTCAACACGAAGCGTATGGAGACGGTCGATGAGGAATTCCTGGCTGCCGCCAAGAACTTCATCGATCGGCAAGCGAAAGCTGACAAGCCGTTCTTCTGCTGGTTCAACTCGACCCGAATGCACGTCTTCACCCATCTGAAGCCGGACTCGCTTGGAAAAACCGGCAAGGGCATTCATGCCGACGGTATGGTGGAGCACGACGGTCACGTCGGCCAGCTTCTCGAGCAGCTGGATCAGCTCGGCATCGCCGACAACACTATCGTTCTCTACACGACCGACAACGGCGCCGAGCTTGCCTTGTGGCCTGATGGTGCCCAGACGCCGTTCCACGGTGAAAAGGGCACGACATGGGAGGGCGGCTTCCGCATTCCGATGATGGTTCGCTGGCCGGGCGTCGTCAAACCCGGGACCGAGGTGAATGAGATCGTTACGCTAATGGATTGGATGCCGACATTCGCGAGCGCCGCCGGGATATCCGACATCAAGGAGCAGATGAAGGCCGGGTTCAAGTCAGGGACCAAGGATTTCAAGGTTCACCTGGACGGCTATGATCTTTTGCCTTTCCTGAAGGGTGAGGCTCAGAGCGGCCCGCGCGATGTCGTCTACTACTTCGATCAGGGCGGCAATCTCAATGCGCTTCGCTGGAACGACTGGAAGCTGAGCTTTGCCATCGCGAGCCACGGCAACATTGCCACGGCCACCCGTGAAGTCCCAGCATGGGCTATGATCGCCAACCTGCGAATGGACCCCTACGAGCGTGGCATGGAGGACGGTGGCGGAGCGATCGAGTTCCTTGCAAGGAACATGTGGCTGCTCGTTCCGATCCAGGGGAAGATCAAGGACTTCTTCTCAGACTTCGACCAGTTCCCGTATCAGGAAGGCAGCTCGCTCAATGCCAGCGGCATCAACTACGGGCTGCTTCGCCAGCAAGCGGCACTGAAGCGGTTGAATGAACTCGAGCGGCTTGCCCCGCAATAGGCAAACACCGCGACAGCCCGCGCCGGCCAAACGGCGCGGGCTGTCCTCACCAAAGAGGGACGGTCCGATGGTGGTTGAGTTGCCGCCGGGCGCCTATATCGGCCTGATCAACGACCATAATCTCCCCGGCCCGGATGGCGGAAAGGGTGGAAAGCACCTCATCCTGCTGCCGGACTACAAGGGCAAGGTGCCAAAGGGCTACCATGTCGGGAAGTCGGCCACCTACAAAGTTCTGCTTGCTGTGCGCGCTCTGCCGGTCGGTGGCGACCAGGACAAGGCGCTGAAGGCGCTGCACGCCATCAAGGTCTACCCTTTGAGTACGGCCAGCAAGCCGAAGCCAATCGCGATCGTCGACACCACCGAGAAGGCAATGGACAGCACCTCTCTCAAGTGGGAGGACAACATCCAGTTCTGGGAGGTATTGAAGCGGATCATCGATGAGGAACCCCTCGTCGAGAAATTCACACCGATGTAGGGCTTCTTGCGACGCTCGGTATCTAAAAGGGCAAGCCGTTCGCACCTGATGCCCGTACGAAAGCTATCCTCGAAAAAGCTGCGAAGGTTGGTCGTGACCAGCTTCTCGTATCGGCGTTCGATAGCGATCGGCCGGACCGCTTTGCGTGGCCGGACCGCAAATGGGAGTGGGTCGGCCTGGTTCCCAACGCTGCCCAGTTCGAGACGCCGATGGGCGTCGATCTGGAGGCACATGATCGCTGGTTCGCACAGGCGATCGTCACGCCCGCAATACTCCACCGTTCGGCCGGCGCGGGCTCGGCTCTATTGGCTCGGTGCTCGCGACGCTAGCGGTGCGTTTCTGGACGGAGCAAGAACTACAAGCTGACGATTCCCCAGCCCGTCCCGGGCAAGCTGCTCTGGTCCGTGACGCTCTATGACGCGCAGACTCGCTCCGACGTGCAGACGGATCAGGACAAGGCGGCGCTCCGCTCGCTCTTTGAGTTGAAGGACATCGACACGTCAAAGCCGGTCGACCTCTATTTTGGTCCAACGGCGCCGAAGGATGGCGAAGGCCGTTGGATCAAAACCCAGTCCGGACGTGGCTGGTTCAGCTACATCCGCATCTACGGACCCACGCAGCCGGCCTTTGACGGCTCCTGGAAGCCCAACGACATCGAAGAAATCAAGTGATTGGATGGCTGCCGGCAGCCGACATGGCTCCGGCGGAGACAGGACATGAAATGAGAACCCCCGGTCGCAAAGGCCGGGGTTTTTCACGTCATCGCCTCTTTAAACTTTTGAAATCCTCTACCATATCCAGCCCAGGTTCGTCAGCCGCAAATCCCAACCGCGGCGGAACAAATGGGCTTGCCATTTAAGGGAGCTCAATCTCAGTCATCGGCCTGTGCCTTATGAGGGCAGGGCGATCCATGGAGGTACAGCATGAATATCGAAAAATACTCCGAGCGGGTGCGCGGTTTTATTCAGTCCGCCCAAACCTATGCGCTTGCGCAGGGACACCAGCAGTTCACACCCGAACATGTACTGAAAGTGCTGCTCGACGACGACCAGGGCATGGCCGCCTCGCTGATCGAGCGCGCCGGCGGTGATCCCAAAGCGGCGCGCCTTGCCAACGATGCCGCACTTGCCAAGCTGCCGAAGGTATCCGGCGGCAACGGGCAGATCTATCTCGCGCAGCCGCTTGCCAAGGTGCTTTCCACTGCCGAAGAGGCAGCGAAGAAGGCCGGCGACAGCTTCGTCACGGTCGAGCGCCTGCTGCAGGCATTGGCGATCGAGTCTTCGGCTTCGACGTCGACGACGCTGAAGAATGCCGGTGTGACCGCGCTGGCGCTCAACCAAGTCATCAATGAAATTCGCAAGGGCCGCACCGCTGACAGCTCGAACGCCGAACAAGGCTTCGACTCGCTGAAGAAGTATGCCCGCGATCTGACCGGCGAAGCCCGCGAGGGCAAGCTCGATCCGGTCATTGGCCGTGACGACGAAATCCGCCGCACGATCCAGGTTCTCTCCCGCCGCACCAAGAACAACCCCGTGCTGATCGGCGAGCCTGGCGTCGGCAAGACCGCCATTGTCGAAGGCCTCGCACTGCGTATCGTCAACGGCGACGTGCCTGAATCACTCAAGGACAAGAAGTTGATGGCGCTCGACATGGGCGCGCTGATCGCCGGCGCGAAATATCGCGGCGAGTTCGAGGAGCGGCTGAAAGCCGTGCTTAACGAGGTGCAGGCCGAAAACGGCGAGATCATTCTCTTCATCGACGAAATGCACACGCTGGTTGGTGCCGGCAAGGCGGATGGGGCGATGGACGCCTCCAACCTCCTGAAGCCTGCGCTTGCGCGTGGCGAGTTACACTGCGTCGGTGCGACGACGCTCGACGAATACCGCAAGCACGTTGAGAAAGATCCGGCCCTAGCCCGCCGCTTCCAGCCTGTCATGGTTGAGGAGCCGACGGTCGAGGACACGATTTCGATCTTGCGTGGCTTGAAGGAAAAGTACGAGCAGCATCACAAGGTCCGTATCTCGGATTCGGCCCTGGTTGCGGCTGCGACGCTTTCCAACCGCTACATCACCGACCGCTTCCTGCCCGACAAGGCGATCGACCTGATGGACGAAGCCGCTGCGCGGCTGCGCATGCAGGTGGATTCCAAGCCTGAAGAGCTGGACGAACTCGATCGCCGCATCATGCAGCTGAAGATCGAGCGCGAAGCGCTGAAGAAGGAAACCGATACGGCGTCTGCCGACCGGCTGACGCGGCTTGAAACCGAGTTGACTGGCCTCGAGGAAGAAGCCGACGCCCTGACGGCCCGCTGGCAGGCGGAAAAGCAGAAGCTCGGCCTCGCCGCCGATCTGAAGAAGCAGCTGGATGAGGCCCGCAACGATCTGGCGATCGCCCAGCGCAAGGGTGAGTTTCAGCGCGCCGGCGAGTTGACTTACGGCGTCATTCCGGAACTGGAAAAGAAGCTCACGGAGGCCGAACAGCAGGACAGCGATCGCAGCGCCATGGTGCAGGAGGTCGTCATCCCCGACAACATTGCGCATGTCGTTTCCCGCTGGACCGGTATCCCTGTCGACAAGATGCTGGAAGGCGAACGCGACAAGCTTCTGCGTATGGAAGACGAGCTGGCGAAATCGGTGATCGGCCAGGGTGATGCGGTTCAGGCAGTGTCGCGGGCGGTGCGCCGCGCGCGCGCCGGCCTGCAGGATCCGAACCGGCCGATCGGCTCGTTCATCTTCCTCGGCCCGACCGGCGTCGGCAAGACGGAGCTGACCAAGGCGCTTGCCCGCTTCCTCTTCGACGACGAAACGGCGATGGTGCGCATGGATATGTCGGAGTACATGGAGAAGCACTCGGTGGCCAGGCTGATAGGCGCGCCTCCCGGCTATGTCGGCTATGAGGAAGGTGGTTCGCTGACGGAAGCCGTTCGCCGGCGGCCGTATCAGGTCGTTCTTTTCGACGAGATCGAAAAGGCGCATCCTGACGTCTTCAACGTGCTGCTGCAGGTGCTCGACGACGGTCGCCTGACCGACGGTCAGGGCCGGACAGTCGATTTCCGCAACACGATGATCATCATGACGTCGAACCTCGGTGCTACGATGTTGACGGAGCTACCCGACGGTCATGACACAGATGAGATCCGCGAGCAGGTGCTGGACGTCGTGCGCGGTCACTTCCGGCCGGAGTTCCTAAACCGTATCGATGAGATCATCCTGTTCCATCGCCTGAAGCGCGAGGAAATGGGCGCGATCGTCGATATCCAGCTGATGCGTCTGGTGGCATTGCTTGCCGAACGCAAGATCACACTCGAGCTCGATGACGATGCCCGCAATTGGCTCGCCAACAAGGGTTACGATCCGGTCTATGGTGCGCGGCCGCTGAAGCGGGTGATCCAGAAATACGTGCAGGATCCGCTCGCCGAACAGATCCTTTCCGGGCAGGTTCCGGATGGTTCGACGGTGAAGATCACAGGCGGTACGGATCGGCTGCTGTTCCGGACGCGGAATTCCGCGGTCAACGAAGCGGCCTAAGGCCTCGACAACAGGAAAGAAAATGGCGGCCCCGGGCCGCCATTTTTGATGGACGCTACTTGCTTGCCACTTGTGGCGGCGGCTGGTTGCCGAGGAGGGTGTCGATGCGCTGCCGCTCGTCCTCGAATTTTGCCAACGCCTCACCCTTCAACGACTTGCCGCCTGGCAGGCGCACGCGCAGCGGATCGACCTTGGTGCCGTTGACGATCATCTCGTAGTGCAGATGCGGACCGGTGGATTCGCCGGTCGTTCCAACCCAGCCGATTACCTGGCCCTGACGTACCTTGGAGCCGGGAACGACGCCCTTGGCGATGGCGCTCTGGTGATTGTAGGAGGATTCGTAGCCGTTGGCGTGGCGGACGATGGTCTGGTTGCCATAACCGCCGGAATCCCAGCCGGCCTTCTCGACCGTTCCGTTGCCGACTGCGATAATCGCCGTGCCGCGCGGTGCCGCCCAATCGACGCCCGTATGCATGCGGGCAAAGCCCAGGATCGGGTGCCGGCGCATGCCGAAGCCTGACTTGAAGATGCCGTTCGGAACGGGATTGCGCAGCAGGAATTGCCGAATGCTCTTGCCGTCCTGATCGAAGTAGTCGATCGACCCATCTTCCGCATCCTGGAAGCGGTAGAAGCGGGTCTGTGTGTCGCCGAAACGCGCGTTCACATAGAGTAGCTCGGAATCCTCCGTTGCCTGACCGCTGGAATCGGCGACGGAAAAGAAGGCTTCCAGCGTGTCGGTCGGCCGCAGCTCCGCCTGGAAATCGACGCTGCTTGCCAGCAGCTTGATGATCAGGGCGGTCATGTCCTTGGTCATGCCGTAGGACAGTGCGGCACGATAAATGCCGTCATAGACGCGTGGCAGATTCTGGTTGGACGGGACCGATGTCGAATTGTCGTCGAAGGCGGTCGTGACTGCGTCGATCTCAGGTGGTTCACGGCCGGCCACGAACCGATCGTGGTCGTCAAGCGCCACGGTGACAAGATGGCGCGTGCCGCGATAGATGCTGGCGCGGATGATCTTTGCTTGTTCGCCTTTCTGCAGGATGCCGATGCGCAACACATCGCCCTTGGAGAGGTCGTCCGATCCGATCATCGGTGAGAGGTAGCCTGCCAGCCCCTTGGCCTGCAGTTCGGGATAGCCCGAGTCCGTCATCGCCT
This sequence comes from Rhizobium sp. 10N414, assembly GCF_056394785.1. NCBI lineage: Bacteria > Pseudomonadati > Pseudomonadota > Alphaproteobacteria > Hyphomicrobiales > Rhizobiaceae > Rhizobium > Rhizobium sp. 10N414. The sequence goes on along the minus strand of NZ_JBFTIN010000058.1, from coordinate 1,417 downwards.
TGATGATCGAGGTCGACTGGCGCACCGGGATGATGTCGTCGGCGAATTCCTCGGTCTGCGGCGTGATCGATTCCGGTGCGGAGACCGTCATGTTCTGCTCGAGGACGCGCGCCGTCAGGCCGGCTGTCAGGTCAACGTCGTTATCGTCGTTGGAGAAGCGGCGTGGGTCGACATAGTAGAGTGCTGCCACTTGGGCGGCGCCGTCGGTCAGGATTGAGCCGTTGGAGCGCACATTCTCCTCGATCTCGTCGAGCGTCATGCCGGGCGCCACCTGGAGATCGGATCTCGTCGTGGGATAGGCTACGGTCTTCAGGCTGACTTCGGACTCCACGTCTGAACCGTAGATCTGCCCGGTGCGAACGGTCGGCTGCGCGTCCGGCTCGTCCGCCGAGAAGATCGTCAGCGGATTGAAGCTCGGATAGTCCTCGGTCGCGACGTGGTTGGCGGCAAGCGTCATCTTCACACGCGCGAAGGGCTGGCGGCGGACGACCTCCTTGTCGCCCTCGTGCACGACGGTCGAGACTTCCATGATCTTGCGGTCCGACGGCTTGGCGGCAATCGCGGCTGCAATCAAACGGCTGCCGCGCGTTACATCAGTATCTGCGTTGGCTTCGGCATTGATATTGGCGTAGGCCTCGGCGGGAATCGCCAACTGCTGGCGGCCGTCGAGTGCCGCAAACAGCGCCACGCCCATCAGCACGCTCGAGGTAATGCCGGTGAGGAACGTACCCGAAAGCCAACGCAATGAAACCTCGCGGCGGTCGGGCGCGCGTCTGCCATCAGCGAGAAGCGGCGGCTCGTTGCCGAACGAGCGGATCATCATCTTCTCCGTCATCATGGCAGGTGGATCCGCGTCCTTTCGGTAGGCTTTCTCGGGCAGCTCTAGTTGGCGCCGAAAAGTGCATAGTTTGCCAATAGAAGTCAAATGGGACGCCTGCGCGCATCCAAATGATCAGCCCTTGAGACCATCCGATTGTGAAGATGTGAGGGCGAAGGATCTCGTCATCGGATTTTTGCGCGCTATTTCCCGACAAATGACCCGGCTATCGGCGCGATCCAAGGGGACAAAAGCGCCACTTGGAAAATCGCTCTTAGAATTCAATGCGATGCAAGAATTCTCGTTTTTTTTGAAAACGGCTGTTGACTTAGAAAAGGGGTAGGATCTATAAGCCCCCTCACTGAACGAGGGCGGCGGCGCTGCTGGCGACGAAGTCCTTCGCTCTCAAGTTTCTTTTAAGATTGGCTTTGGTGCTGATTGGTTCCTTGGACTTTTGGGTTTGAGGCGAGGAAATTCGACCGGGGTATCTGGTCTGTTATTTGACAATTGAAGATGAGAAGAAAGAGAAACGTGGGCGGCGGAGCTTGCGGGACCGGAAGAGATTTCGGTTCTTTGAAAGAGACTTTGGCGGTCACGTTT
>NZ_JBFTIN010000057.1:0-26695 GCF_056394785.1 Rhizobium sp. 10N414 | reverse complement strand
ACATGATCCCGTTCGTCGGCGGCTATCAGGAAGGCGGTCCGGACTACATCTACTCGCTGCTGACCGGCTACGACCAGCAGCCGCCGGCCGGCGTCCAGGTGGCCGAGGGCACGCACTACAACCCGTACTTCGCCGGTGCTGCTGCTCTCGCCATGCCAAAGCCGCTCTCCGACGGCCAGGTGACCTATGACGACGGCTCGCCGGCGACGGTCGACCAGTACGCCAAGGACGTCTCCTCCTTCCTGATGTGGGCCGCCGAGCCGCATCTCGAGGAGCGCAAGCGCACCGGCTTCATGGTCATGGTCTTCCTGGTCATCTTCTCCGGACTGATCTACCTGACCAAGCGCTCCGTCTACGCAAACAAGGAACACTGAGGGCTCTGGCAGCATCGTTCCAAAGCGCTTCTCTTTGCTCAAGGCCAACGATGCGCTGGAGGCAGTCGATAGAGTGATGAAGCTTTCGAAGCCGCGCGGAAGCCTCCCGATCAACAGTGCGGCAGGAGTTCAATAATGGGTTCGTTCAGCGCGTGGCATTGGCTAATAGTACTTGCAATCGTGCTGCTTCTATTTGGCCGTGGAAAGATCCCGGACCTAATGGGAGACGTAGCGCAGGGTATTCGCGCCTTCAAGAAAGGCGTCGAGGACGAAAAGGACGAATAGACCTCCCGGCGGAGATCCCGACAGCGATTGGCGCTTCAATGGCCAACACGCCCACGCCGATTTCCCTTCAGGAGTGTCGCGACAAATTGGCTCGCCCTGAGGAACAGCGCAGGGGGATCACTGTTTTGGGCAGACGCGGCGCAAAGCTTTAGCGCAAGGGCGAGATTGGTCGATTTCTTGTGACCGCGTCGGGTTTCGAACAATGTCATGATCTTCGCGAACACGTCTCTGTCTGACGCAGCGGTAAGTGGCAAGGCCGTGAGTAGGGAGGTCGCTAGATCTCGAAGGCATAATGCCCGTGGGTTTTCATCGGCTCCCATGCCTCCAAGTAGAGGCCGCGAAGCAGCGGTGCAGATCCTTGCCAACCTTGGCATTGTCATCCACCGAAAGCCTGTCACGCACCGTGTGCAGGGTTATTCGCAACACTTCGTAGGCGACGCGCTGCTCGCAGCCGCGCAGTTCCGAAAGTTCGTGTCGATCCATCAGTTCGGAATTCCGTGCTCGTCAAAGCCGACGATCTCCTCGTCGTTGCGATTGTCCAGTTCCGGCAATTGCGCCACTCTTTCGCGGATCCGGCGCAGTTCGTCAAGGAGACGTTGCTGGGTACCATCGCCGTAGCCCAGGCGATGCAGGCGTTCGCTGAGGGCCTGATGAATGGCGGCGGTCTTGCTGATACCCTGGCGGCAAGCGCGACGGTGGCCGGGTTTTTGATGTTCAGGGACACGACAGGCCCCAAAAGTCTACCTTTTGTCGATTTTCTCGCTTGTGTAGCCGAGGCCTGTCAAGTTCGTCCGATAAGGGTGTCATCCTGCTCATCATTTGACTTTCCGCGCACCGAAATGCTGACGACCGTTGGAGTAACAAGGCTGAGCATCGGCGCCAGCGACGGACTTACTGACTGCCGCTGCTCATTCTGTCTCGCTGCAATCGAAAACCTTCGACGTATCCAGCTTTGCGGCGGGTCCACCCGTAGCGGCAGGCGTTTTCTATCTAAGTCGGGCTGGACGTCGTCGCGGCCGGGGCCTGCCCGCGCGCGCGGCCGGGCGAGAGCGTTTGATCAGACCCTGAGCGACAATCCAATTGGCGATTCACATGGCACAGGAAAGAATGCCTCGAAAGCGATCGCATTGGCATGCACACTTTCCGGATGATCCGCTAGTTCGATACTTTTGCAGTGACGGCCCGGCTACGGCCGCAGCTCGCCTTCAAGGTGCTTCATGGTGAAGTCGTCGATCAGCACTTCGATGTCGACCTTCCAACCGGTCGGATCGAATGTTGGCAGGCCGCTTGCCTCCCATCCACCTTTGGACGATTTCCTGAGGTCATACTTGATCGGCTCCACGCCGGCGTCTGGATTCCACGCACGCAGCGTTGCGCCCTGCGGATCGATCGGATCGAAGTCCGGAGTCAGGAAGTCAACCTCCGCCTTCGCCGTGCCGGCGGCTAGGTCGGGCACAAGTTTCAGCTGAGCCATGACTTCACCGGAATGAAGATGAATGGAGAAAGCCTGCGGCCTTGCGGCATATTGCAGTTGATCCGGCCCGGCGAAGCGCCAGAGTGACGCCGTGGCTACAATTGCAACAGCAAGCGCAACTTCAGCGGCGATTGATCGGCGGAGCTTTCGGCGAGCAGTCTGATCTCCTGCCGCAGCCGGCCTCGTCAGCCAGAATCGATTGTATATTGCGAGAGCGCAGAGAATTCCAACCAGGGCCACCTTCAGCACGAGCAGCCGGCCGTAAAGAGATAGCGGAATGGTCTGGACACCGGGCAGCTCAAGCCACGCGAGCGCCGCGCCCGCCATCAACAGCACGAAGAACGGCAGTGGAATGACACGCGAGAAACCCGCAAGCGGATCCGTGGGCCCCGTTCGACTTAACCGCCAAAGGGGAGGCAGGCTACCGATCCAGAAGAGCAGCGTCGCGCCATGAAGAACAATGCATGCCCGGGCGAGCCAGGGTGTCGCTACGACGTTGCAGTGACCTGTGAAGGCGAAGGACGCTGAGGCCGCAGACATCGCAAGAACCGCAAGCGGAAGGTAGGCGGGGCTGGCTCGACAGACGGGTATCGAAACAAGAAGAACCGCCACTAACGCCATGCCTGCGGCGATCGCAGCGCCGCTCCTGGAAGCGACAAGCAGCGGCTCCAGGCCGGCGAACGCCAAGCCGAGGCCCATTTCGTCCAACCCCTGCAGATAGACACCCGACGAGAATAAAAGGACGCCCAGAACGATGACAAGATCAGGTCGCCTTATGAGCGACATCGTCGGATAAAGCCATCGAGTGAAGAGCGTTCCGCCGATCAGGACGGCGAGGTATAGAATCGAGACTGTGTGTATCGACCATATCGCACCCTGTAGCAGTACGGAGGTGTCCGCAACAGCCGGTGCGGAAATGGCAGATGGTGCGCCGACGTGAAATACGATCGAGCCCCCGACCGGATGTCCATCCTCGGAAACCACGCGATAACTGACAATGGCGGTGCCGCTCGAGATCGACCGCGGGATCGTCAGGTCGACTTCGGAGCCTGATGTTGCGGGAAGGTTGATCGAGTTTCCTTCGCCGATCCTGATGCTTGCCCGGACAACGCTGACCGGTTCGCTGAACCGAAGCTGGACATTGGCTGGCGCTGCTTCCACGACAGCGTCATTGGCAGGTGAGGCGTTCAACAACACAGCATGGGCATATGCGCCGGAAGGCGCAAGAAATCCCATGCCTGCCACAAGCAGTGCGCAAGCGGCATTTTTGAATGATAGACGTGTCGCCCAGTTGCGATTTCTAAGCCACATGGGCGATCACCTTGGATCAGGAGCGCGGCTGTTCCACAACGTCGAAATAGGGAGCCGGCTTCTCGTAGTCGTCGGACGACTTGCCCGCCGCGGGAATCTCGATCCAGCGTTCGGACGCTCCGTCGGTGCATTCCTGCACGATCGGGACGTAGACCCGTGTGCCGAGCGGCAGTTCCTTGGCCACCGTCCCGCGGAACACGAACTCGTCATATTCGTCGTCGGCAAGATTTCCACCGCTCCAGATGATCTCGGTGAGACCTTCCTTCACCGGCTTGCCGTACAGATCATAGCTCTTTTCGTAGCTTCCCTTTATCTTCTCGACGGTCCAGCCCGCCTTCGGCATCGGCTTGGCTGACAGCAACCCCTCGGGGACTTTTACGCGAACCTTGAGGGTGGGCTTTCCCTCGCAACCGTGGCCAATCCGGACCACTGCCTTGTAGGCTTTGCCAGAGATGCCTTGAGCCTGTTCAAGCGTTGCATGTGCGTGTGCGGCGCCCACCGCGAAGACGCTCAGTAGGAGGGTTGCCGCTACCTGTCTGATCATGAAAGTGGTCTCCCTGCGCGGACTGGCGCAGTGCGCCAGCCCCTGCAGCTTCGGGGTTATTGGGCAACTTGCGCAAGGTCGGCATCGAGACGCTTGCGTACCATGTTCGGTACCTTCGCGGTCTTGATCGCATCCAGGTTTGCCGGCTTGTCGCCGACCTGGATCAGTGCCACCATGCCCATGCCGGCATGCGGCGTGCACTTGATAACGTAAGCGCCCGGAACGTCGAACTTGGTCTGAAACTGTTCGTTCGCCTTGGATTTGAACTCAGCCGCGCCATCAGGAATGAGACCCTTGAACGTCTCGACATTGTGGCTCTTGTCGGTGGGCACGAAGGTGACGGTGTCGCCGGGAGCGATCTTGATGAAGCCCGGTTCGAACACCATTGCGCCGTCGGTGCCCTTGTTGAGCATTTGCACCTGATGCTCTGCTGCCATGAGCGGTGCTGCCGAGGCGACAAGGGCTACCGTCGCAGCGATCAGGCCGAATTTCAAACGCATTGCTTATCTCCTATTCTACGGGGCCGAAACGTTGGCCTCGGGAACGGTTCTAGGGCATGCGGTTGCTGCCTTCTTTGACGCTCGTCAAATTTGGGCAACATCGGTTGCATATATTCGCACCGATGATGAACCGTTCAGTCGACCGGTGATAAGACGAAGAGACCGGGAAGGGCGGGTCTCGTGCTCGACGACCTTGGCCGCGTTCACTTCGTTCGGGATCACGATATCGGAGCAATTCATTGAGGCCACATCACTCGCCCGCCGTCGGCCAACCCGCCGGCTCGACGCGTGATGAAGGCCAGTCTTCCAGCCTCTCTCGAGGCAAGACGACAGATTCTGCTAGAAGTGCGAATACCGGTTACGATAGTCTCTGCTGCTGAGCCTTATCCAGCATGTCTCGAACCTTGAAGGCGAGATCGCGGGCCGTGTACGGTTTGCGCAGCCATTCCGCGCCGGGAATGACTTCGTTCGTCGCCAGTGCCGGCTCCGAGTACCCGGATGTGAAAAGAATGGCGATGTCGGGCCTGAGGTCGCGAACCTCTCTGGCGAGCTCGTCTCCGGTCATCCCACCTGGCATCACGATGTCCGTGAACAGCAGCGCGACGTCATCGTTCTCATAGAGCAGTTCAAGCGCGCGGCGTCCGTTCTCGGCTTCGAGCACCTGGTACCCCATGTCGGCAAGCCTCGCCAACGCCACCCGTCTCACCCGCGAATCGTCTTCGACGACCAGGATCCGCTCGGTTCCGCGCGGCAGGGCGCTTTCGACCGTGCCCCGATCCTGGTTTCCGGCGTCCGGCCTGGCGCCGCTGATTGCGGGCAGGTAGATCCGGATCGTGGTGCCCCGTCCGACCTCGCTGTAAATCTGAAGATGCCCGCCGGACTGTTTGACGAAGCCGTAGACCATGCTCAGTCCAAGGCCTGTTCCGGAGCCCACCTCCTTGGTGGTGAAGAACGGTTCGATGGCCCGTTTCTTCACGTCATCCGTCATGCCGTCACCCGTGTCGGTCATGGCGATGAGCACGAAATTGCCGCTTCGCACCTCCGGATACATCTTCGCATAGTCGGCATCCAGGTGAGTGCGCGAGATTTCTGTTGTCAGGCTTCCGCCCTTGGGCATTGCGTCCCGCGCATTGAGGGCGATGTTGAGGATGGCGTTCTGAAGCTGGGAGCTGTCGACCAGCACATTGAAGTCGGACCCGGAGAGAACCGTGGACAGCTTGATGTTTTCGCCCAACGTTCTGCGAAGGAGATCAGAGAAGCCGGTGACGAGTTGGCCGAGGTCTGCCTGTCTGGGGCTGAGGGGCTGGCGTCTGCCAAACGCCAGCAACTGCCCGGTCAGCTTGGCGCCGTCGGCCGCCGCATCCTGCGCCTCGCGCAGAATGTCGCGCAGCGGCCCTGGCGGCAGCTTGTCCTCGATCATTTCCAGATTTCCACTGATGACGGTCAGAAGGTTGTTGAAGTCGTGTGCGAGACCTCCGGTCAACTGGCCAACGGCTTCCATCTTCTGCGCCTGGCGCAGATCTTCCTCGATCTTGAAGCGGCTGGTCAGATCGCGCACGAAACCCGTGAAGATGCGCTCGCCATCGGCGGTCGCTTCCCCGACATGAAGCTCCATGGGAAACTGCGAGCCGTCGGCGCGCCGGCCGGTGACGACCCGTCCGTAACCAATGATGCGCTTCTCGCCGGTGTGGAGATATCGGTCGATGTAGCCGTCATGTGCGTCACGGTAGGGGTTTGGCATGAGATTGCTGACATTGCGACCGCAGATATCCTCCGCGGCCATTCCGAACAGCGTTTCAGCGGCCTTGCTGAATGAAAGAACGATACCCTTCTGGTCGATGACGATCATTGCGTCGGGAACGGTATCCAGGATCGAAGTCAGGTGGGCCTCTCGCGATCGCACGACCTCTTCGGCCTTGCGCAGCGCGCTCACGTCGCTGTTGGCCTGGATGACCGCCGGATCGCCGTCGGGCAGGTTGACCAGGACGCAGCGGGTCGCGACGTTGATGTAATAGCCGCTCTTGTGGCGGTGAACGACCTCGCCTTGCCAGAAACCGCGCGACTTGAGATGCGTCCTTATATCTTCCACGGGTTCAGGGAACCGGGTGTCGAGCAGCTCGTCGACACTTTCTCCGACCGCTTCCTCCCGCGCCCATCCGTACATGCTTTCGCAACCGATCGACCAGTGGGTGATCGTACCTTCAAGGCGATGCACGATGATGTCGGCCCCGTCCAGCACGTGCACGAGCGCATCCAGCTCGTGGGGCGATGCGGTGCGTGGCGCTATCAAACGATGGGGCATGTCGGCTCTTTCAAGACATCAATGAACGCTACCCCTATGACAGGTCTTCTCCGAAAAATCATCAGAATTGCCGGACAGCTGGGCGAGGCGGGATTGACTGACGATCCTGAGATCATGCCTGCCTTCCGGGATGACGATATTCTTGGCGGCGAGCTTCGAGATGGTCCGCGAGACGGTTTCGATCGTGAGGCCGAGATAGTCGGCAATGTCCTGCCGGTTCATGGGCAGACGCAGGAGACCCTTTTTGAGTTGCGACTCGCTGCGTAACGCCAGCTTCAAGATGAAGCTGCAAAGGCGTTCCTCGGCGTTCTTCTTGGAGAGAAGCACCATCTGGTCGTGGGCGGCAGCCGTCTCCTTGCAGAGCAGGTTGATGTAGGCTGGTCTCAAGGCGTCCGAGCGCGAGACCTCATCGTGGAAGGTTTTGCGCGAAACCCGACGGATCTTACAGTCTGTAACAGCCTCGGCGGTGAACAGGAGGTCGCCTTGCAGGAAAGCGCCGACCACGTCGCCAGCGAACTGGAATGCTGTAATGACCCGGCGGCCTTCACCGATAATGCGGTGGAGCCGGACGACGCCTTCCACAATCTGGAAGAGGTGCTTGGCGGCGTCTCCCTCCCAGCAGATCGCCTCGCCTGCCTCGACCGTCTCGGTGGCCGACATCTGAAATACCGATGCCAGCGGCTGGTCACAGCTCAACTTGCTGGTGGCCTCTACGTTTTCGAAAGCGGTGTTGCCCTGCATCAGCATGTTCGTGCCCCTCGTTGATGTGAGGGCATAAGACGTTGGTCCTGTCACACGGAAATGATCGGACTGTGAGAGTTGGTGCGACTTTGTAACAGTCTGTAACAGCAGCGCGTGGCCGGCAGCAAAGTCGTGCTTCGTTGACATAGATCAAGGAGCATGGGTCCCCGCCATGACAGTCGTTCCCGAAAGTACGAGAAAGGCGGTCGCGGAGCGGTCGTCTGCGCACTGGGGACGACACCATGAACTACTCTACGGAAACGATGGCGGTCGCGGTTGCAGCATTTCTGGCACTGCTGGCCGCCGCATTCGCGCATGACCATCTTTTTGCTGTCCATATGAGCATCCTGTCCTTCTGCTTATTGGCGGGCACCGTGCTCCTGATCAGGAGGATCGACTTCTCTCCTGCGGCACGAATTGCCAAGCCGGACACCTCGGGCTATTTCGACGAGGTCATCCGGTATGGGCTTATCGCCACTGTCTTCTGGGGAGTGGTCGGTTTTCTCGTCGGCGTCGTTGTCGCCGCGCAATTGGCGTTCCCGGATCTGAACATCGCGCCGTATCTGAACTTCGGGCGGCTTCGTCCTGTACACACGTCGGCGGTCATTTTCGCGTTCGGCGGTAACGCCCTCATCATGACGTCGTTCTATGTTGTTCAGCGCACCTGTCAGGCGCGGCTCTTCGGAGGAAGCCTGCCCTGGTTCGTCTTCTGGGGCTACCAGCTCTTCATCGTCATGGCCGCGACCGGATACGTCCTGGGCATCACCCAGGCACGCGAATACGCAGAACCGGAATGGTATGTGGACATCTGGCTGACGATCGTCTGGGTGGCGTATCTCGTGGTTTACCTGGGGACGATCCTGAGGCGCAAGGAACCACATATCTATGTGGCGAACTGGTTCTATCTCGGCTTTATCGTGACGATCGCGATGCTCCACGTCGTGAACAACCTCGCTGTTCCGGCGTCGTTCCTCGGCTCGAAGAGCTATTCCGCGTTCTCAGGCGTGCAGGACGCACTGACCCAGTGGTGGTACGGACACAACGCGGTGGGCTTCTTCCTTACCGCCGGCTTCCTCGGGATGATGTATTACTTTGTTCCAAAGCAGGCAAACCGTCCGATCTATTCGTATCGCTTGTCGATCATCCACTTCTGGGCCCTGATCTTCATGTACATCTGGGCTGGACCGCATCACCTGCACTACACGGCACTTCCCGACTGGGCACAGACCCTCGGCATGGTGTTTTCGGTCATGCTCTGGATGCCTTCCTGGGGTGGCATGATCAACGGCCTCATGACCCTGTCGGGCGCTTGGGACAAGATCCGGACAGATCCGATCATCCGCATGATGATCGTTGCAATCGCCTTCTATGGCATGTCGACCTTCGAGGGGCCGATGATGTCGGTGAAGACAGTCAATTCGCTCAGCCACTACACGGAATGGACCATCGGTCACGTCCATTCGGGCGCGCTTGGATGGGTTGGGATGATCACGTTCGGCGCGGTCTACTATCTGACGCCAAAGCTCTGGGGCCGCGAGCGGCTTTACAGCCTGCGCATGGTCAACTGGCACTTCTGGCTCGCGACCCTTGGCATTGTCGTCTACGCGGCCGTCCTTTGGGTCGCCGGCATCCAGCAGGGTCTGATGTGGCGTGAGTACAATTCGCAGGGCTTCCTGGTGTATTCGTTCGCCGAAACCGTCGCAGCGATGTTCCCCTACTATGTCCTGCGTGTCGCCGGAGGTGCTCTCTATCTGGCTGGCGGTCTGGTGATGGCCTGGAATATCTACATGACCATCCGCGGCCACCTGCGAAACGAAGCAGCAATTCCCACCGCCTACGTGCCCCAGGCACAGCCTGCCGAGTGAGGTGAAACATGGCATCGATACTGGACAAACATCAGATCCTCGAGAAGAACGCGACGCTTCTTCTCGTCGGCTCGCTCCTCGTGGTCAGCATCGGCGGCATCGTCGAGATCGCACCACTGTTTTACCTGCAGAACACAATCGAGAAGGTTGAAGGGATGCGCCCCTACACACCGCTCGAGCTTGCGGGTCGCAACATCTACATCCGCGAAGGCTGCTACCTTTGCCACAGCCAGATGATCCGGCCATTCCGCGACGAAGTCGAACGATATGGCCACTATTCGCTCGCTGCGGAATCCATGTACGACCACCCGTTCCAGTGGGGCTCGAAGCGCACCGGTCCGGACCTTGCCCGTGTTGGCGGCCGCTATTCGAACGAATGGCACGTCCAGCACCTCGCAAATCCGCGAGCGGTCGTGCCGGAATCGATCATGCCGAGCTACTCCTTCCTGAAGGAGCAGGAGGTCACGGTGAAGGACGTCGGCATGGACCTCAAGGCAAACGAGGATGTCGGCGTACCCTACACGCAGGACATGCTCGCCAACGCCGAAGCCGACATGAAAGTCCAGGCCGACCCGAACGGCGATACCACGGCACTCCTCGAAAGATATCCGAAGGCGAAGGTTGGCGACTTCGACGGCGATCCGTCGAAGCTGACCGAAATGGACGCCCTTGTGGCTTATCTGCAGATGCTTGGCACGCTCGTCGACTTCTCGACCTACGACGACGCCACCGGTTATCGATGAGGTGAACTGATGGAAACCTATACCGCTATGCGGCACTTCGCCGACAGTTGGGGCCTCCTGGCGATGGCAGCCTTCTTCGTTGGGGCCGTGATCTTCACCCTTCGTCCTGGCAGCGGCCGGACTGCGAAGGATGCTGCCAGCATTCCCCTAAAGGACGATTGAGATGTCGGAAAAACATATTGATGAAATCAGTGGCGTCGAAACGACCGGACACGAATGGGACGGCATCCGCGAACTCAACAATCCGATGCCGAGATGGTGGGTGTGGACATTCTATGTCACGATCCTTTGGGCGGTCGCATACGCTGTCGCCTATCCTGCCATTCCGATGATCACCTCGGCTACCAAAGGCTATCTGGGATTTTCCAGCCGCGCGGAGCTTCAGCAGGATCTCAATCAGGCAAAGGTCGCGCAGACGAAGTTCCACGACATGATCGCGGCAAAGACGGTCCAGGAGATCGATGCCGATCCTTCGCTTCGCGAATTCGCGATCGCGGGCGGCGCCTCGGCATTCAAGGTCAACTGTGCTCCCTGCCATGGATCCGGCGCAAGCGGCGGACCGGGATTCCCCAACCTCAACGACGACGACTGGCTCTGGGGCGGAGACCTCAATTCAATTCAGGCAACCATCGCCCATGGCGTGCGCTACGAAGCGGACGCCGACACCCACGTGTCCGAAATGCCGGCATTCCGTGACATGCTGGATCCCGTACAGACCAAGCAGGTTGCGGCCTATGTATGGAGCCTGACGAACACGCCTTCCGACGCGTCCGGCGCGGAGGCTGGCAAGCAGATCTTCCTCGATAATTGTGCTGCATGTCACGGGGAAGATGCCAAGGGCAAACTTGAGATGGGAGCCCCGAATCTCGCGGACGCGATCTGGCTCAAAGGAAGCGGCGAAGATGCCATCGTCCGTCAGGTTATGGCACCCAGGCACGGCGTGATGCCGGCATGGGCGGGCCGACTGGGCGACACTGCGGTCAAGGAACTCACGGTATTCGTCCATTCGCTGGGCGGCGGTCAGTAGAGGAGATCACAATGACGACGCACGACCACAATCCATTGCTTGGCCTTTATGGTACCCCTCGCGCGGTGATCCATTCCCGTGTCTCCGCACGCACCAGCAAGACGACGAATCCTGCAAGCGAACAGGAGGACGCGCAAAAAATTGGCAATTCGATCGTCAGTTTGATCTGCCTCAAGGACCAGAAGCCGACCAGCCGTTAGAAGCATGACTGTCCAGCGGGATGTAAATGCGCACATCCCGCCCCAGTAAACTCCGGCCGTACCTTTGAAGGTGCGGCCTCTTTTTTTGTTTCGCGGCTGAGGCTTGCCTGGTGGCGGTGGCCCCTAAAGGCAGCCAGATCGCGGATCGTTTGACCTGGCTCAAACAGAGCAGGGCCGAGCTCTGCTATGTTTGCTGTGTCTAGTGGAGGTCACATCGCGGACCTCCTTCCGCGATCCCTCCGGGCCACGCCATCTCTTCAGGGCGTGGCCCTCCCTTTTTCGGGAAGCGCCCGGATTATTGATCTGCGTCAAGGAAGCGGGAACGGCAAGATGGGAAAACGGCCGGGTGAAATTCGGACGAGCCCAATGAACCTCTACACCGCGCCAGATCCAGACAACGTCGAACGCGTCAATGCCGAGCCGGTCAATGCACGCCGCAATCGCCAGCCGCTTTATGCACCGCGAAAGAAGATATTTCCCAAGCGGGCGGAAGGTCGCTTCCGCAGGTTCAAATGGCTCGTGATGCTGGTTACCCTCGGCATCTACTATGTGTCTCCCTGGATCAGGTGGGACCGTGGCCCTTACGCGCCCGATCAGGCCATCCTGATTGACCTCTCGTCGCGACGTTTCTTCTTTTTCTTCATCGAGATCTGGCCACAGGAATTCTACTACGTCGCAGGTCTGCTGGTGATGGCAGGTTTTGGATTGTTCCTGGTTACGTCTGCCATCGGCCGGGCCTGGTGTGGATACGCCTGTCCCCAAACCGTCTGGGTAGACCTTTTCCTTGTTGTCGAGCGCGCGATCGAAGGCGATCGCAACGCGCGAATGAAGCTGGACGCCGGTCCCTGGACGCTCGGCAAGATGCGCAAGCGCATCCTGAAACACACGGTCTGGCTCTTGATCGGCATTGCGACAGGCGGCGCCTGGATTTTCTATTTTGCTGATGCTCCGTCGCTCGCCGTCTCACTGTTTTCCGGCACGGCACCCATCGTCGCATACGCCACGGTCGCCACTCTCACCTTCACGACGTATGTTCTCGGCGGGCTCATGCGAGAGCAGGTCTGTACCTACATGTGCCCATGGCCGCGTATCCAAGGGGCCATGCTGGACGAGAATTCCCTTGTCGTCACCTACAATGACTGGCGCGGCGAACAACGGTCGCGCCACGCCAAGAAGGCCCAGGCGGCGGGTCAGGCGGTTGGCGACTGTGTCGATTGCAACGCCTGTGTTGCCGTATGCCCGATGGGAATAGACATCCGCGATGGGCAGCAGATGGAGTGTATCACCTGCGCGCTTTGTATCGATGCCTGCGACAACGTCATGGACAAGATTGGAAAGCCGCGCGGGCTGATCGCCTATGCGACGCTCAGTGAATATTCGAGCAACATGGCCATCGCCACTGATGGTGGCAGGGCGCCCGTCCAGCCTGCGAAGGTGCGCAATGTTGATGGAACCTTCATCGCCGGGATCCGCCACTTCAACTGGCGGGCCATCGCTCGGCCCCGGGTGCTATTCTACGCCGTCGTCTGGGCCTCGATCGGCCTGGCCATGCTGATCCACTTGTCGATGCGTGAACGCCTCGAGCTCAACGTCGTCCACGATCGCAATCCGCAGTATGTCCTCGAGAGCGACGGCTCCATTCGCAACGGCTACACGCTTCGAATCCTCAACATGGTTCCCGCTCCAAGGAAGATCGACCTCTCCATCTCGGGTCTGGAAGGTGCGACGATGCGCATTCCGGAACTGAGCAAAACGGAGGCCCGCAACTTCACCATAGCTGCTGCGCCTGACGCGGTCACCGCGCTCAAGGTCTTCGTAACCCGAAAGCAGACCGGCGCCGCAGTCAACGAGTTTCTGTTCTCGATCGAGGACGAAGGCCATTCCGATCGCGCGACCTACCGCGCGGCGTTCAACGCACCAGGAGAGAACAGATGACTGCTCGCACCCATGGCTTCACTGGCCGCCACATGTTGTTCGTCACGTCTGCATTCTTCGCCGTCGTGATCGGGGTGAACGTGACCATGGCGTGGTTGGCCTCGTCCAGCTGGAGCGGTCTCGTCGTGGAAAACACCTATGTGGCCAGCCAGGAATTCAACAAGAAGGCGGCCGCAATAAAGGCGCTGGCGGCTACCGGGATCTCCGGCAGCATCTCGATGTCGCATGGAGTGTTCCACTACAACCTCAAGAACCGCGACGGGTCGCCGGTTGAGGCGGATATAGTTGTCGCCAACTTCAAGCGCCCCGTGGGCGATCACGAGGATTTCAATATCTCGCTCGAAAAGGCTGGCGAAGGCAGCTTCACGACAAGCCGTCACGTGCCTTCTGGCGACTGGATCGTCGAACTGATTTCGCGCCGAGGCGATGCCGTCGTCATGCACGAGGCCGTTCGTTTTGATACTGCGGGGTTCGGCCAATGACCTGCTGCACAATGGACGCCAACGGCGTGCTGGCAATGAGTGCGACATCCTTCAGCTCCGAGGAAGTTACCCTTGCCAGTCACCCACTCGGTTCCGGTCTCTTCCAGCTCGATCTCAGCGTCCCGGATGCTCACTGTGGAGCCTGCATCGCGACGATTGAAGGGGCACTTGCAAAACTGCCCTTCGTTCGCAAGGCGAGAGTAAATCTAACATCCCGTCGCGTCAGTTGCGTATATGCCGACCAGGTTGAGGGGCGCCCGACGGACCCTGCGGAAATCATCAACGCTGTAAATTCGGTGGGCTACCGAGCTCATCTGTTCGCGCCCGTTGCAGCGGAAAACGACAAGACCAGGAACCAGCTTCTTCTGGCGGTTGGCGTCGCAGGATTCGCGGCAGCAAACATCATGCTGCTTTCGGTGTCGGTTTGGTCAGGAGCAGATGCCGCCACCCGCGACATGTTCCATTGGATTTCCGCGATGATCGCAGCACCGGCGCTGGTATACGCAGGTCGCTTCTTCTTCCAGTCGGCATGGAACGCACTGCGGCACGGCCGCACGAACATGGACGTTCCGATCTCGCTCGCGGTGACGCTGTCTTATGGCGTCTCCCTGTGGGAGACGATGCACCACGGCGAGCACGCCTGGTTCGACGCGACAGTCTCGCTGCTCTTTTTCCTTCTTATCGGCAGGACGCTTGATCACATCATGCGAGAGAAGGCGAGGGCCGCGATCAACGGCCTCGCGAGAATCTCTCCGCGTGGCGCTCTCGTGGTGTCCCCCGACGGCTCGCGTCGCTACGTCGCGATCGAAGACATTTCCGTTGGCGACGAAGTCGCCGTTGCTGCCGGTGATCGTATTCCGGTCGATKGTCTCGTCTCCATGGGGGAGAGCGACCTGGATCTTTCGATCGTCACCGGCGAAAGCAACCCGGTAGCGGTTTCAGAAGGCGCAGCCGTAAGTTCGGGAGCGATGAACCTGACCGGCTCGCTGGTGGTTCGGGCAACGAAGCTCGCCAGGGATTCGTTGCTTGCTGAGATCATCAACCTGATGGAAGCTGCCGAAGGAGGACGCGCGCGTTACCGACGCATCGCTGATCGTGCTGCGGCCTTGTACTCGCCTGTAGTGCATCTGCTTGCCCTCGTCTCATTTCTCGCCTGGGGGTTCCTGGGCGGAGACTGGAAGCAGGCCATGCTTGTGGCGGTGGCCGTTCTTATCATCACGTGCCCCTGCGCACTCGGCCTTGCTGTTCCTGTCGTACAGGTTGTTGCCGCAGGAGAATTGTTCCGGAAGGGAATAATGGTGAAGGATGGCTCGGCGCTGGAACGTCTGGCCGAGATTGACACGGTCGCATTCGACAAGACGGGAACACTGACGCTCGGAACCCCGCGCCTTGTGAAAACCGTGGCGGACGGCGACGCCGACGTCGCGCTCGCGGCGGGGATGGCACTCCACTCCAGGCACCCGCTCTCTCAAGCCCTTGCCCGCGGCACCCCGATAGCTCCCATGCCGTTCGACCGCGTGAGCGAGATCCCGGGCGGCGGTCTCGAAGCACGTCACGGAGACGCGCACTACCGTCTGGGTAGTGCTGCCTTCGCCTGTGCGCAAACCTCAAACTCGGCCTCGCCCGATAGTCCCCTTTCGGAGGTTGTCCTTACGAGCGACGGGGTCGTGAAAGCTCGCTTCTTCTTCGAAGACGTGGTGCGGCCGGGCGCGGAAGAGACGATCGCCAGACTTGATGCAGGACGTTTTGAAACATTCATCTTCTCGGGTGATCGTCAGTCTGTCGTCGATGCTACGGCGGCCAAGCTTGGCGTTTGTCGTGCGGTCGGCGCCTTGTCGCCAAAGCAAAAGGTCGACGAATGCGAGACCCTGAACGAAAGTGGACGACGGGTCTTTATGGTCGGGGATGGTATCAACGACGCGCCGGCGCTTGCCGCTGCGCATGTTTCCATGGCGCCGGCCTCGGCATCTGATATCGGGCGCCAAGCCGCTGATCTCGTGTTCTTTACCGAACGCCTCGATGCAGTTACCGAGGCTATCCAGATCGCACGACAATCGGCGGCATTGATCAGGCAGAATTTCGCCCTGGCGATCGGCTATAACGTGTTGGCGGTTCCGATTGCCATAGCTGGTCTCGCCACGCCCCTGATTGCCGCGGTTGCCATGTCCACCTCTTCCATCATCGTCGTGACAAACGCTCTCCGTCTCACTGCCTTTGGAACCCGTCCCTTACCGCGGCTTTCAAGGGAGCCAGTTGCGCTCGCCAAGGAGATAAAGACGGCATGAACATGCTCATTTACCTCATACCGATTGCCCTCTTCATGGGGGGCATAGGGCTCGCGGCTTTCCTCTGGTCTCTGAAGAGCGGCCAGTATGACGATTTGCAAGGTGCAGCATGGCGAGTGCTCGCCGACGACGAGGCCGATAGCTCGAAACCGTGAAGGAGGGAACAGATGCCTGTCACGAATCCAACGCACTTGGGGTCGGAGCTGTTTCGACAAGGGGGAAGCCGACGGTCTTCTGGCCCTGGTCGAACTGCGCAGTTTTGCCCCGGGTGAGCAGATCGTCGCGCCAGGAGAGATCGCAACCCATGTCCTTATGGTACCAAGCGGCTAGATGCGCGTGACGCGCTCGGAAAGCTCGCGCCGTGAGACCGACATCTCCCTTTGCGAACCCGGAGACATCTTTGGCGAACACCAGGTTGCCGAGGGACGTTGTTACGCTCAAGGCGCCCGGGCGGCAGACTTCACGGAGATCGCGATGATCGACTTGCCGGGAATTCGGGCGCTTGCCGAGAGGAGCCCGCAACTCAAGCGCAACCTGATGCGCTTTATGGCGCGGCATCGCCATGCAGCGCTTGAGTGCCTGGCAGGAGATCGCCTCCACCACCGCAGCCCAGCCGCCTTAGTTCGTTGTCCACCTTTCCAAAGGCCGCCCAATTGGCCCGCCACTTACGAGCGGGGCTTTTTTAGGGCGATATTCATCCGTACACAGAACGCGATCCGGTTTCGATCCTAGGCGTCGAATAGCGACGACGGTAACTCAACGGTATCGGCTCGGTCCCGCGAGGCGGATTGCCACCGCTTCTCGCAGGAGAGCAAAGCGAAGCTCCAATGCGGTGATCTCCGGTGACTTTGGCAGCTTGGTCAATTCAGTTGCGAAAAGATCGAACTCCCTTCCGAGTGAGGTTTCATCAAAAGGCGTGTTCACTTGCTCTCGACCGATGTTTGCTTGAAGACTCAACGGCCATGGACTTACAGCGAGTGCTGCGAATGCGCTTAATCTGCGAATGGTCATGCTGCATATCCAATTAACAATCTCGCGGGCGGCGTAGAAAATTGCGCCGGTTCCGGAAGCTCCGAGGGGTTTACACGCGAGGGGGCGTGCCGGAGCATCCCGGTGTCCGGTGGGTTTGGACGGCACAAGTTATGCGGGACAGGGCGGGCTTGGATAGTGGACAAAGGTCCTGAAGCCATCAGACCCGAGTCCGATCTGTTTCGGACTAAGGTCTGATATTGTGGACTTGAACGCTCTTGTTCAAACCTTCCTTTCCAGTCAGTCGCAAACTCCGGCCCCTGCTGACCCGCAAGGCACGCGACATCAATCCGACCGACCTGTGGTCGCCAACTGTCACCCCATAAACAATTTACCGATCGGAGGACGTGCTCCCGAGCACCGACCTGATTGCGGTCAGCATCACCTCTTCGTAATCAATGGGTTCTGGTTGACCGACAACAGCGATTGTGGGTTTCGCCATATCAATCAGTGTCGATGCGGCCTCCCTCACATCTCGCGTCGTGACGCTTCGGATTCGATTGATCTCATCTTCCGGGGATACGATCGTGCCAAATGACAGCATAGCCGTGCCTACCATGCTGGCCGCGTCAAACGGTGTTTCCCGGGCGCGGACGAGGTTGACGAGGCATTTGTTTCTTCCACGATGTACGGCCTCGTCATTGTCCGCCGCTGCCATCTTCGAAAGTTCAATGCCCATCAGCCGGAGGGCATCTTCAACATGAGTTGCCGATGTCGCCGCATACATGCCGAATAAACCGTAGTCGGAACCGTGTTCTGACCACGCTCCGACCTCATACGCCAGACCATGGTCCCGCCGGATTGATCTGAACAAGGGGGACGACATTCCCGTTCCCAATGCCTCCGCAAGGACTTGAACCGCGTAGCGATGACGGTCACCTGCCCATGCCGTTGGGAACGCGCAGGCTACGATAGACTGACTTAGCTCCGATCGGGTCTGCAAAAAAAGTCCGCCTGAGTAGGCCGCTTTGGGTGCTTTGCGCGTTCGGCTGGAGACCTGCATAGGATCCAGAAACCGGTTGGCCAGCACAACCAAATCATGGTGGGATATGCCGCCAGCCGCTATCAATATCATGTTTTCAGGCTGATAGTTCTCGATGACGAAGTCCATCAGATCTGCTCGGCTTAGCCGTGCCACTGTCTCTGGGGTGCCCAGAACTGATTTTCCGAGGCTCTGATCGGGATAGGCCCTTTGTGCCAACCCCGCCAGCGCGCTGACCGCGGCATCATCCTGGGCTTGCAGAATTTCTTGTAGAATGATCTGTCTCTCGACATCCATATCCTCGGGGTCGAGTCGAGGGGATATCACTACCTCTGTCAGGATCGCGACCGCTTCAGGAAGCATTTCCTTCAGCCCCTCAACATAATAGAGCGTGTAGTCCTTGCCCGTAACCGCGTTGATTGTCGCCCCGAGGCTTTCAATCCGCTGTGTAATCTCATCGGACGCGTGGTGCCGCGTGCCCTTGAATGCCATGTGTTCGAGAAAATGGGCGGTTCCGTGAGCGGCTCCATCCACCCTGGAACCAGCCCGGATCATAATTGCGACCACGGCGCTTTCAAAATCCCTGAACGCGATCGAGACAACTTGAAGGCCGTTTGCAAGGCAGGAGTAGTCAATATTCATGGCAACTCCAAATTCTATCGCTCAGTCAAATCTTTTGCAGGATTTTTTGATGTCCCTGGGCACTACCGTTATCTGGCCATTATTGACTTCGATCAGCGTTGTAGCGCGATTCATCAGTGCTGGCCTATGCGCAATCACAATGCGGGTGATGGTCATCTCCGACAAAATATCCGCTATGGCTTCTTCTGCTCGTTCATCCAGATTTGCCGTACCTTCGTCCAACAGAAGAAGCTGCGGCTGCCGGTACAAAGCCCGCGCCAACAGCACGCGTTGACGTTGTCCTCCCGAGAGCGAGGACCCCATATCCCCTATAAGTGATCGATATTGCATAGGCATGCGAATTATATCGTCATGAACTCTCGCCGCCCTAGCTGCTTCGATAACACGATCCATACTAAGATCAGCTTGAAAGAACGCGATGTTGTCGGCAATAGAGCCGGACAAAAGGCGATCGTCTTGCATGACTGCGCCAATCTGGCGCCGGTATAATTGCCAATGTTGCGGAGATACTGGACTTCCATTGACGAGCACTTTGCCGGAGACGGGATAGTGCAAGCCCAGGAGAACTTTGAACAGGGTGGTTTTGCCGCCCCCTGACGGACCCGTGATCGCCACGAATTCTCCGGGCTCGATTTTGAAGTTTACGCTGTCCAGAATAAGTGGTTCAGCCGAGGCATAACGAAAGGACACGTTCACCATTTCAAGTGTGCCAATCGTCTTGTCGTAGGAAACTCCCAGCTCGTCTGCCACTTCCGTAGGGGTTGTGACGATGTCAGCCAAGCGGTCCAGATGCACTTTCAGAAGCCTGAACTGAACGATCTCACCGACGAGCGAGGCAATCCTGTCGCTGAAGGTTTGCCGGAATGAGAGAAAGGCCATTAGCATGCCGATCGAGAAGCCACTACCGGTGAGTATTAGCCGAGCGCCGATATAGACAACAGCGACGCTCTGCAGGCCGATAATGGCTGATTGAATTGCTTTGAGGACGACCTCGAGGCGGTCAAATCGCAATGCGGTATTGATCGCTTCGGCGTAACGGTTCCGCCAGTTGGCCTCGCGATCTATCTCACCGCCAAGGACCTTGATGGTAGTGGCGCCGCGCACAGTCTCCATCAGATAGGACTGTTCTACCGCGGAACTAATGAGTTGCTCGTTAGATCTCTCTTTCATAAGGGGATAGAAAAAAGCTGTGACAAACAGATAAATCAACAGTGAAAACAACACTACAACAGCGAGTTGCGTTGAATAGGCAAGCAATATTATGGCGGCAACAATCGCCATCGTGCCATCGATCGCCACGCCGACCATTCCGTGTGTCAAGGCTTCCTGTATAGACTTGGTCGAGCCCATTCGGGACAAGATATCTCCGATATGACGCTTCTCGAAGAACGAGGCAGGTAAGCGGAGGAGGTGCCGAAATATGTTACCGACGATCTGATAGAGAACAGTGGCTGCTAATACGTGCAGGCTCCAATTGCGTAGGGCCTCGGTCAGAGCGTAAACGACGACCAGAAGGGCGAAACCCACTGCCACAACGGCGAGGAAATCGAGGTCACCTTGCTCTACTGCTTGGTCGATGACCAATTGGATCTGAAAAGGGATAGCGAACGCTGCCACCTGGAGAGTGGCAGAAAGCGCCAACACCTGTAGGGCGACAGGCCAAACGCCCGTTATCTTGGACCAGAGATGCGATGGCTTGAGAGGGGAAAGTGCGGCTATCCTGGAGAAATCGGCGCTTGGGGTGAGCTCAAGCACAACGCCAGTGAAATGGTCAGAGAGGGCGTCTCTCGACAATGTCCGTATCCCGAAAGCGGGATCGTGGACGACCGCTCTTCTTCGGCCGATCCGTTTCAGGACAACAAAGTGATTGAGGTCCCAATGGAGGATCGCGGGCAATTTGACCTTGGACAGGGTGTGGATTTCTGTCCGGAACGCCCTTGGGGCGAGATGCATCTGGCTGGTGATGTGCATCAAGGTCCTTAGGGTCATCCCGTTCTGAGAAACCTCGAACCGCTGACGAAAGCCGTTTAGATCCGTGCCGTGACCGTAATACCGGCAGATCATCGCGACACATGCCAAACCACACTCAGCTTGTTCTGCGGTCTGAACGATCGGCAAGCGGTCGGGAAGTCGAGGCAATAGACGGTTCATTGCAGCCGTCTCACGGCATATATGGGATCGAGCAGCCACTCGAAAAGAGTGCGTCGCTCAATGACGAGGTCCGCGGACAGAAGCATTCCTGGACGGATCTGAATCTGACGCCCATAAGCCCGGATTTGGGTGCCGGCCAAGGTGGCTCTTACTCGAAAGGCCGGCTCCTTCGGCGTGACGCCGGGTGTAGAAATTTCGCCGGGTGCGAGTATCGTTCGCGATACGGATCGGACCGTTGCCTTGGCTGTCCCAAATTTTTGATAGGGAAACGCCTGGTATCGTACGCGAACTTCCTGCCCGGCCACCACAAAACCCGCGGCGCGGGATGGAAAATATAATTCAACTTCCAGCGCGCTACCTGCGGGGACGATGACAGCAAGCGTCGCTCCGGCTGCCACGTCCTGCCCAACCATCACCGGGACGGCGACAACTTGGCCGCTAACAGGCGCGGTGACTTCGTAAGAATTCAACAACGCCGTCTTAAGTTGCTTTTGCTCCAATTCGGCGTCGATCGCGCGCGCTTTCGCCTCTGACGCCTTTATCTCGAATGGCAGGCCGTCCAAATTCGCTCTGACGTCCGTTATCCGACTTTCGAGATCCAAAGTGGTTCCTTGGGCTTCGGAGAGATCCTGCTGAGCGATCAGGAGTTCGAGCTGCGCCTTTTCTCCATCTGTCGCTGTTATCGCGCCCTTCAGGACAAGTTGAGCGGTTCTAGCTGCTCGGGTTTCGAGAAGGGCAACCCGCCGCATTATCGACTGCTCGTGTTGTTCTGCCACCTGCAGTGCTGACTCCAGAACCCCAATCTGTCCCAATAGACGGGACTGTTCTGTTCTGAGCTTTTCAAGTGAAAGTCTCTCTTGCTCTCGGTTAGAGTCGATTTCAACGCCCGCGCTGCGCCAAAGCATTCGGCCAACATCGTTTGACTGAAAAGATGACGTCACCTTCATCATCGCAACCTTTGAACCGGCATCGACATCGGTCCCATCGTCGACGCTGAGGCTTTCGACAATTCCTCCATGCCGCGCCTGTATCCGGATCAGGCCCGCTTGAGGCACAACCCACCCTTCAACAACCTCGATCCGTGAATAGGTCGCCATGGTAACAAACACTGCCGCCGTTAGAATGGTCGAAAACAGCACAGCGCCCAACAGCGTGAAAGAAAGCGGGATTGCTAATTGTACCTCGCCTTTAAGGCCGTCGCGCTGGCTGACAAACACCTCATCGCGGAACACATTGGGTGGGTCACGATCCACTGGGCTTTGCTCTGAATCGTTCTTCTGCAATCGCGCTTCCGGCGGCCTAGGAAAAGAACCAGTCCCACTAACGCTAGTTTGCACTGGGAGGGGACGCGTCCCCCCAGTGCTCAGCGTCAGCTATTTTGGGAGCGGCGCTATTTTTTGCCGCCACCGCCACTCAGCCCACCCCGTATTCCACCCGCAATGGCGCCTCCGACACCACCAGCTATCGCCCCGTGGCTGATACTTCCCCCGACGGACGCAGCGCCAGCCGCTCCCCCGATCGCGCCGGAAAAGCCGCCGATAGCGGCGCCTTTGGCGGCATCGCCAATTCTGCCTCCGCCGTAAACGACATCAAGCATCTCATCCGAAAGCGGCTGGAAGTCGTCATCTACAGTGATGTCTGTCGAAAGCGCATGCTGCATTGTCTCTTCCTCTCATTTTTCTACTGATTGAAGAATCTCGCGACGGGGCCATAGAGCAGGACAGCAAGTGCGACTACGATTGATATTGCGATCACGTTGACGTTCATTCCGATGTATTGCAGCGCAATACAAGCAAGGACCGTGAATGAGACAGTCCAGAAAACTTGTAGCGCGAGACTTACAATTCTGACGTACATCTTTTCACTCCAAACTGCGTTGCAAATGGAATGCGAGGACGTAGAGGCTTATTCTGATGATATTCTTTACCGACGTCACCACTTGCTCACGTCGCGTCCTTACCATTTGAATAGTGTCGAAGGAGTTCCAGGTTTCATATCCGTAGAACTACCAATGAGAGTATCGTTAACGTTCTCCTGTAGATGGATCGCATGCTGCGGCAATCAGCGGTTCGTATCCTCGGGAGGTGACTCTCGTCACGCGTCGCTTCAGCAGGAGCCGCGCTTTCTCGGCCGGCGATATCCAGGCTCGGACATCGCGCTTCATCGTCGAGGAGCCGTTCTACTATGAGAGCAGTTCCAGTGGCGGCCATACTTGCTTGAGTGCCGGAATGGGCGGCCGCAAAGCGGGCAGGTGATACGGCCTGCCGAGAAGCTGGCTTCGAAGAACGGGCCTCCACCTAGCTCCCATCACAGACGGGACAGCGATACTTATCGCATCGAGATCGATATAGCGAAGTTCAGGAACACATTCTCCGCGGACACTCAGGATGAGGTTTTCTGCCTTTTCAATGCCCTGTGGGCGTTGGGAATGATTGAGGACATTTCGATCCTACTCTGACTAGCGGCGAACACATGAGTATCATCGCGGGCTTTCAGTGATGGCCAATTTCAGTCCGTCTATCCGTTTGCAATCTCCGAGCTCTTCAGGAGCCGCAATTGCATCACGCTCATGGATGAGCCAGACGCCTTCCTTCATCCTGAGTGGCAATCCGATTTTCTCGGACAGACGCACGCCATCTCTGATGATGGCACTCGCACCAAGCACATCCTTATCACATGCCATAACGCGCCTACGGTCGAGACGAAGGTGGCGAGCAACATCCGCATGCTCGAGTTCAACGGGGAAAAGACAGAGGCGAACTGATAAGGTCACTATCTGCCGGGCTGATAACGTTCACAGAGGAAAAGCTCAGCTCGACATCACCCATGTATTAAAGAATACGACCGGACCAGTCCTGTTCATTGAGGGAGTAACGGACGAAATTATACTCGAAACTGCTTGGACCAAATTCTACCCAGACGCTCCCCGCCCATTCGATATCCAAGGGACTTTTGGTTGCGGTTCCCGGGGCGCTGTTGCGAGAGGGCTCCATCTACGCAAATCATCCAGGTCGACCCTTTTCGGGCTATCTGATTTCGATGAGGCGTATAGCCAGATGTTTTTGCGGACAGGAAAGCGCAACCGGCATCAACTGCCTGCGAACCGGTGGCATTGTCCCTCATCCTACGTTATCTGGATGGAAGGATGACAGCAGGGCACAAGGCACAGATGGACGCTGACCGTATTCTGGTCGTCGACGATGACGCGCGCATAAGACAGATGCTAGTTCGCTATTTTGAGGACAACGGATTCCGAGTGACGGCCGTCGGTAACGGCACAGCCATGCGCTCCGAATTGGCAAGGGAATCCTACGCGGCCATATTCCTCGACCTGGTACTGCCGAACGGAGAGAACGGTCTCGAATTGCTGCGTGAGCTTCGTGGCACCTCCGACGTGCCGGTCCTGATGCTGACCGGGCAGGACGATGTCACCGACAAGGTGGTTGGCCTTGAGGTCGGCGCCGACGATTACATTGCCAAGCCCTTCCATCTCAGAGAGCTTCTTGCGAGGCTTAGGACCGTGCTGAGAAGACGCACCTCCTCGGGCCTGCCTTCCAAGTCCGGCGCCCTCGACGAGGAAAGCCTGGAGTTCGAAGGCTGGAGGCTCGACGTCTCGCGAAGGCGGCTCACCTCTCCCCTCGGCGCCGACGTGTCCCTGACCACCGGCGAGTTCGACATGTTGCTCGTGTTTGTCCGCAACCGGGGTCGTGTGCTGTCGCGGGACAAGCTCATGGACCTGACCCGAAACCGGAATCTCGAGGCCTTCGACCGAGCGATCGACGCCCAGATCGTCCGGCTTCGCAAGAAGATCGAGACAGATCCCAAGAGCCCGGAGCTCATACAATCCGTACGCGGCGTGGGTTATGTGTTTACGGGGCGGCCAAGCTACTCTTCCAGTATTTGATCTTCGTCAATGTGCGCCTTGCGGGTTTGGCTATTTTCCGGCCAGCAACGGCGTCAGGAAAAATGACTATCTGGATCCTCTTCGCGGTGATGACGACCGCAACAACAGCCATACTGCTGCATCCACTTTCTTCGGGGCGCGCTCGGCCGATACAAGCAAGGGGAGCCGACAGCCTCTACCGAAAGCAGCTTCTGGAACTCGAAAACGAGCTTGCATCCGGAGACATTCTGCCAACGGAATACGAGTTGGCCCGGGCAGAGACAGCGCGGCGCCTTTTCAAGGAGAGCGAAGCGCCAGAACGCCGTTTATCGGTAAAACGGCCCGGTTACTGGCTCCGTCCTGTCGTCGTCGCATTTCTTCCCTTGCTGAGTGTCGGACTGTACGTCTCCCTTGGATCACCTGACATGCCCTCACGCCCCCTGCAAGCAAGGCTGGCAGATCCGGGACAGGATTTTGCAATTCTTGTAAGGAAGACCGAAGACCATCTTTCTCGCAGCCCGAATGACGGCCGCGGATGGGACGTTATAGCACCTGTCTATCTCCGAATGGGCCGTGCAGCCGATTCGGAGCGAGCTTACCGGAACGCGCTTCGTCTCCTCGGACCGCAGGTTTCGAGGCTCGAGGGACTGGCGGCGGCGTTGATAACGCAGTCTGGCGGGGCGGTTGCCGAGGACCTTCATGCGGTCCTCTTGCAGATACTGGCTATTGAACCTGACAATCCACGCGCAAAATTCTATCTGGCACTCGGCCAGGAGCAGGCTGGCAGTCAGGCTGAAGCAAGGAGTGCTTTCGAGGCGATAGCCAGGAGTTCTCCGGCAGATGCCCCCTGGCTGCCGCTCGTCAACGAGCACATTGCCAAGAATGGAGGCCCTATTGCCGCCACAGGGAGAAAGGGGTCGGACCGACCAAAAGGCGAGCGCGGCCTTTCGACCACACAGAGCCCTGATGCGGCAGAGCCGCAGCACACGATACAGGCGATGGTCGAAAGCCTTGATAGCAGGCTTCGGGCTGAGCCCAACAATTTCGACGGCTTCATGCAGCTTGTGCGATCTTATGCCGTGCTGAACGAAAGAACACGCGCGGTCGACGCGTTGCAGCGCGGGCTCGCGGTCTTCCCTGCGACGGGCGAACAGGGAAAGCAACTGGTCGCACTGGCGCGCGAACTTGGCATTGAGAGGGAATGACGGAATGACACGCAAGCAGAAACGCTTGGCAATCATCGGTGGCGGCATGAGCTTCATCATTGCGGCGGTGCTTCTCGTCATGTTCGCCTTCAGCCAGTCGGTGGCCTATTTCTACATGCCTTCCGATCTGGCGAAAACGCCGGTGGCACCGGAAACCCGTATACGTCTCGGTGGCCTGGTGGGCGAGGGCAGTATCGTGCGCGGGAAAGGATCGACAGTTCGATTCGCGGTCACCGACCCCAGCGGAGAGAGCGTCAGCGTCACGTACGCCGGCATTCTCCCAGATCTGTTCCGGGAGGGGCAGGGCGTGGTGACCGAAGGCCGGTTCGACGGGGCGAGCCATGAATTCGTCGCCGATACGGTACTGGCCAAGCACGACGAGAAATACATGCCGAAGGAAGTTGCCGACAAGTTGAAAGAGCAGGGGCTGTGGCAACACGCGGGAGAACCGCAATGATCATCGAGATCGGCCACTATGCCCTGATCCTGGCGCTGGCGACGGCGCTCGTGGTCTCCATTGTTCCGGTGATCGGTGCAAGGCGCCTCGACCGTGCGATGATGGATCTGGCCTCTGTAGGGTCCCTGGCGATGTTCGCGCTGGTGGCGTTCTCCTTCGGAGTTCTGACCTACGCCCACGTCGTCTCCGACTTCTCGGTCGCCAACGTCTGGGAGAACTCCCATTCGCTTGTGCCGCTGCTGTTCAAATTGTCAGGCGTCTGGGGCAATCAGCAATCA
>NZ_JBFTIN010000056.1:0-27363 GCF_056394785.1 Rhizobium sp. 10N414 | reverse complement strand
ATTACCGCCATCGATCTCACCAAGGTCAAAGGCGAAGGCCTGAACCACGGCAAGTTCGCCGAAAGTCCTGAAATCGTCCAGCTGATTGGCCAGCGGATCGTCACCGGTCAGACGCTGACGGATTCCAACGTCACGCTCGGCCAGGGACTTACCGCTGTCGTCGGCGGAACAGTGACGACCATCGGTAACGTCGCAGCCACGGCTGTCGCCGCGCCGGTCACCGTGCTTGAACAGCCGATGCATGCCAAGAAGCGCCCTGTCGACGAAACCCTGCAAGGTGATCTCAAACCACAGCTGTTGACCCAGTAGGCGCTCCCGCGCATCGCCAACTGCTCCAGAAATTGCTCGCGTCCAGCTCAGGCCGTTCTTTGCAATCTTCTTGAAGCCTATGGTGAGGGTTGCGTCGCTCTACGAGACGACGGCGTTGAGGCCTTGACCTACCCCTTCATAAGGGGGTTGCCGTTCGGCTTGGGATCACGTTGGGAGGCCAAGCCCTGCAGTCGTCCCAAATAGGTCATCCACTTTCGTGAGAGGCGTCGAGTTTAGATGCGCAGGCTGTCATCCAACCAGACCCGAAAACCGCCGCGGAAGGCGTTGTCGTTGTTGCCGCGGCGGCACTTCGGTGGCAGTTCCTTGAGCCGGTCGACATTGCCGCCGCCTATGACGATGTAGTCCGGCAGCAGGGCAGCACCCAAGCGGTCGGCGACGTCGAATACCGATTTTCGCCATTTGCTTTTGCCGCGACGCTTCAGGCCGCGTTCGCCGACATAATCCTCGAATGTCGCCTTTCGGTAGGGCATGTGCGCCAGTTCCAGAGGCATGCAAACGTTCTCGGCGATCATGGCCGAACCGAGGCCAGTGCCGAGGCCGAGAAAGAGCATGCGGCCTGCCTGGTAACTGCCGATCGCCTGCATGAGTGCGTCGTTTACCATCCGCACTGGCCGTTCAAACGCTGCTTCGAAATCAAAATTCTTCCAGCCCGGCCCGAGGTTAAATGGATCGGCGGCGGCCCGGTGGGCGATAACCGGTCCGGGATATCCCATCGCGACAAGGTCGTAGTGCCAGTCTTCGGTGAGCTTGCGCAGTGCCGCCACCATCTTGGCCGCTGTCATCTGATGGCCAGATTCGACAGCGCGCCGTTCGCTGCCGCTGCTGAGTTCAACCTTCACATGCGACCCGCCGATATCGATGGCAAGCACAGTGCGATCAGCCGGTCCGGTGCTCGCCTCGGGCTTGCCATGCTTGCGCTCTTGCGATGCTGCGATTGTTTCAGTCGTCCCAGCCATGTTCTGCGCTCCTCTAGGGGCCGTGCCCATAATTGCTCCCGCATTGCGCTATCGGGGTCAAGATCAGGACCGGCTGTCGAGTTCCAGAAGGCAATGGGGCGTCGCTTGATTTCAACCCGATGATGGCTCACTGAAGAAGAGTGCATTTTGAACGGAGGATCAGCAGTTGGCCTTTCCGACATTGCCCCCCGGTGCTCTTGTCCCACCAGGCGCACCCGGTATCGAGCCCCGTTGGACTTCGAGCGACAAGAGCGCGGTTGGCACCGCCGTCAGCGTGGCCAGCCGCGTTTGGTTCACAGCAAGCCACGGAATCCTTAACGAGATCTACGCGCCGCGGCTCGATATGGCCTGCGTCCGCGATTTCGGCTTCATCGTGACGGGGGACGGCTATTTCTCCGAGGAGAAGCGCGACACAGATCATCAAGTCCATGCGGTCGAGGACGGTGTTCCGGCGTTTCGTCTCGTCAACACCGCCCACGACGGCCGCTATCGGATCTCCAAGACCATCCTTTCAGACCCTGAGCGCGAAGTGGTGTTGCAGGACCTCCGTTTTGAGGCCTTGGCCGGCAAGCTTTCCGACTACCGGCTGCATGCACTTATTGCGCCGCATCTCGTCAACGGCGGCGCCGATAACACAGCTTGGTGTGGTGATTTCAAGGGTCGGCCCATGCTCTTCGCCGAGGGCTCGGGACGAGCGCTTGCGATTGCTGCATCTGTCCCCTGGCTTGCGCGGTCGGCGGGCTATGCCGGCTTCTCCGATGGCTGGCAGGCTTTGTCGCGCGGGGAGGAGCTGAAGGAGGAATACCACTGTGCGCCGTCGGGCAACGTCGCGCTATCGGGGACGCTCGACATGGAGGCAACTGGAGGGCGGGTGCAGATCGCCATCGGCTTCGGCACGCAACCCGAGGAAGCTGCCTTTCGGGCCATACTCAGCCTGGAACAAGGTATCGAGCCGGCGCTGAAGCATTTTCGCAACGGCTGGCGGGACTGGCAGGGGGGATTGCTCACCCTCGACGAGCCCCATGAACCTGGCCGATTGAACCGGTACCGCGTCAGCACAGGCGTGCTCGCCACCCACTGTGACGATGCCTCGGGCGCCATCATAGCGAGCCTTTCCATCCCTTGGGGTTTCAACAAGAGCGACGACGACCTCGGCGGCTACCATCTCGTCTGGACGCGTGACCTGGTGGAAACGGCGGGCGGGTTGCTTGCCGCGGGTGCGGGAACCGACGCGCGTGCGGTGCTCAACTATCTCTCCGCGATCCAGGAAGCCGATGGCCATTGGGTGCAGAATGCTTGGCTCGACGGCCGCCCCTACTGGCATGGCATCCAGATGGACGAGACGGCGTTTCCCATCCTGCTTTACGACATGCTGCTGCGCGCCGGCGAGATCGACGCGTCGGGGGCTGGCCGATACCTGCCGATGATCGAGGCTGCTGCGGCCTATATTGTCAGAAACGGTCCCGCCACCCAGCAGGATCGTTGGGAGGAGGATGCCGGTTATTCCCCTTTTACGCTCGCCGTCGAGATCGCCGGGTTGCTCGCGGCGGCCGACGCGGTGGAGGCGGCCGGGCGATTGTCGGCGGCGCAATACCTTCGCGAGGTAGCCGACGGCTGGAGCGAGCGGATCGACGAATGGACTTACGCCTCCGACACGGAATTGTCGCGCCGGTTGGGCATCGATGGCTACTATGTGCGGATCGCCACGGCGACGGGCGGCAGCTCCTCGCTCGGTCGCGACTTCATCCCGATCCGCAACCGCGACGACGGCGCGGCCGTCATCGAAGCGGATCTGCTTCTCAGCCCCGATGCGCTTGCGCTTGTCCGGTTCGGTCTTCGATCCGCGGATGATCCGCGTATCCTCGGTACCGTGGCGGCGATCGATGCCGAGTTGCGGCGCGATCTTCCGGCCGGATCCTACTGGTATCGGTACAATGATGACGGTTATGGCGAGCGCGTCGACGGCGCCCCCTTCGCCGGCAGCGGCGTCGGCAGGCTCTGGCCGCTTCTGACCGGTGAACGCGCGCATTATGAGCTCGCCGCCGGGCGACCGGACGAGGCGCGGCGCCTGCTGGCGGCACTAGAAGCCTCGGCAAGCGACGGCGGTTTACTGCCCGAGCAGATTTGGGATAATGAGGACGTGCCCGAACGCGAGCTCTTTCTTGGTCGCCCTTCCGGTAGCGCCATGCCCTTGGTCTGGGCCCATGCGGAACACATCAAATTGCTGCGCTCGATCCGCGATGGAGTCATTTTCGACATGCCACCCCAGACTGTTGCGCGCTATGTCGCCGGTCAGCCGCCGATTGCGCCTTTCGCCTGGCGCCTGACCGACAAGCGGACCGTGATGGCGACAGGACGTAGCCTGCGCATTGAACTGAGTGAGACTGCCATCGTGCATTGGTCGACCGACGCCTGGGCTCATGTCACGGACAGCCATACCCGTGATACGGGCTTCGGTACTCATGTCTGCGACTTGCCGACCAAAATGCTCGGCCCTGGCATCGTCGTCTTCACCATCTTCTGGACAACTAGGCAGCAGTGGGAAGGCACCGATTTCTACATCGACGTGATTTGAAACTCGCATGTGCCGGGTGAGACGGTGGAATTGCGAAGACACCGCCTAGAAACTGAGCCAGTGGGGCCGGCAATAGGAACGCACAGGTTAGCGAACGCTGCGGGCGTCGTGACACAGATCGCAATGCACGACGGGGCGATCGCCACTGCCAGAATTGACGGGGGCGAGGGAAAATTCCGCATCGACAGGGTGGCCTGTCAGATCGTCACGGAACAGAGACTAACGCCGGAGGAAATCGCCGAGTTGCGCCCGCACGTGCGAAACGATCCGCGATATCATCACTCAATAGAAAGAAGGCCAGCGGGATCGTCCAACGGGATCACGCCACTGGCGGTGGATTTCGCCAACGAGGTCTTGGTCGACGTATTGTACGCGGCCGAAGACCTTGTGGGGTAAACCGCGCACTCGGCCAAGCTTGTGATTTCGGGAACCGGTTGGAGCGAGGTGTCCGTGCCGATGTCTACTTTCGTAGGCAAGGTGGAGGGTGAGGGCCGCAGGCTGGGTGCGGTGGCCGCGAACGACAGTCAGTGGGTCCAAGTCCATGCGGCTAGTCTTGTTGCGGCGACCGTCCTACAACGGAACCCCGCGGACCAGGTTCGGGACATGAGGCGTGGGCGAAGCAAGACATCCAAACATTGATCCCGCCAGGCGCCGATGTCCGTCAGGTGCGCCCCAATATGCAAGCGAACGGTTTGAGTGCCAATTTGGCAGATCGGATGGACTTACCCACAAACCAGCGAGACGGCATCAACGCATTGTCGCGGTCGTCATTCACCGAGCAACTGGAATGAGTTCTCGCCAGCTTCCGCTTGCGATTGGTGGACTGCGTCGGCACGGGAAACGGGCGACTGGTCGGGACACCGGAACAGGAGGATGACCCGACCGGTGCCCCAAGCTCACTTACTTCTGGCCCCTGCCGTTGTTACCAGAGGCTGCGCCGCCGACGCCCAGTGAATGCACCGCCTGAGCGCGAGACCCTGGGGTAGTCGTCTGGCATGATCTTTAAACGGCTTGGTCAGCGGGTCGGGTGACGTCGACGGCACGGGCCGGCCAACTCGTCAACGCCTCATCAAGTTCTGCTCGATCAGGCGCCCCGATGCGCCCTCCAAACGTCCGGCACTTTATGGCCGCCGCCATCGATGACGAGCGCATCACATCCTCCATCGCCATGCCCTCGCAAAGCATCAGCGCAAAGGTTCCGTGGAAGATATCGCCCGCGGCCAGCGTATCGACGGCTCTAATGCGTGGTGCCTCGAGATGACGGATAAGGGCGTCATCATCATCGAACCAGTAAGAACCTCTCTCGCCGAATGTCACGCTGACGAAGGCATGAGCGAACGTCTCCTTCAACTGGCGAACGATCGACACCGGATCTGATGCTCCCGTCAGTCGTTCGGCGGCCGGTTGCGAAAAGATAATGTGGCTTGCGGCCGGCCCCAGCATCTCGATCACGCCTTCGGGCGCAACGTCGCCATCGAGGATGGCAGGAATGCCTGCTTCTCGGGCAGCAAGCAATGTCTTGAGAGCGAGCTCTGGCCAACGCACATCGACCAGAACAGCATCAAATGCCGCGATATCTTCAGCGGAGACGGGTTGGACGCCGTGATGCAGCCGCGGATCATAAAACGGTATGATCAGGCGTTCGCCGGCATCATCGATCAGGATCGTCGATACGGCTGAGCGGGCGCCTGCCACGCAACGCATGCCAGCGGTATCGATGCCGCTTGCAGCCAGATCGCCGATGATGCGCTCGCCGGTCTCGTCATCTCCGACAGCGCCCCAGATGCTGGCGCTCCCGCCAAGCCTTGCAACAGCATAAGCGGCACTCGAGGCCATTCCTTCTGCGATCTGCAACATGTCGGTTGGCAGCACTTTACCTTGGCCGGCGGGAATGACATCGACCCTGAAGAGCGTATCAAGAACAGCGGCTCCGACGCACAGAATACGCCGCGCCGGCTTCGACTGCTGCTTGCTCGGGATCGTCGATGTCACTTCACCGCACCCGCCGTCAGGCCGGCAACGATCTGCCTTTGTGCAAAGACGGTCAGGATCAATACCGGCAGGGTGACGATCAAGGCCGCGGCAGCAAGCGGACCCCAGCTGACCTGCTCGAACGACAGCATGTTGTAGACCGCGACAGGCAGCGTACGCGTCTCACGACTTGCAAGGACRATGCCGAACACGAAGTTGTTCCAAGAGAAAATCACCGACAGGATGAAGGCGACGACGATCCCGGGCCTTGCGATCGGCAAGGCCACCAGGCGGAAAACCTGCCAGGGCGTTGCCCCGTCGATGCTTGCGGCTTCTTCCAGCTCCATCGGCGTCGTTTCGAAATAGCCGATCATGATCCAGACGACGATCGGGACGGTTACGACAAGGTGAATGATGATCTGTGGCCAGAGCGTGCCGAGCAGGTTCAGCCACTGGAACAGCAGGAACAGCGGAATGAGGAAGGAAAGGCCGGGCGTCATACGCGCAATCATGATGACGACGGCGGCTTTCTCAGCCTTCAGGCGGGCAATGCCGTAACCAGCCGGCACGCCGATAACAAGCGCCAGAAGCGTTGCCGCACCCGTTACCAGGACCGAATTCCACAGATAAAGGAAGAAGTTGTTCTCCTCGAACACCTTGACGTAGTTCGACCAGGCGAAGCGTTCGGGGATGAAGATCGGGGGGAAGGCGCCGTTGTCGATCTCGTACTTCAAGGACAGTGAGATCATCCAGAGGAAGAACAGCACCACCGGCGACACCATCACCAGCGCCACGAACAGAAGTCCGATGCGATCGAGTGCCTTGCGCTTCATCAGCGTGCCTCCCCGTCGGACCAGTTGGCGCGCTGCTTTATCATCAGCAGAATGAAGGAAAGCATAACGATCAGGACGAAGAAGACGACCGCCATCGCCGAGCCATATCCGATGTCATAGTAGGAAAACGCGGTGTTATAGAGATAGATGTTGATCGTCTCCGACGCGGTGCCCGGTCCGCCCTGCGTCATCGCATAGATGATGTCGAAGCTCTTGACCGCATCGATGCTACGAATGATCACGGCGATCATCAGGAACGGCGCGATCATCG
The DNA here is from genome assembly GCF_056394785.1 of Rhizobium sp. 10N414. NCBI lineage: Bacteria > Pseudomonadati > Pseudomonadota > Alphaproteobacteria > Hyphomicrobiales > Rhizobiaceae > Rhizobium > Rhizobium sp. 10N414. The sequence goes on along the minus strand of NZ_JBFTIN010000056.1, from coordinate 20,427 downwards.
GCAGTGTCAGGTACCGAAACTTCTGCCAGACATTGGCGCCATCGATTTCCGCGCTCTCGTAGGGCTCGCGCGGGACGGCCGCGAGGCCCCCGAGCACGATCAGCATGACGAGCGGTGTCCACTGCCAGGTTTCCACAAGCACCAGCGAGGGAATGACGCTCATCTGGTTGTAGATCCATTCCTGCGGACCGATCCCGACATAGGAAAGCAGGTAGTTCAGGACCCCGAGCTGCGGATGGAACATCATCGTCCAGACGAGCGCGATGGCGACCGGCGTCGCCATCATCGGCATCACGAACACCCCGCGTAGGATACCGCGCAGTGGAAACTGGGTATCGAAGATGAGCGCGGCCAGCGTTCCGAGAAAAAGCGGAGCGACGACCGACAACGTCGTGTAGAGCACGGTATGCCACAACGAGTCCCAAAAGCGCGGGTCGACCGCCAGGCGCAGGTAGTTATCCAACCCGGCAAAGACCTGTGCCTGGCCAAGCGTCCAGCTGTTGACGCTCATCCACAGGGTAAAGACCCAGGGAAAAACGATCACAGCCGCCACGACGATCAGCGCGGGAATGACGAAAGGCCAATAGTTGGGAGCAAACCGACCCTGTTTGCTCCTCTGCTTTTGCTTGGCCTTGGCCGCGGTTGCGGCTTCCATGCTCACCGAAGACATTATCCCTCGCTTCGTGCCAGCACCGGCTCGAACTGAGCCGTCGCCTTCTTCAGCTCGGCAGCCGGATCGGCGCCACCGATCATGTTGGTGAGCCCGACGCCATAGATGTCGCGGAACTCCGTGACGGGAATGATGATCGGCAAGGTGAGTTGAGACACCTTTGCGGAGCCCGCGACAGCATCGAGCCATGCGGCCGGCATCTTCACGCCTTCGCGTACCTTCTGATCCTCAAGGATCGACTGACGGAAGGGAACACCGGCGCCAGCCTGCAGCAGGCGCGCACCCATGTCATGGGAAATCGCCCACTGGCAGAAGAGATATGCGGCTTCCTTCTTCTGGCTTGCAGCCACGACACCGAGCCCGTCTCCGGTTGTTGCCGCCGCCTGGGCCTTCGGACCCTTCGGCATGATGCCGTAACCGACCTGGCCGACGACACGCGACTTTTCCGGGTTCTCGATCGGCGGCGCAAAGCCTACGCCATCGAGCCACATGCCGATCTTACCCTGCAGGAAGGCCGACTGGGCTTCTGCCCAATTGAAGCCGGAGACGCCGGGAGGAGCGGCTTTGGTCATCAGGCGCTGGTAGAGCTTGGCCGCTTCAACAGCCTCTTCGGAATTGGTGCGCAGCTTGCCGTCCGCCCCAAGCGGGCTCGATCCGTAGCCGAGCAACAACGTCGTCCAGACCGGCGTATTGGCGTTCTTCAGGCCACGAGCGACGAAGCCATAGGTGTTGGTCGAGGGATCCGTCAACGCTTCGGCAGCGCTTGCCATTTCCTCGAATGTGGTCGGATAGGAAAGCCCCTTCTTTTCGAAGAGCGCCTTGTTCCAGTACACGATCCAGTAGTCCACCGAGAAGGGCAGGGAGCGCAGGACGCCTTCAGGGTCCTTGGCGAAGGTCATGCCGGCGCCGGCAAAGTCGCTCTCGACCAGCGACGGATCAGTCAGCGATGGATCCTTGAGGAAGCCGCTGATATCGGCAAGCCAGCCGCCCTTTTCGAACTGTCGCTTCTGGACGTGGTAGCTCATATGCACCACGTCGAAACTCGGCTTGCCTGAGCTCAGTTCGATCGTGGTTTTCTGACGCTGCTGCTGCTCTGGCGTCGCTTCTGCATTGACCTTGATGCCCGTCAGCTCTTCAAACTCCGGGAGATACTTGATGAGTGTCTCGCTGCGAGGGCTCTTGACCAGATTGACTTCCAGCGTCGTGCCGGCGAAACGCTTCCAGTCGACGGCCGCCGATGCAGAGCGCACGCCCATGAGGCTGCTGGCGCCGAGTGCCGCGGTACCGGCGAGAAAGCCGCGCCGGGTGGGATTCAAGAATGATGATGGCATGTAAGTCCTCCTCTTGTTGCCGCCGATCTCCTCATCGCCGGCTATGATGCAATTAGATCCGCAGGGCACGATCCCTGGCGTGGTTGATGTGAGCGGCGAGGTTGTTCACCGCATCCTCGGCCGAGCGGCTTTCGATCGCCTCCAGGACCTTGAGATGCTCTCCCATGACAGGACCGACACGCCCGTCGATACGGAAGCGTTCCTGGCTGATCAGGCGCATCTTGATCGAATTGACCCGGTAGGCGTTGGAAATGATCGTATTGCCAAGCGCGTCGATGAAGGCGTCATGCATGCCCCAGTCGACGGCTTGTGCGCGTACTTCAAGCTCATGGGAAGCGTCGCCACTGGCGATGGCTTCGGCGATATCGCGATGCTGCTTGATGAGCCCGGCAATCGTTTCATCGGAGGCGGAGCGCGTAAAAAGCGCCACCGCCTCCTTCTCCAGGAAGAGCCGGAGCTGAAAAGCCTCGCGGATGAGATTGAGGTCGATATGGGCGATCTGCAGGCCGCGCTGCGGGACCGTCTTGATCAGTCCTTCGGCCTCGAGCCGCGGGATTAGCTCGCGAATCGCAGCAAGCGTCAGGCCGGTCAACTCGACGAGGCGGCGCTGGGAGACAAATTGGCCGGGGCGCACGTCGCGCGCCAGCAGGTGGCGCGTGAAGCTTTCATACGCCTTTTCCCGCAGCGTCGGCTGCTCCTCCAGTCCGTCCATTGCCTCCCCCTCGTACATGGCGCCTATGCAGCCTTGGAGCGGAAAAGTGAATCGAAGGCAAGAGCAAGCTGCTCCTGCCCCTCGCCAGATATCGAAATGAGTGGTGGGCGAACCGCAAGCCACACATCGTCGCAGGTTTGCCTGGCTACCATGACCTTGACTGCCGGGGTAACCGGATACTTCAGAAGTTCGGCGACAAAATCCTCGACGCGGGCATCGTCCCTGCCTTCTTCCGCCATCAGCTTGACCTGCGCAGGCAGGAAGTTCGCCATCCCGGAGATCGCACCTTGTCCCCCGAGGCGTACACCCTTTGCAAGGTGGCGCTCGTCGCCGATCAGGATGATGAGGTCACCGTGCGCCTTCAAAAGGGCTTCGGTGAACGGCCAGTCGCCGGACGAATCCTTCACGCCAGTGACAACCGTTGGAAAGGCCGTCCGCAGACGCCCGATCAGAGACACGGTCAGGGGCACCATCGTAACGGAGGGAATATTGTAGACGATGATGTCGCGCGCCTTGTCGCCGAGGATCACAAAGACCGCCGAGAACCATTTGAAGAGGCCGTCATCGCTCACATTCTTGAAGTAGGAGGGCGGGGCAAGCAGGATGTTGCGCACGCCACGCGAAAGCGCATACCCAGCCTGCGCTGCTGCATCTTCGGCGGCGTCAACAAGCACTCCCATGACGATCTTCCGCGGCTCGATACCGGCATCCAGGAATGCTCCGAGGATATGTTCACGCTCCTGGGTGCCAATCGACGATCCCTCGCCGGTGGTGCCAAATAGCGTGACACTCGAACATCCAGCTGCAATGCTTTGTTTTGCCTGCCTAATCATCGTGTCGACAGCGATCTCGCCGTTGGTTTCGAACGGCGTGGCAAGCGCAACGGAAAGCCCAAATTTCTCAGTCAATATCCATCCTCCAAGGCAATGTGTTAGACGTAGCAGACTGACATGTTAGTTGTAAATAGGTAATATATCGCAACGGATATTTTCCCCCGCGCCAAGCGGGGCGGGCGGTGGAAAATTCAGGCTGAGCTGGGCCAGGCCGACCTTCAGGCGCCGTTTTCCTTGACCGCCTCCATGGCCACGAAGGTCGATGTACTGGCGACGAAGGGGAGGCTCGATATCTTCTCGCCGAGCACGAGACGGTAGTTGGCAATGTCTGATGTGCGGATCTTCAAGAGGTAGTCGAAAGCGCCGGCGATCATATGGCACTCCTCGACTTCCTGCAGCTTCCGCGCGGCGATGTTGAAGGCCTTCAGCGCGTGCTCACGCGTGTCGGAGAGCTTTACCTCTGTGAACGCGACATGATTCTTGCCAAGTTTCTTCACGTCGACGATTGCGCGGAAGCCAAGAATATAGCCATCCTCGATCAATCGCTTTAGTCTGACCTGGCAAGGAGTGTTGGACAGGCCGACCTTCTTTGCAAGGTCGGTAATCGACATGCGACCGTCGGCGACAAGGGCCTCGATAATCCTGTGATCGAACTGGTCGATTTCTCTGCTGTTTGCGATGGTATTCACGATATTACCTCTGATTTCCGTGTAAATTAGGCAAATACCCTCCATTCAAGCCTATTTCAAGTGAAATCAACTTCATAGATCTGCTATGTATCAGCCATACCTGATCTGGAGCAAAGACATGACGATCACCAACGATACGGTGGGCAACGAAACCAATGGCGTGCAGCCGCGTGACGCTGCAAATCCTTTCGAGGGTTTCGCGCCGGCGGTCCGACCGCAAAGCGCGCTGCGTCGTGCCATTACGGCAGCTTACCGCACGCCCGAGACCGTCTGTGTTCCCCGCCTCACCGAGGCTGCAACGCTGCCGGAAAAGGTCAGGCAAGACGCAGCTTCGACCGCTCGCAGGCTCATTGCAGCGCTTCGCGCCAAGCACAAGGGCACCGGCGTGGAAGGGCTCGTGCACGAATATTCTCTTTCGAGCCAGGAAGGCGTGGCACTCATGTGTCTCGCCGAGGCCCTGCTGCGCATTCCCGATACAGCAACGCGCGATGCCCTGATCCGCGACAAGATTGCTGAAGGAGATTGGAAGTCGCATCTCGGCGGCGGTCGCTCGCTCTTCGTCAACGCCGCGACCTGGGGTTTGGTGGTAACCGGCAAGCTCACCTCGACAGTCAACGATCGCAACCTCTCGGCAGCGCTCACCCGCCTGATTGCACGCTGTGGCGAGCCTGTCATCCGGCGTGGCGTCGACATGGCGATGCGCATGATGGGCGAGCAGTTCGTTACCGGCGAAACGATCGACGAGGCGCTGCAGCGGGCAAGGCCGCTTGAACAACGCGGCTTCCGCTACTCTTACGACATGCTGGGCGAGGCCGCGACCACAGGCGCCGACGCCGAACGCTACTACAAGGATTATGAAGCGGCGATCCACGCGATCGGCAAGGCGTCCGACCGCCGCGGCATCTACGAAGGCCCCGGCATCTCGATCAAGCTTTCGGCCCTCCATCCCCGCTATTCGAGAGCCCAGAGCGCGCGCGTCATGGGCGAATTGCTGCCGAAGGTGAAGGCACTTGCGCTGATCGCCAGGTCCTACGATATCGGCCTGAACATCGACGCGGAGGAAGCCGACCGGCTGGAACTGTCGCTCGATATCCTCGAAACGCTGTGCCTGGACGAGGACCTTGCCGGCTGGAACGGCATGGGCTTCGTTGTCCAGGCCTATGGCAAGCGTTGCCCCTTTGTCCTCGACTTCATCATCGATCTTGCCCGCCGCGCCGGTCGCCGCATCATGGTTCGACTTGTCAAGGGCGCCTATTGGGATGCCGAAATCAAGCGCGCGCAGCTTGATGGCCTTGAAGACTTCCCTGTCTTTACCCGCAAGATCTACACGGACGTCTCCTATATTGCCTGCGCCAAGAAGCTGCTTGCCGCGACCGATGCCGTCTTCCCGCAGTTTGCCACCCACAATGCACAGACGCTCGCCACCATCTACCACATGGCCGGTTCCGACTACTACGTCGGCAAGTACGAGTTCCAGTGCCTGCACGGTATGGGCGAGCCATTGTACAACGAGGTTGTCGGCCGGCAGAATCTCAACCGCCCGTGCCGCATCTATGCTCCTGTCGGCACCCATGAAACGCTGCTTGCCTATCTTGTGCGCCGCCTTCTCGAAAACGGCGCCAACTCCTCCTTCGTAAACCGGATTGCCGATCCCAATGTCTCCATCGACGAGCTTGTCGCCGATCCGGTTGAGATTGTCGCGAGAATGCAGGTGCCCGGCCAGAAGCACGACAAGATTGCGCTTCCCTCCGACCTCTACGGCCAGCGCCGCAACTCTGCCGGCCTTGATGTCTCCAATGAAACATCGCTACAGGCGCTTACAGAAACACTGAAGGCGAGCGCCACCCTCTCGTGGTCGGCCGCGCCAACCAACCAGACCGAGGCGGCAACTGCCCGCGACGTTCTCAACCCGGCCGACAACCGCGACGTTGTCGGAACAGTACGCGAAGCAACCGCAAAAGAGGTCGCCTCGGCAGCCGCGATCGCCCTGAAAGCTGCTTCGTCCTGGGGATCGGTAACGCCGGGTCAAAGGGCAACACTTCTTGATCGCGCTGCCGACATCATGCAGGCGAGGATGGAGACCTTGCTCGGCCTCATCATCCGCGAAGCCGGCAAATCGTTGCTCAATGCAATTGCCGAAGTGCGCGAGGCAATCGACTTCCTGCGCTACTACGCCGAGCAGACTCGCCGAACCCTTGGCCCTTCGCATGCGCCACTCGGACCGGTCGTGTGCATCAGCCCCTGGAACTTCCCATTGGCAATCTTTACCGGGCAGGTGGCTGCTGCTCTTGTTGCCGGCAACCCGGTTCTTGCCAAGCCCGCAGAAGAAACGCCGCTGATCGCCGCCGAAGCAGTTCGCATCCTGCATGAGGCTGGTATCCCCGACGATGTCGTCCAACTGGTTCCCGGCGACGGAAGGGTAGGGGCGGCCCTCGTCGCAGCGCCTGAAGCCGCCGCTGTGATGTTTACCGGCTCGACCGAGGTCGCCCGACTGATCCAGTCGGAACTTGCCAAGCGTCTGTCAAAGGCTGGCAAGCCGATTCCGCTGATTGCCGAAACTGGCGGTCAGAATGCCATGATCGTCGATTCCTCGGCGCTCGCCGAACAGGTCGTTGGCGACGTGATCGCCTCGGCGTTCGACAGCGCCGGGCAGCGCTGCTCGGCACTTCGTATCCTGTGCCTGCAGGAAGACGTCGCTGATCGCACGCTGGCCATGCTCAAGGGGGCGTTGCGCGAGCTTTCGATCGCAAACACCAACCGGCTGGCCTCCGACATCGGCCCGGTAATCACCGCCGAAGCCAAGGAGATTATCGAGAAGCATGTAGATGCCATGGGCCGTTCCGGCTGTGCTGTGGAGCGCGTCGAATTGCCCGATGCGACCAGGAATGGCACCTTCGTTGCACCGACGATCATTGAGATCAACAGGATCTCTGAACTCAAGCGCGAAGTGTTCGGGCCTGTTCTCCATGTCGTTCGCTGGCGCCGCCAGGACCTCGGCCACCTGATCGACGAGATCAATGCAACCGGATATGGCCTGACCTTCGGGCTCCATACACGCCTCGACGAAACGATTGCGAACGTTACCTCGCAGGTGAAGGCGGGCAACCTCTATGTCAATCGCAACGTCATCGGCGCAGTTGTCGGCGTCCAGCCCTTCGGTGGCCGCGGCTTGTCGGGCACCGGCCCCAAAGCGGGCGGGCCGCTCTATCTCGGGCGCTTAGTGACGACGCCACCGATCCCACCGCAGCACAGTTCCGTCTACAGCGACCCGGCTCTTTCGGACTTTGCGAAGTGGCTGGACCAGCAGGGCCTTTCCGAGGATGCTGAAATGGCGCGCCATCTCGGCAGCCAGTCGGCCCTCGGACTTGAAACCGAACTTGCTGGCCCCGTCGGTGAGCGCAACCTCTATGCGCTTCATCCCCGCGGAGCGATCCTGTGTGCTCCGGTCTCCCGGACCGGGCTCATTCGCCAGGTCTCGGCTGTGCTTGCCACCGGCAACAGCGCGGTAATCGAATGCGATGGGAGCCTCCGCACGACGCTGAAAGATGTTCCCGTCAGCGTCGCACAGCGGATTTCCTGGAAGGAGGCAAGTGCCCAGACCGAGCCGATGGCTGGCGCACTTGTTGAAGGCGATGCTGATCGTGTCTCCGCCATGCTCGCAAAGATCGCCGCGATGCCGGGCCCATTGCTGCTCACACAATCCGCTTCGACAGAGCAGCTCGAGCGCGATCCGGATGCTTATTGCCTCAACTGGCTTCTGGAAGAGGTATCCACCTCGATCAATACCGCCGCGGCCGGCGGCAATGCCAGCCTGATGTCGATCGGCTAGGCGGATCGACGAAACCAGATGCTCTGCTTCAGGCGCAACCAGCTGCGCCTGAAGCAAATCTGTTTTCCGTGTATTTCACACTGGCGACCATGGAACGAGTTGTGCTTCAGTTCGCGCAAGGCTGCGGCAGCTAAAACCTTGTCATGTTCGCCGCCGGCGGGTTAGGTGATCGCGCAAGGCTCGCCTTATATTCTCCCACCGCCTGCAGCAGCGGCCCCAGAACCCAGTTGTACATCTCGCCGATATTGTGCTCCTCCTGTGGATCGGCCTCGATGTTGAACACCTGCGGATACCCGTTCATGGGCGCAGCACTCGCGCCAACGCCTCCCATCAACGTTGCGCCCCCTGCGCCGCTACGGCCCGGCGCCACGTTGACGAAATACGCACGGAACTGTCTCCAGCGGGCTGCGACCAATTCCGACCCGACGAAGGTCAGCAGGTGATCACGGGCACCGTCGTCGTCCTCTCCTAGCAACAGGCTGGTTTGATCCACACCGTCGATTGGCCGGTCATCCGGCACTTTGGCGCCAGCGATATGAGCGAAGGTCGGGAAGAAATCCATGATCGAAAACATCGCGTACGAAGATCCCGGTTTGATCCGTTGCGGCCAGCGTATCGCCGCGGCCGTGCGTATCGCGCCTTCGCTGATCTCGCCAAGCGCACCACGATACGGTCCGGAACTGCCAATATCCGGCATGTCGCCGCCGAACCGGTTTGCGCCAGGGCCGTCCGGTCCATTGTCTGATGCAAAGACCACGATCGTATCCTGCTCAACGCCAAGGTCCTTGATTGCGTCAAGCATCGTTCCAACAATCGCGTCGCCCTCCATCAGGGAGTCCCCGAACTGACCAATCCGCGACGCGCCCTCGAACCGTTTCGAAGGCAGGTTCGGGAAGTGCGTGCGCGATATCGGCAGGTAAAGGAAGAACGGCTTGCCCGCCGATTTTTGCCGCTTCATGAAGTCGATGCCGTGATCCGCCAGCTCCCAATCGATTTCGCGGCGCACTTCCTCGGTGTATGGCTTCACGGATTTAAGTGGCTGGCCGCGGCTCGCTTCGACGATTTGCGGCCCCTTGTCGAGAGGGATATCGAGCGCGTTCGTCTGCCTTGCCTGCCGGATCATTCCAAATGCGTCCCAGGTATCGCCGGGCGGAATACCGTAGAATTCGTCGAAACCCTGGTTTTGCGGTTGACTGTAGGCTTGCGCACCGAGATGCCACTTGCCGAAGATTGCGGTCGCGTAGCCTGCGTCATGCAGCATTTCAGCCATCGTGACTTCGTTTGCCGGCAAGGAAAAAGACGTGCCCGGAACAGCAACCAACGACAGTCCGGAACGAATGGAATAGCGTCCTGTCATCAGGGCTGCGCGAGACGGCGTACAGGAGGGTTCGACCAGAAACTGTGTCAGTCGCAGCCCTTCGGAGGCAAGCTGGTCAATGCGCGGCGTCGGCGATCCACGCAAATTCCCGCCTCCGTAAACGCCGATGTCTCCGTAGCCGATATTGTCGCCGAGAATGAACACGATGTTCGGTTTTGCTTTCTGAGCGGATGCGGTTCCGGCGGAAAACGGATGCACGCTGAGGCAGGACGCCATTGCTAGTGCTTCGGCCATCGGCCGCCAGTGTCTAAGCCATTCCATATTAGACCTCCCTGTTAGCCGTCTGGCTGGTCAGTCTGCCTGAGCGTCGTGGCGGTCGGTCATCTCACGATCCAATCGCCTTCTTCACCGCGTCGATAAGCCCGACCCCAGCGAAAGGCTTTCGCAGATAGGCGATGCACCCGGCTTGTTCTGCCTGGATTTTCAGGCGGGGGTCTTCGAGGGCGGTGATGAAAATCACCGGCAGTTTCGATCCTGCCTCTTTCAACTTGTGCTGCAATTCGATTCCGGACATGCCGCCGAGGTCGATGTCCAATACGAGACAGTCGATCAGGATGTTTGGATCGCGACCGAGGAAGGCTTCTGCAGATTGGTACTCAATGGCCGGAAATCCGTAAGCGTAGAGCAGGCGTCCGACGCTTCGACGCAGGCTCGCATCATCATCGACAACAGCGACCGTGCCGCGCAGCTTTCCCACTATCATGCCCCCATTGTGACATTTCTCGAGATCCGCAGTTGACACCCATTGTAGGCGCGTCGTCGAAAACTCGATATTGCCCTAAGGGGAAGCCGGCCCGTCACTTTGCGTCACGTCGTACCTGTCCGTGGTCGAGGCCGATGTCCGCAGCAATCGAGACAGCCTCTGCGAGTGACCTTGCTCCGAGCTTCTCCATCACCTGATGACGGTGAACCTTTACCGTGCGCTCCGATATACCAAGGGCGTAGGCAATCTGCTTGTTGAGGTTGCCACGGACAACAAGCCCAAACACTTCGGCTTCGCGGGCACTTAAGCCATTGACCAAAGTCCTCATTTGCTGCTGGCGATCATACTCGGTCCTGCGCGTCTCATACTGGGCCAACGCGCGCTGGATGGTTTCCATCAGGACCGCTCCTGAACTCGGCTTCTCCAGGAAGTCTTGGGCGCCCGCTTTCATCGCGTCGACGCCGGCCTTTATGTCCCCTTGTCCCGTAAGAAACACAATCGGAAGCAGCGGCGCGAGCTCGGATAGTTGGTGCTGTACCTGCAAGCCGGACCGACCGGGCATCTGCAGGTCAAGAAGAACGCAGCCCGGCTCGCAGCCTGGAAGGCGGGCAAGAAACGCATCACCGGTCTCATAGACCTCCACCCTGACGCCATGGGCGGAAAGCAGCCGTGCCGTTGCCGTGCGGAAAGATTCATCGTCATCAACGATATGGACGACCGGTTTCATGAGTGTCGCCCCTTGCCTCGGGCAAGCGGGAGCGCCACACGAAAGATTGCGCCACCTTCGGGTCGGTTGGTCGCAGAGATCGTTCCGCCGTAAGTCTCAACGATCGCGCGCGCGATGGAAAGGCCAAGACCCGTTCCTGCCTGCTTTGTCGTGTAGAACGGCTCGAAGATGCTGGAAAGGCGTTCCTGCGGAATTCCGTTGCCCGTGTCGGCCACGCAGAGCTCGGCTTTCTCTTTCACAACTCCTGTCGCCAGCGTCAGAATCCTGCTGTCGGACCCCGCCTCGGTCATGGCATCCATCGCATTGGTCGCCAGGTTGAGGACAACCTGCTGCACATGAACCTTGTCTGCGCGCACCGGTAGCTCTGTCGTCGGCCGCTTTGTCTTGAGCGTGATCCCCCTGCGTTCCGCCTCTCCGTGAATGATACTGACTGCGTTCGAGGTGACATCGTTCAGGTCGAACTCCTGCCAGTCGATCTCGCTTCGTTTCTTGAGCAATCCTCTCATCCGGCCAATGATGTCGCCCGCACGCTGATCATCTGCCTGGATATCGAGAAGGATCTGGTGGATGAGCTGAAGGTCCGGGCTGTCATTTTGAAGCAGTACAGAAGCAGCCTCCGCGTTGTTTCTGATGGCCGACAGTGGCTGATTGAGTTCATGGGCAACGGAAGACGACAACGCCCCCGCTGTCGCAGACTGGTTCAGGTGGACAGCTTCGAGCAGGTGAAGTCGCGACCGGCTCTCTGCGTCCTGGCGACGGCGTCGCTCGAGAAGGAGGGCTGCGATGATGCCAGCCTGCACCAAAACGACTCCAAACGCTCCTGTCACTGCCAGCCAGTGGCCTTCCCAGAGGCCCTTTTCCCTGTACATCTGGATGGCGCCCGCGGGCAGGTTCTTTTCCGCCAAGCCCCAACGCTTCAGTTGTCGCGCGTCGACGATGTAGGTCTGGGGCGCTTGAATATCCTTGATCGGCCTACCGGCAATGGCATCGAGGACTAGGTTGCCGACGGTCTGACCCAAGGTTTCAAATGTGACGGTATTGCCGCCGACGACCCCGTAGTTGATGTAGGTCTGGTAGGGGCCGTAAACCGGAGCACTGGCCGTTGCAGCAATTTTTCCTATCGCTTCGCGCGGTATGAAATTCCGCCCGGCCTGATCCTTGAAGACCGTCAACGCCAGTATGATGCTGTCGGCAGGGACTTCGGCTGCCCGTTCAATGAATTGCTCGATCGTCAGGTTTTCGAGGTAAGTCGTTTCGTATGACTTGGAGAATTCGGCGAGGTCGGCGCGCGCCGTTGCCAACCAACCCTGGTCGAACTCAGACGATCCGCCGATGATGTAGAGGTGACGGGCGCCGGGTTGCAGACCTCGCGCCATTTCCGCGGTCTTCAGAATGTCGAATGTCGTGAACGCGCCGATCACGTCATCGGGAAGGTCGATGTTCTCTGAGGTCGAGTTGCCGAAACCGGCCGCCACTATCTTCGCGTCGGGAGCAATGCTTGCCCGGTTTGTCGAAATGAAACTGGCCGACTCCTTGCCCAGCGCGACAACGACGTCCGGGCGACGGATGGCATACTTCTCTGCCATGTACCGCCCCAGCCGCTGCACATGTTCAGCCTCCGGAAACCGCGACAGGTCCAGGAACTCGGAGAACAGATCGATCTTCCCACTGGTTGCTTCAAGGAGCCGGCCTCGCAGTGCTTCCCCGGCAGCCGTGGTCGCAGCGATCCTTTCGTCATATGGATAAAGTATGAGAACCCGCGGCGACCGATCGAGAGACGGCAGTGTGGTTTGAGAGGCGGCGAGTACGACCGAGGCCGCCAGAAAGAGCGATGCCAGCAAAACGCCAGCGCGCAGTAGTCGACCTTCCCCTTTACCCAAGGCCATCGGTCCACCCCCCAAAGCCGGAGGATGATAACATCTTATCGGTGAGGTGTCATGCGCCGCCAAAGCCACTCATGGTTGCTCAGATTCCCCAAAGGGCAATATCGCGGGGGGAACGCTTTCGTTAGAGTCGATGCATGCCGGAAGAGAAGGAACGCGCAGTCCGCGCCACTCTTGCCCTGGGGGTAAAAACAATGTTCCGCCAGCTCGTCAACGCGCCACTCCACGTGGCTGCCGCCGTCATCTTTGGGACGTTCGCCTTCGCATTATCCGCGTACGCGCAAAGCGATCCCCTACCGTCCTGGAATGATACCGGGCCAAAATCGGCGATTGTGTCGTTCGTGGAGAGAGTGACAAAGCAGGGATCGCCCGAGTTCGTCCCGGAACCGGAACGGATCGCCGTCTTCGACAATGACGGGACCCTATGGGTCGAGCACCCGATGTACACCCAGCTTGCTTTTGCCCTTGACCGCGTGAAGATGCTTTCTCCGCAGCATCCGGAATGGCAGAACCTCCAGCCATTTAAGGCCGTGCTCGACGGCGACATGGAGACACTCGCCGCATCAGGGGAAAAGGGTCTGCTGGAACTCATCATGGTGACCCATGCGGGAATGACCACATCTGATTTTGAGAAGGTGGTGACCGACTGGCTTTCGACGGCCCGCGACCCGAAGTTCAAACGACCCTACACGGAACTCGTATACCAGCCGATGGTCGAGCTGCTTTCCTACCTGCGCGCCAACGGCTTCAAGACGTTCATCGTGTCGGGCGGCGGGGTTGAGTTCATGCGGCCATGGACGGAGAAGGTCTACGGCGTCCCCCCGGAGCAGGTCATCGGCTCCTCGATCAAGACGCAGTTCAAGATGCAGGACGACACGCCGACCTTGTACCGTCTGCCGGAAGTCAACTTCATCGACGACAAGGCCGGTAAGCCGGTTGGGATCAATCAGGAGATCGGTCGTCGTCCCATCGCAGCCTTCGGCAATTCCGACGGCGATCTCGAAATGTTGGAGTGGACGACAATGGCAGGCGCGCCTGCGCGTCTCGGGGTCCTCATTCACCACACCGATGAGGAACGTGAATACGCCTATGACCGCAAGAGCGAATTCGGCCGCCTCGACAAGGCGCTCGATGCGGCCGCGATCACAGGCTGGACCGTCGTCGACATGAAGGCCGACTGGAAAAAGATCTTCAAGGACTAAGCGGCTCTGCTGTTTGGCAGATCGCTGCACCAGAAGTCTGTGACTTCAAAACGGGGCGTGGAAGGTGATGCAACACTACCCCGTTCCAACTGCGAGGACACATCCATGAAACTCGACCGATTGACTACGCTCATTCTGCTCGCAAGCGTCGCTATGAGCCCGGCCACCTTTGCCCAGGACGCACCGAAGAAGCCGCACGTGCCGTTGGAAAAGACGATTGGCGTGGTCACGCCGACAGGGCCGGTCCCGTCATTGGCGGTGCTCAATTCGTCTGGTGCGAAAATGGAAAACGGCAAGCTCGTTCTGACCGGCGTGTCGGCCAATTCGATCGTCTTTGCCGATCGGCCGGTTCGGGCCGCAGGGCATGTGACGACCGAACAATTCATCATGCAGTGGGATGACGGCAAGGACAACTTTGCGGTCGACCCTCCGAACGCAACGGTGTCGGTTCTGGGCGGCGACGGTTCAGATGTCAGCGACGCTGTCGTGACGCTCAAGACCCCTAAACTGGATGGGACGACGCTCACCTTCGATATAACCGTTCTGGAGGGCAGCCTTAATGGTGCCTCCGGACCGGCAGCCCTCTTCATCGATCATTTCGGTGGTGGTGGCGGAGGGTTCGGTGGTGGAGGATTCGGCGGCGGAGGATTCCACGGAGGAGACTTTGCCGGTGGTAGCTTCGGCGGCGGAGGCAGATTCGGAGGCGACATGCGCGGAGGAGACTTTGCGGGCGGTTTCCGGGGAGACGACGTCCATGTCGGCGACACCAACATCAACCGTGTGGGAGGTACATACTGGCATGCGCCCGTCTATCACGGTGCCTGGTATCGTGGTGCTCCGGTTGCCGCGGGCGTGGTTGCAGGCGCTGCGGTGGGCGCGGCCGCAGCGCGACCCTACTACTACAACTCCTACTACAACGGTCAGCAATGTGGGTACTATCCGTTCCCGCCTTGCTATTGATCCCCAGCAAGGGACACGTCACCTTCGTGGCGTGTCCCTGCCGTCAGGAAAGCAAGACTGAGGCCAACAAGCCACAGTTTCAGGCATTCTGTGGCTCCAGCAAGTCCGAATAGCCGTTTCGGCTTGCCGAACTCCAATCCCGTCACGCACTGTCGACCCGGAAGCAATGCTGAGCGGTAAACGAGATCGGGGGATTCTCATGAAAACCATTCACTTGCCTGCGATCGTCATGCTCGCAGTCCTGTCGACCACATCGCTCGGCAATGCGGCTGATCTCACGCCCCTGGCACCCGAAGCGAAAACGGTCGAGACCCGCAGCGGCTGGGAGTTCACCGTGGCGCCCTACTTCTGGGCTGCCGGAATTTCCGGGAACGTGCGCCAATTCGGGCTTCCCGAGGTCAAGATCGATGCCGATTTTGGCGACATTTTCGACAATCTCGACTTCGCCTTCATGGCTACGGCCGAGGCACGTTATGACCGCTACAGCATTGTCGGCGACATCATCTACGTCAAGCTGGGGGCCGATGCGCACACGCCGCGCGGCATCTTCGCCGATAGCGTCGGAGTGACGTCGGAGACCTTTGCAGGCCTTCTGGGCGTGGGCTACGCCGTACTCGAAGATCAGAATGGCCACCTCGACGTGTTCGGCGGCATGAAAGTCTGGTCGGTTGAGACCGACATCACCTTCAACGGCGGACTTCTGGCTGGTGTGGAGCGGGATGACAGTGCCACGTGGGTGGACGCGGTCGTGGGCCTGCGTGGAAACTACTTCTTCACCCCCGAAATCTATGTCACGGGATGGGGGCTGGTGGGCGGTGGCGGCGCCGACGTCGACTGGGACGTGGGCCTCGGCCTCGGCTACAAGTTCAACGACACCATCTCGGCAGTGGCCGGATACCGAGCCATAGGCGTCAACTACGAGGACGATGGTTTTGTCTTCGACGTCGTCCAGCAGGGGCCGATCATAGGGGTAGCCTTCCACTTCTAGTGAAGGCGAACCCGCACAGTTCGATCTATCACCGCAACTGACGATCTTTGTGCTCGCCTTGGGAGAGCCTGATGTCCTGCAGGAACCGGAACAGGGATCCAGCCAGAAAGCAAAGCGACGCGATGAAAAGCACGGCGGCGCCTGGTTCGTGGCGGTACCCCAAGAATGCCACGACAAAGCCGAAGAGGAGTAACAGCGTCACCCCGATCCCGGCAAGGACAGCGAGGTGCAAGGCACTGTTCAAGAGCAGCTCCCGCCGCCTGAGTACGCCGATCTCCTGCTTTAGCCTGGCTCGAACGAGGTCAGCTTCATCGATCTCACGGAGGTTTCTGATCCGCTCGGTAACGGTGGAGATCCGGTTGACGAGCACGGCCACCATCGCCGCGACGCCGTTGAGCATGAACGCGGGCGCCACCGCGTGATTGATCATTGTTGAAAGCTGATCGGCCTCGACTGACATCAGGCACCTTCGATCTCGTCGGCACGAACAATGCGCCGCTACGGAATGACATTGACGGCGCGCGCAGCCACGAGCACGAGCGTCAACAGAGCAATGGCACTTTCGATCATCATCAGTCCCTTCGCACGTCTTGTCAGCGGCAGCACGTCGGTGGGACTGAAGGCAGCCGCCGTATTGAACGCGAGGGAAAGATAGTCGACGTAGAGCGGTCGCCAGTCCGGCGGGGCTAGTTCGGGTGCCGAGGTCTGGGGGAAAAGCCAGTCGGGTCGTCCTGCCATGCTACGCGCGAGGCGCGCTGGACCACCCGCGTCGATCTGCCAGTAGAGCAGCGAGAAGGTGAGGACGTTGCTGATCCAGATCGTAAAGGATGACGTCAACAGCGAAACCGATCGCGTCTCGGGCGGATGCACGGTGATGATCCCGACCATGTCGCCAAGCTCCGCTGCCGTATTCCCCGCGTAAACACCGGCGAGCAGCATGATCGCGACATGCTCGACCCGCAGCCACACGGCATTTTCGCTGGAAAGCGTGACAAGGACCATCGGCACGATGGCTGCCACCAGAACCGCATATGATATCCACCGCGGCAGGGCGTAGACGTGATGCGGCAGCACCTCCAGAAAGGCAAACACTCCGAGGATTGCCAGCACCGGAGCCCACCGCGGTTCATCATGATCTGCTTGGGTGAAATCGCTCATCGTTCGGCCCTCTGCAGTTGGGCATACCGATGTAGCGGCCGCCATGTGACGGCCGCTACAAATGTCGTTATTCGCCTGCGCGTCAGTCGTGACCAGTCTTCATTTCGCGGACCTGCTGCATCACTTGCTCCAGATTATAGCTTGCAGGGCTCTGAAGCGGCGGAAAGTCGATGTAGGTCTCGAGATGCTTCAGCCACAACTGCTGGCCGATGGGCAGGATGTTCCAGTCATAGACATAGGCGGTGGACGGTGACGCGATGGCCCCGCCTGTACCGAAGAGCGTCTTCAACTGTTGTCCGACCGAGGTTTCGAACGGGTCGCGCTTGATGTTGACGACCTGCGTCCAGGCGTAAGGCTGCACGCCGCCGATGAATCCAGCCGGATCGTCTGAGACCATGGCGAAGTACATCTTCCAGTTCTTGTAGCGGACTGCCGACGGCTCCTTGCCGGAATAGTACAGGAACGAGTCGCGCTTGGATGGCGACTTGCCTTCCAGGAAGTCGCGCTGATCGATCCCGTCGAGCGTGGTCTTGACGATGCCAGGATACTTGCCTGCCTCGATCTCTTTTTTCAGGCCGTCCCCCTTGGGCCCACCGGCGATATTCACAAACGTCGGCAGCCAGTCAAGGGCCGAGAACATCTCGTTTTTGACTGTACCAGGCTCGATGTGCCCCGGCCAGCGAACCACGAGCGGTGCACGCATGCCGCCTTCCCAAGTGCTGAGCTTTCCGCCCTTGAACGGAGTGGTGCCGCCGTCCGGGAACGTGATCGTCTCGGCGCCGTTATCGGTCGTGAAGACGACGATGGTATTGTCGAGTTCGCCCATCTCCTCGAGCCTCTTCAAGACGTAGCCGATGTTGTCGTCCATCTGCTTCATCCCGGCTTCGTTGACGCCCCAGTCCTTGCCGCCCTGCTCACCCACCATGTTCAGGTACTTATCCGGCAGGACGGTGGTGATGTGCATGCGCGCAGGGTTGTACCAGACGAAGAACGGCTTGTTGGTCTTCTTCGGGTCGTTGCGGTCGAGAAAATCGATGACCTTGGCGGAGATCTCTTCGTCAACCGTCTTGGAGCGCTCGAGCGTCAGCGGCCCTGCGTCCTTGCATGACTGGTTGGCCGGGGACCCGTCGGAGGATGTGCACGCGAGCATTGGACGCGGCGGCGTCAGGCAGGTCGTGGTTTTTGCGTCCACAGCCGCCGGATCTTCCGCCATGCCAGGAATGGGCGTGTTCCTGCAAGGTGGCGCGATCCCCTGCTCGGTTGAGGTCTTGTTGATGTCGGGGAAGCTCACCCCCTGCATGGCGTCGAGGTGATAGAGATAGCCCCAAAATTCCTGGAACCCGTGTGCCGTCGGCAGGGATTCGGTGGTATCTCCGAGATGGTTCTTGCCGAACTCACCTGTGGAGTAGCCGAGATCGTACAGGAACTTGGCGAGGTGAGGGGTGCCGGCCCGCAGGTAGGACGGACTTCCGGGGATCTCCGGCAGAACCATGCCGACGCGCACCGGCTGCATGCCGGTAATGAACGCGGTCCGCCCTGCCGTGCAGCTCTGCTCGGCATAGTAGGTCATGAACTTCGCGCCCTCCCGGCCGATGCGGTCGATATTGGGGGTTTCACCGACCGCGAGGCCTTGGTGATAGATGCTCGGCTGCATCCATCCGATGTCGTCACCCATGATGAACAGGATGTTGGGCTTCCTCTCCTCCTGCGCATGTATTGTCGCGGTACTCGCAAGCAGGCTGCCCGCGACCGCCATTGCGGTTGTTATCAGCTTCGTGGTCCGTCTCATTTCGAATGCCTCCCCTTGGGGGCCGCCCGATGACGGCCAAGGTTGGTTGAAAGACGAGTCAAAGCAAAAGAGGGTTTTCTCGGCGGCGCCCAGTTCACTACCCAATGGACAGGTCTGCTCCGGTAAAGACGCGGCTCACGGCCGTAGGTGACCCTTGACTTGCAGAAGAGGACTTCCACTCTTCCAACCATTTTCTACAGCGTATTAGAGGATGCAGATATTGCCCTTTAGGGAATCGCCGTGATCAACCGCTGTGCTTGCCAGCGATGGACGCCGAGCGCGACGATGCATTCCTTGCGAGCGCGTCGTGCCTCTCTAAGCAGTTCGAGCGCGATCCTGATGCCTATTGCCTCAACAGGCTTCTGGAAGAGGTATCCACTTCGATCAATACCGCCGCGGCCGGCGGCAATGCCAGCCTGACGTCGATCGGCTAGGCGGATCGACGAAGCCAGATGCTCTTCTGCAGGCGCAACCAGCTGCGCCTGACGAGGATTTGTTTTCCGTGTACTTCACTCGGGAACTGGCGACCATGCAACGAGGTGTGCTTGAATTCGAACGTCCACCGATCGCGGCCGCTTGCTGGCACGAAACCGCCCGCTCTTCCATGCAGATTAAATTAGCCCCGCCTGTCGGATCCGGGCGTCACCGACGCCAATGCCGCGAGTCTAAGCGGCTGGCAGAGCTGCATCATTGATCAGCTTTACCAAGTGTTTGATCTTTCAGCGGTTTGATCGATCGCAAAGGGCGGTTCAAATCTTGTCAGGAACGTCAATCTCGATCTGGAGGTCGTCGTCCGCTACGAAGTGGTTCGATTGGCTTTGTGTCATCGGGCACGGGAGCGAAAAGCTCCGAGATATCACATGAAAGAGCCGTTGCAATTTTCTCGAGCGTGACCACTGTCGGGTTTTTGCTGCCGCGTTCGAGGTGCCCCGCATAAGAGCGCTCGATATCAGCCGTAAGCGCAAGATCATCTTGCGAGATTCCTTTAGAAACTCGCAAACGCCGAAGATTCATTGCAACTCTCTGCCGTGCATCCATGGCGGAAAACACAACATTTGACAACTTATGAAACCACGTATTATAGAACTATGAAAGCAATCTAAGCGTGAATCACCGAACGCAGCACATTGTTGCGGTTTGCTAGCACAAGTGGATGGCCTTCATGGAACTGCGCCAACTCTCCTATTTCAAAGCGGTGGCCGAGGAGCTGCACTTCGGCAGGGCGGCAGCCAGGATGCGTATTGCCCAGCCGGCGCTCAGCAATCATGTGATGTCGCTGGAAAGGGAACTTGGCTGTCCGCTGTTCATCCGCTCGACCAGAAGGGTGGAACTGACCAGGGCAGGGGAAACCTTCTACGATCGCTGTGTGCGGATCCTGAGCGACATCGACCTGACCACCGAACTGACCCGGGCAGCCGGCGGCAGTCGCATCCGCCAGATCAGGATCGGCAGCATCTACCCGGCCACCATGGGCATGCTGCCAACCTTCCTTGCCAAGATCGCCCGCAAGTATCCCGATGTCCGCATCCATATCGCGTCTGGCAATACCGGCGAGATCATCCGCGGCCTGGAGAC
>NZ_JBFTIN010000055.1:0-27956 GCF_056394785.1 Rhizobium sp. 10N414 | reverse complement strand
GCATGGAGGCTCGCCAAGTCAATGCTGCTCTTTCGGCCATGCGTAATAAGACGGACAAGAACGATGCGCGCGGCATTGCCCAGCTGCTTCGATCGGGTTGGTACAGCCGGGTACATGTGAAGAGCGTCGAAAGCCACTACACCCGAGCGTCGGCTTTGCCCCGGAATGGACGCTTGATCTTCCCAATCGCGGCTTCGAGCTGAAGAAGGTAAGCGGGATCGACTTCCGGATCGGGCTTGGCATTGCCTGGAACAGAGAGGATCCAACCGCTGGCCGTGATGATATCGTCGACATTGCGCGGTCGCTGGCACGGCGCGGCTGACAACATAGACTAACGGATCTAGGCAGGGTCGGTTGCCCGCCGCTCTTTGTTGCGCTCGCCGAGACGCGATGATGTGGGGGATTGCCATCTGAACCTGTTGATTCGCGGCAGCCACGGATACTCCTAACCTCTGTCGCCTCCCTTGGGGGGCGTATGTCGTTATTCCATGTAAAACGCCCGGATTTGTAGGGAATCCGCTCATTCAGGCGACTGACAAGAGAGATTCGCGAGCTTTGTCGATCTACCATCGATAACCAGAATCGAATCATGATTTGCCCCTGCAGGAGAATCCCCGGGCTATCAATCAAGTCTCAAAACGCCGGGTTATGCACACTTCTATGCTCGCTCACCGAAACTGCTGCCACCGATTTTGCCCCCGTACTAAGCGGGGTAAGCGGCGGTAAGCGGGGGCTGTTTCTGGCGATTAAACAAGCTGAAGACAAGCTTGCGCGGTTCGATGAGATTGTTCGCCGCAGCCCGATAAGACCGGGTTTCACCGAACGGGCCCATTTCCATGAAGCTGCTGCCAGCATGTGGATTTCCAATGAGCTTGTCCATGTCGAAGATCTGGTTCTCCACGATGCCGACCGTGATGTTCGTGCCCCTACGCACAAAATCACAATTGCGCAGTCGATCCTCCGGACACGGCGAAGGGCGGTGAGCGCAGAGCCGGATTGGGCGACAGGTAAAGTTGGGATCGAAGCGATCGTTGGTCGATCCTATCCGCTGACGATGACATTTGAAGGCCGGTCTTTTGCTGACCGCAGTTTCCCGATCGCATCGACGCGGTTTTCGAACGAGACGGCTGCCCCACCTTCGACTAGATCAGGTCTTGGAGGTTGGACAGGGCGGGGTCCTGCAGAAAACCCAAGGCTGGGCGACGATGAACGTTTGACGCTCTCGTGATAAGATAGCCAGGGCGGCCCCTCTGTAAATTCGCGTGCCGATTTTCATTGCAGAGTGAAGAGAAGGTCCAGGGTGAAAAAATTACGTCGCACATGCCATCCTTGGTTGCGGTGAAGTTTCTTTGTACTGTCTCGTCAATTCCTGGGAACTGTTGCACCGTTAAATTGATTTTCGCAACGACCATCAATAAACTGGATTTTAACCAGTTCTTGGGGAGAGGCGTCTATCTCTCGAAAGTGCCGATGAGTCGCCGCGAGAGGATCACGATGACGCGAAATTGGACATTAGGATCAGAAGGAGCGCGACGCTCGAGCCGAGCGGCTGCGTCATGACGACCGCCCAGCAGTTAATCTCGCTCTTGAAGAGCCACGTTGACGGCGACGACGAGCAATTTCTGACGATTGCGCTGCAGGCTGCTGCGAATGAGGCCCGAAGAGGCCACGGCAAACTCGCAATGCAACTTCGTGAACTTGTCGACGCCGCGCGTGCCAACATGGATCGTGGGTCCGGGCGGAAGAAGGCTCCTGTTCCCCTCGCGCAGCCGCGAGGCGATCTCGCGAACCTCGTTGCCGTTCGCTATGCCGACGTCCGGTTGTCGAGCATGGTTCTTCCGACTGAGCTCGAGGCTCGGCTGAAGCGTGTCATCCTCGAGCAGCGGCAGCAGCACAAACTGCGCAGCCATGGACTGACACCACGTCGCAAGCTGCTGCTTGTCGGTCCGCCGGGATCCGGAAAGACCATGACGGCCGCTGCTCTCGCCGGTGAACTCCACACGCCTTTGTTCACCGTTCAGCTCGATGGATTGATGACGAAATTCATGGGGGAGACCGCTTCGAAGCTGCGACTGGTGTTTTCGGCTATGCACGAAACCAAGGGCGTCTACTTTTTCGACGAATTCGACGCCATCGGGGCGAAGCGAGCTGAACGAAACGACGTCGGGGAGGTCCGGCGCATCCTCAATTCGTTCCTCCAGTTCCTCGAAGAGGATGAGAGCGACGGTCTGGTGGTGGCCGCGACGAACCATCCGGAACTGCTCGATCCTGCACTCTTCCGCAGGTTCGACGACGTCATCGAGTACAGTTTACCGAGCGCCGAGGTCGCAACGGGCATTTTTCAGGCACGGCTCTCCAGCTTCGACACTCGCGATATCAATTGGGCAAAAGCAGTTTCCGACGCTGCGGGTTTGAGTCAGGCCGAGATCGTCAGGGCCGCGGCTGACGCGGCAAAATTGGTCATCCTTTCCGACCGGGAACGCATTACCCAGAACGATCTCGTCATTGCGATCGCCGAACGCAAAGGAGCGGCGTCGCAGTAAACGATGGCAGAAGAACCACCGCGTCCACTCCAACACGTCTATCTGCCCGGTCATGGGGACATTCAACACTACACTGCCAGAGGTGGCGGTGGCGGCGTGGACGTCCCGGCGCGCGAGCGAGCCGAACATGCGGGAAAGCTGACCGAAGCTCTCACGCGCGCCGTTGCGGATGCCGAGGTCCGGTTGAAGGCCCGCGAGCCGGAACTTGCCGGCGGAACGCCTGGTTTTTATCTCGAATTTGAGCTGCCCTCATCGCAGGGCGAGATCGTCGATAAGCTCGAAAACCGCCAGGGCAAGTTTCCGATCGAACTCGTCAGCGTTCGTCCGGTGGGAGAGGGAGGGGACACGATCGCCGCCACTGTATTCGTTCCTGAACGGCAGCGAGACTACTATCTGAAAAAGGTCGCTCAATATCGCGACGAGGACCGAATTCAGAAAGTGGAGGTCGACGGGGAGATCGTTGAGAGGAACAACGGCCCCAAGAACGAAGTGCTGGTGGCCTCCCTCGAAACCGCACGCCTGGCGGTAGCAAGGTCCCTCTATACCGACGACGAGGCGTTCTTTCCGGCCCCTGCGACCGGCATTTGGTGGGAGGTCTGGCTCCGCCTCGGGACAGTGGACACCTTCGCGGCGGCGGCGCGGCGATTGGAGTTGCCCGTCCGTCAACATGCTCTGCAGTTTCCGGAGCGCGAGGTGTTGATCGTCCATGCTACTGCCGAGACGCTCGGCCGGATCATCGCGAACACCGATGCGATCGCGGAGCTGAGAACGGCCCGTGATACCCCGGCTTTCTTCATGGAAATGGATGGCGCGGAACAGAGAGTATGGGCTGCGGAAACGGCGGGCCGCATTGTTGCCCCCGATGAAGACGGGCCTGCAGTTTGTCTTCTTGATTCCGGTTCGACACGCCGCCACCCCCTGATTCAGCCGGCTCTTGCTCAGGCGGATCAGCAAGCATTTGATCCGGGCTGGAACGTCGAAGACATCAGCAATCAGGGCCACGGCGGGCATGGCACCCAGCTTTCGGGCGTCGCCCTCTACGGTGACTTGACCGACAGTCTCGCCGGCGATGGACAGATCGTCCTGACACACCGTCTGGAGTCGGTGAAGATCCTGCCCGACCACGGCGCAAACGATCCCGACCTCTTCGGCGCGATCACTGCCCAATCGATCGCGCGGGCCGAGATCGTGCCACCGAACCGGCCCCGGGCGATCTGTCTCGCACTTACCAGTGATGGCGATCACTGGCGCGGCCGCCCCTCGTCGTGGTCCGCCGCGCTCGATAAGCTCGCCTATGGCGCCGATAACGCGCCGCGACTGATCGCGGTCTCTGCAGGCAATATCCGGGAAGACATCCACCAGAACGACTATCTCGAACGCAACGATGCCACGCCGATCGAGAGCCCGGCGCAGGCATGGAACGTACTGACAGTCGGTGCCTTCACCGAGAAAACAACGATCACTGATCCTGTCTTCAATGGATGGGGTGCGATGGCGCAGGTCGGCGATCTTATGCCTCGCAGCCGCACCTCCGTCAGCTGGAACCATGATTGGCCGCTCAAGCCGGATGTCGTGTTCGAAGGCGGCAATCTCGGCATCGATCCAGCCACGCTCGTCGGAGACCAACTCGACGACCTCGCCCTCCTGACGACCCACCGGACGCCAGAGAACCGTGCGTTCACGACGACCGGCGAAACCAGTGCGGCAACGGCGCTTGCGGCAAGAATGGGCGCGCGCATCCTTGTTCAGCGTCCAACCCTGTGGCCTGAAACAGTCCGAGCCCTGATCGTGCATTCGGCAGAATGGACGCCGGCGATGAAGGCCCATCTCGGCGCGATCAACAAGAACGCGCTGCTGCGGCGCTATGGTTTCGGGGTGCCGTCCATAGTGCGGGCGCTCGGCAGTCTCAACAATGACGTTACCATGGTCGTCGAGACCGAGATGCAGCCCTTCATCACCGGCGGAAGCAAGATCGAAACCAAGGATATGGTGCTGCATGAGCTGCCCTGGCCAACACGGGAGCTCGAAGCTCTTGGCGAAACTCAGGTTCAGCTGCGGATCACGCTGAGCTATTTCATCGAGCCAAACCCAGGTGAGCGCGGCCAGACCCGGCGTCACAGCTATGCCTCGCATGGATTGAGGTTCGCTTTGAAGCCGAGCGACGAGCGCGCCGACGTGTTCTTGCGCCGTATCAATGCTGCCGCGGGCGCCCGGCCGCCGGCAAGGGCGGCCGGCGACGCAGGTTGGACACTGGGGCCTGTGCTGCGCAATCGGGGTTCCCTACATGCGGATATCTGGGAGGGCAATGCAGTCGAGCTTTCCCAGCGTGATGCGATTGCCATCTATCCGACCGGCGGCTGGTGGCGGGAGAACACGGGGCAGAGAAGGGGCGATACGGTCGTTCGATATGCGCTTGCGGCAACATTGCGAACCGCGGCGGAGGTCGATCTCTATACCCCGATCAGCACCCGCATTCAGCCAGAGGTGGCCCCTGAAATCCTGATTGAGACTTAGCCCAGGAATAGCCGCTCAAGGAAGGGCTATCTTATTCTCGTAGCTTGATCTCGGAAACGAAAGCTTCCCCGATGTGCATTCGGGCGCTGTAACTCCCGGCATGTGCTACTCAGGACCGGCTGATCGTGGGCGATGCGATGGCGTAACCGGCATAGACAAAATTCCAAACTACACTTCCGGATTGGTCGATTTGGCCGACGCGGGAAGACCGCTTTCAGCTTTCCTCGCCCGCCATGTCTCGACCAGGAAGGTCGCCATGGTGCCGGACAGGTTCACGGCAAGTTCTGCATGACGGGGCTGCGGCTTGGCCTTCTTGGGGCCGGGACTATGTGCATCACCCAGCTTACTGCGCAGAGATCCGAGGAGTTCGACAATCTGCTGACAACTGCCTAGGAGCTGCTTGAAGGTCTGCTCCGTATGGTCGTCGGGCGCCAGACGGAGGACCTTGGCAAGCTTCCGATACAGAACCGGAAGATCAGCATTGTCCGGATATTCAACTTGCGCTTCGTCGAGGATCCACTTGCAGACGTCCTCAAGAAGGGTACGCGCCAATGTGATGGCGCCGCGCGGATCGTCGGCGCGCCGCTCGACCGCAGCGATCCATCGATCATGGACGTCGTCCGGATCGAAGGCCTGCAGGGCCGCACTAATACCGTGATCAGCCGGGCTGCCTAGAACCGCGCGCTGCATTTCATAGACGGGAGATCCCGAAATTTTCCTCGCCACGGCAAGACGGAAATCGTCATGCCGCAGGTGACTGTTCAACTCCGCGACTATGGATGCCTGAGCCTCCGGCGTCTGAACAACAGGCGCGGTGACTTCCTCAAGGAATCGGAATAGCTGGGCTTGCGAACAGGTCAGGAAGCCAAGGTGGATCAGCATCTCGTCGGTTTCCCAATCGTAGTTCCGCACCGTGTGCTGATAGATATCGTCGAGGATGCCGCCAGAAGAGCCGTACGGTGAGGGGATTTCCGCGACGGGCCATGCCCGCTGTACGAACTCGACCTCCTCCATTTCCGTCGCCAACGGCCGCGTCTTGAACACCGATAGCAGCCGACGGCGTGTGATCTCGGTAATCGCGGGTTGCCCGATCTCTTCCAGTTTCGCAACTTGCTCGGAGAGACGATAGCTGCTGACTTCCTGCAGAAGCTTCTTTGCCAAGGGCAGAAGCTCTTCTGTAGGAACGACCGTGAGCCGACTCATGGCGTACTTGTACTTACTGTTGAAGGCTTCGGATCCATCGCCATCCGCCAGGCCAAGGCGTTTGCAAACGGCGGGCACATCATAGGCTTTGAAGTCCGCGATTGCATTGGCAAGCTCGGTGCGAAGATCGCGGATCATTTGTGGTGGTGGGGACGTCATTGGTGATGATCAAATCAGGATGCGTTGGACTACGTCAAGGGTGAGTTCGTCGTTGCGGCGCTCCCATAGGTGATAAGGGCATTATCGAACAAATTCAGTGTTCTTGTTTCAATTGCCCTGCTGGTCGTAGGTTCATTCCCGTTCAAGACCATGCCGTCACTAGCGGCAGGGAGGCAATGATTGAAATCGATCAGCTCCCAGATAATATTATGACCGAGATTTCGGCGGCGCGCTTAGTGTGGTTTCACTGTAATGAAAGACAAGAAAGTCGGCAGGCGAGCCACACTGTTGGACGTTGCGAAACGAGCTGGGGTGGGTACCGCCAGTGTGGATCGTGTACTAAACGACAGGGGCAATGTCAGTGAAGAGGTGAGCAAGAAAGTTCTGCAAGCCGCTAGGGAGCTAGGTCTCCGGCGAACTCTTCCTCAGGCTCATCGGAGGATAATCCGAATCGATGTCGTCCTGCCACGTCCAGAACTGCCGCTGATCGGCAGACTTGGATACGAGTTCAAAAGGCTGGCAGGTGTGCTGGATCGCTCGATAATCCTTTATAGAACCGTTCTGGACGACGAGCGACCGGAGACTCTTGCTAGGGCATTGGTCCGGACAACCTGCGACGCGGTGGTCTCCTACCTGCCAGACCATCCGCTAGTCCACGCGGCTGTAGAGGATCTGAGCTCCAGAGGCATACCACTCGTAACTGTAGTCTCGGACGTCCCGGGCTCGACACGGATCGGATACGCAGGGATTGACCACGTCGAAGCCGGCCGTACGGCAGGTTATTTCGTAACCCGTATGGCGCGTTCGCCTGGGGCGCGGCGCAGTTTGTAACGGGCGAGCTTTAGTTGGGTCACGCTCTCCTGCCATTTGCGCGGAGATGACGGCCAGGTTGACCTGTCGTAGCCTGGTGCCCCGACGGGTCTTCCGCAAATGCGACAGAGCGGACACCGACACGTTCTGAGAGGCGACCCATATGATGCCGCGGGCCTCGCCTTTGGCGGACGTAGCACTGGCAGAGCAGGGAGTCGTCTACAGCCAGTTTCACATAACCGCCCTCTGTGCTCCGGCACGAGCTTCTTGGCGCGCCTGCGAGGATATCGACAGATCGCCGAGTCTCACTTCTCGGCGATCTGACTAAATTGCTCGGCCCGAGCGGCAACCGCCGAATGGAACCGCCCAAAACTCGCCCCGGGGCATTCAG
Organism: Rhizobium sp. 10N414; assembly: GCF_056394785.1. NCBI lineage: Bacteria > Pseudomonadati > Pseudomonadota > Alphaproteobacteria > Hyphomicrobiales > Rhizobiaceae > Rhizobium > Rhizobium sp. 10N414. The sequence goes on along the minus strand of NZ_JBFTIN010000055.1, from coordinate 20,336 downwards.
GCGTAAAATTGGATCATCGATTCCGCCGGCAGCACCCTAATCCGAGAGCCGTTTCCAGCCGCTCCGAACCGCTCGAACCTTTCGAGGCACACAGCCTCCATGCGAGCAATGCCAGGTTTCAGCATGCCGCGAATGTCGAAGGATCCCGGATTGGCCTTGAGGTACTCCCGGGCCGAACCGGTAAGCGCCATGCGCAGATCCGTATCGATGTTGATTTTTCGAACTCCCATTCGAATGGCGTTTTCAACTTCCTCTAATGGGACCCCGTAGGTCTTGGAGATATGACCGCCGTTCTCGTTGATGAGACCCTGGAGATCCTCGGGCACCGTCGATGCTCCGTGCATCACCAGATGCGTGTAGGGCAAACGTTGATGGATCGCGGCGATGACATCCATCGCCAGTATGTCGCCGGTGGGCTTGCGGGAGAACTTGTACGCGCCGTGCGACGTTCCGATCGCGACCGCCAACGCGTCGACCCCTGTTGCCGCGACGAAATCCGCTGCCTGCTGCGGGTCGGTCAGCAACTCTTCGCGCTCGAGCGTCCCCACAAGGCCGTGACCGTCCTCTTGTTCGCCACCGCCCGTTTCCAGTGAGCCAAGAACACCGATTTCGCCTTCGACCGAGACCCCGCGCGCATGGGCGTACGCGACGGTCCTGGCGGTCACATCGACGTTGTACTCGTAACTGGCTGGCGTCTTGCCGTCAGATTCCAGCGAGCCGTCCATCATCACGCTCGTGAAGCCGAGTGCGATCGCGCTTTCGCAGACTTCTGGTGTTGACCCATGGTCTTGATGGAAGCAGACCGGCACCTTCGGAAATCCCTGCGCCGCAGCCTTCACCAGACCGCTTAGAAGGACATCGTCGGCGTACTTGCGCGCGCTTTGGCTCGCTTGGACGATCACCGGGCTATCCGAGCGTTCGGCCGCTCTGAGCACTGCGAGGAGCGTCTCCAGGTTGGTGATGTTGAAAGCGGGAACTCCGTAGCCGCGCTCCGCGGCATGGTCGAGTATTTGGCGCATAGAAGCGAGTGTCATGAAGGTTCCTCCTAACATGTTGGTTCGCCACCCTGTGGCGTGTATGGCTGCGAGATTTTCAGTTCGGGAAGGCTCTATTGATCTCGGCGATTTCGTCGGCGCGCAGAGGTGAAGTCTTCCTGTCGCCGAGAATGAAGAACAGTTTCGCCGTTTCCTCCAGTTCCTCATAGGCGTAGACCGCCTCTTCGAGACTGGCACCCGAGACGATCGGCCCGTGGTTCGCGAGCAGCATGGAGCGGTGATCCCGGGAAACCTTCCTTACTTCGTCCGCCAACGCCCGATCACCCGGACGAAAGTAGCGGACGAGGGGGAGCCTGCCGACCCGCATGACGTGATACGCGGTCAGTGGCGGCAAAACATTTTCCGTCTGCTCGTGGCAGAGACAGGAGACAGCCACCGAATAGGTCGAGTGGAGGTGCACGACTGCACGGGCCGCCGGACGCTCCTGGTAGACTGCGAGGTGGAAGAAGTATTCCTTGGAGGGAGGGTCTCCGCTGATCAGCTCGCCGTCCGGTGAAAGCTTCGAGATCCGTTCTTCGTCGAGAAAGCCGAGGCTTGAGTTCGTCGGAGTGACGAGAATGCAACCGTCGTCGAGCCGCACCGATAGGTTACCCGCGCTTCCATGAGCCAGTTGTCGCGTGTATAGAACGCCGCCCATAAGCACGAGCTTTCGGCGTATTTCCGCTTCGCTGGTCATGGCCGGATCTCTCCCGACAGTGCCGCCAAAGCTTCCTCGAAGAAGTTTGCACCGCCGAAGTTTCCCGACTTGAGGGCGAGCGCCAGACCCTTCTGTCGGCTGACGAGGACGGGAACGCCGGGACTGACCTCAGGGCCGATTGCTAGATCCCCGAGATTAAGCGCTTGCGCTACAGCCCCGGAAGTCTCGCCGCCAGCTACCACAAGGCGGTTGACCCCGCCGTCCACGAGCTTGCGCGCCGTGTCGGCAAACAACCCCTCAAGTTTCTCCGAGACAGCTTCGCGGCCGTAGCGCGCCTGCGCCGCCGCAACGTCCTCCGGCGTGCCAGAAGAGTAAACCAGGGGCGCGTTTCCGTGATTGGCCCGGATGAAGGAAACGACATCGTTCGATGTCGTGCGTCCACTCATCACGTCGTCGACCGACACGGTCATCGCCGGATGATTGCGCGTGTGGACGTCAATCTGGCCTCGTGTCGCGCCGGAGCAGCTTCCGGCTAGAATGGCTTCGGGACCGCTGACGCCTTCGAAACGCCCGCGCGCTCCCTTGGCAAGACCACTGGCAATGAAATTCGAGGCGAGGCCAAGCGCTATCCCCGATCCACCGGTCAAAAGCGGAGAGTCGGAGCAGGCGAGTCCAATGGAAACAAGATCCGCGTCACTGACTGCGTCCACGACGACGAGCGTTTCCCCGCGTTCTGCACTGGCCCTCAGGGCCGTTCGAATGGCATTCTTTCCCCCCCGAACGGTTTCCGTCGCTACCAGGCCGACTTCAGTACTGGTTTGCAGCCGGAGCCAACGCCGGATGTTTGCGTCGGTCATGGGTGTCAACGGGTGGTTCTGCATCCCGGATTCGTTGAGGAGCTTGTCATTGACGAAGAGATGCCCTTGATACAGCGTGCGCCCCATGGCGGGGAATGCAGGGCAGGCGACAACGCCCTTCACGTTCAATACGTCGGCGAGCGCTTCCGCAACGGGGCCGATGTTGCCTTCCGGCGTGGAATCGAATGTCGAGCAATATTTGAAAACGACTTGGCGGCAGCCCTGCGCTTTGAGCCAGTGGAGGGCTTCGAGAGATCGTTCGACTGCTTTCTCGGAGGCAACCGAGCGCGTTTTCAGGGAGATCACTCCCGCCTCGATATCAGGTGAGGCATCGCCTTCCGGAATGCCCATGAATTGCGAAGTGGCCAGGCCGCCCTGTCTGGGAAGACCTTTGGCGAGCGTATTGGCGATATCGCTCGCGCCCGTGAAATCATCTGCGATGACGCCGAGTAGCATCTCTTACTCCATGACCAGTGTTTTCATGCGTGCGACGGCGGCCTCGGGAGCCGTAAGGACGGGCCTGTCCACCCTACGCCGGACCTCCGAGGCTGCTCGCGAGGTGGAAAAATGCGCCAGCATGATCGCGTCCCGATCAGCAAACCGAGGGGCCATATCGGCGACAAGACGATTGTGCGCGGTCGCTTCGCCGCGCCTTAGCAAATCGATTGCGTCGGGAACGACGATCGTTTCAAGGGTGCTCGCCACCCCGGCCTCCTTGGCGAACTGTCGGAATTCGTCCTCCATCGTGGATACCGCGGGTGCAAAGGTCGCAAGCATGCCGATCCGATTGCCGGCTGCGATCGCCTCCCGGAACATTGCCTCGTTCGGTCGCAGGATGGGGAGCGGAAGAACCTCGACCATCCGATCGATGGCAGGCCCGAAGGCCGAACAGGTGATGAGGATGCCATCGGCTCCGATCCGCTGCGCGTAGCGGCCAAAATCGACGAAGCGCTCGATCAATGCCTCGGAAATGTCGGCACCTTCCTTGGCGCGATCGATGGTAAGTCCGTCGTCCAACAAGTTCACTGCGTCGGCTTCCGGCCAATGTGCCGACATGGCGGTGTTTACCGGTTCCATGGCTACGGGTGTCGCGTGAAGGAGAACAATGCGGGGTCGCGGATTCATCATAGCGTCCTCCTTTCCTACCCCGCGAGCCGAACACGCGGTACAAGTCCGGACCGGGCGTAGATCCCGGCGGCCTTTGTGTCGGTGAGGTGCTGGACAAAAGCCTGCGCAACTTCAGGATTCGGTGCGTCGGAGAAAACGGCCGCGGAGAAATCGGTATGCTTTTGGTAGGGCTCAGGAAAAGGACCGACCACCTCGATGCCATCGATCGACATGAGTTCGCTAACCTGCTGTACGGCGAGATCGGCGTCGCCGGAGATCACTTTGTCCGCGGTGAAGCCGGCATGGATTATGGTGGCCTTTTCATTGATCTCGTCTGCGATCCCGAGCCGTTCGATTACGTCCCTGAAATGAATGCCGCTAGCACCTGTCTGCGAATACGCGACCGATCGTGCCGAGAGGAGTGCCTGCTTGAATAGGTCCGGGGTCGAGATATCGGGAAGGGTCTCGCCGCGGCGTGCGCCGAGGCCGAAGCTTGCGCGCGCAAGTGGTCGAACCGACCCACCGAGCAATATCCCTGCCTCGACCAGTTCATCGATAGGCTGATCAATCGCAATCAGAACATCTGCCCGATCACCCCTCCTGACCCCTTCAATCAACACCCCCGTAGGATTCCATTCAACCGCGATGCGATGACCGAGAGATTGCCAGGCAGGCAGCAACTGGGTCTTCAGCGCGAGCTCGACAGCAAGTGTGCTCATAGCCTTCAGTTCAACGCTCATGTATCCTCCCTTTGCCTCCTCGCTTGGGGCAATAGCTACCAGCATTATCGTCGTGCCGGTCTGTCAGGCCCCGCATTACAGAGGGCAGCCTTGGCTCGGTCAACTTCGCTTAACGGCTTTTCATGAGGTGAAAATCGCGCGGCATCAGATCCGAGTTGGATCGATGCCGTGCCTCTGAATCGATTTTGACATTGTGAAAATAATCCCGATGAAATGTTGACCGGGAACAGCCTCAATCCTACGCTCTGCGGTGGAGGAAACATTCGGAGGAGCTTATGGAAGCGGCTAATCATCGCGCTTGGCGCGAAGCGCAGTCTCGGCAGAGCCAGTACAAGATTTCGACCACGGATTCGGGCAAGAGCGAAGGGAAAAGCATCCAGTCGGTGGACAGGGCCATTTCCATATTGGAAGCTTTATCGCTCAGCGATGCCCCTTTGATGCTCAATGAGATTGCAAAGGTGGTTGAGATCAACCTTTCAACCTGCCACCATCTGATCAAGACGCTTGTGAGACGGGGTTACGTTGTCTATGGGGGTCGAAACGGTGGTTATTCTCTCAGTTCGCGGCTCGAGACGATATCTCGCCAGTCGGCCAGAGACTACAACTTGGCGGAGTTCGTCCGCCCCAGCCTCCAGGAACTGAACGTCAACCTGCGCGAGGCCGTGCAGATGGCTGTGTTGCGCCGCGCCGCGCTCGTGACCCACATTCAACTGCCGTCGCATATTGCTCCGCAACTCGACCTTCGCGAGTACACCAAACTGCATACTGTCCATGCAACCGCTCCCGGAAAGGCCATCCTTGCGTGGTTGCCCGAGAATGAGTTGGCACGCGTAGTGGCCGATAACGGGCTAACCGGGTTCACCGAAAAAACAATAACCTCGCTCGGCGGGTTGATAGAGGAACTGCGGCTTGTCCGACGTTCGGGCTTTGCGATGGACGATGGTGAATTTCGTCCAGACCTCGTCGGATACGGGGCAGTCGTTCGCGATATGTCGGGAGCGGTGGTGTGTTCGATTGGCGCGACAATCCCCAGGAAGCGCGCCAGCGAAGATTACCGGAAGCACGTAGCCCGCGCTGTCGTGGACTGCGCTCGGGACTTGTCGGGTCGGATGCCCGCAGGATGTTTCGTCTGAATCGACCGACCTTGCGGCACCGATGAAAAGCGTGGTGGGCATGCCGGGCCACACGTGATTTCCTGTGGATTCCTGACGTCGTACGCTCGCGTGCTCCACTACGCCCGAGCGGTCATGGCCTGCTTGGAAAGGGGCCCAGCATGTCGTGGCTCGCTGCCGCCCCGCCTTGTGCTGCGGTCCCTTGACTTTCCGGCATCAGGAACGGCGCAAGCGTGTTGCCGCCTTGGGCAGGTCGCCCTAGGCCGTCGCCGTTTCGCTCACGAAGCCGCTACTGGCGTCTCCCAAACTCGATTGGAACCTGATCTACAGCTTCCGCATGATGCGAGCGCGCCGGGACCCGTCTGTCTCGAGCAGTCCCTATGTTCGGTAGAGCGGGGCGAAGGATGGCAAATGGGATCCCACACACAAATGCCAGTCGGCTCGAATTTTCACATTGTAAAATCGCCGTTCAACAGAGCGACGCGCAAGTACTTCCGAGGTATTTGTCCTGCCAGTCGATCTATTCATTGGGAGGAAGTAATGGCTGAGAAGATTGCTGATTTAGGGGTTGTAGGTCTCGGGACGATGGGTGCCATGCTCGCACTCAATTTCGCCGAGAAAGGCTCCGAGGTCGCGCTGTTCAATCGCACACCGGGGAAGGCGGAAAAGTTGGCCGCAGACAACCCGGAGCTTGCCCGGCGGCTGCATCCGCAGACATCGATCGAAAGCTTCGTAGCATCGCTGCGTTCGCCGCGTGTCATTGTCTTGATGGTCAATGCGGGTACAGCCGTCGATGAACAGCTCGAGGTCCTCGCGCCGCTCCTGGACAAAGGCGACATCGTTATCGATGCAGGTAATACGGATTTCAACGATACCGTTGCCCGAAACCGCAGGTGGGATAGCGACGGCTTTCATTTCGTCGGAATGGGCGTCTCCGGTGGTGAACTTGGCGCCCGCCATGGACCTTCGATCATGGTCGGGGGCGACCAGCGGGTATGGAGCAGGCTCAAGCCGTTGCTCGAGCCGATTTCCGCCAAGTATGAGGGCAGCCCTTGCGTCGCATGGCTCGGTCCCGATGGTGCGGGACACTTCGTGAAGACAATCCACAATGGCATCGAGTATGCCGATATGCAGATGATCGCCGAGATTTATAGCATCATGCGCGATGGCATGAAGCTCTCCGCATCGCAGATGGCGGACATATTCCGAGACTGGAACGAGCGCGGACTGTCGTCCTACCTCATCGAAATCAGTGCAACGGTACTCGCTGAGCCCGATTCCAAAAGTGGCAAGCCGCTCGTAGACGTGATCGTCGACGAAGCGGGCCAGAAAGGAACCGGACGATGGTCGGTGATCGAGGCTCAGAAGCTGGGCATCGGCGCGACAACTCTCGAGGCAGCGGTTTCCGCCCGTAGCCTGTCCTCCCTGCGAAAGGAGCGGCTCGTCACCGGAAAGATCTACTACGATATCATCCTTGCCGATGGCGCGTTCGGTGCCGACCAGGCAAGTGTGGCGGAACTCGAAGCCGCTCTGGAGACGGCAAAAATCATCGCCTACGCTCAAGGCTATGCGATCATGTCGGCTGCCTCACGCGAATACAATTGGGATTTGCCCCTTGGGGAGATCGCTCGGATATGGCGTGCTGGCTGCATCATCAGGTCGGTCTTCCTGAAGGACATCACGCAGGCTTACGAAACCGGAGGCGAAGTCGTCAATCTGCTTCAAGAGCATTCTTTCGCAAAGCGGGTAAGCGAAGGCCAACATGCGTTGCGAAGTGTTGTCGCAAAGGCCGTAAACGCGGGCGTTCCGGTACCGGCCCTGTCCGCCTCGCTGGCATATTTCGACGACTATCGGCGGGAACGCGGGTCGGCAAATCTGATCCAGGGGCAGCGCGATCTCTTCGGTGCGCATACTTTCCGTCGCCTCGATAGCGAGGGCACCTTCCACCACCAGTGGCCTGCGGTCTAGGGAGGTTACGATGGGAAGCGTCAATGGTACGGTCGACCTGTTCGACTATGTCATTTTCGGCGGGGGTGGCGATCTTGCGGAGCGAAAGCTGCTGCCGGCACTCTTCCACCGCGATCGCGACAACAACCTGCCCGACGGCGCGCGCATTGTCGGCGTCTCTCGTACGACGCGTTCGGACGAGGACTACCGCGCCTTCGCACGCAAAGCCTTGCAGACCTACGTTTCAGCAAGCGAGCTGACAAGCAATGTGCTTGAACGGTTTCTTTCGCGACTATCCTACATTAGCGTAGATGCAACTGGAGCGAACGGCTGGAAGGAGTTGAAAGCCTTTCTCGACAAAGGCGGTGGTGATCGCGTTCGCGCCTTTTATCTAGCCGTAGCCCCTTCGATATTCGGTGCGATCGCAGCGAAGCTCAAGTCCTTCGGGCTTGTCAACGCACGGACGCGTCTGGTGATCGAAAAGCCAATCGGGCGGGACCTGACTTCTGCGCGTGATCTCAACGCCGAGATTGCGCGGCACTTTGACGAAAACCAAGTCTTCCGTATCGACCATTACCTGGGCAAGGAAACGGTCCAGAACCTGATGGCATTGCGTTTTGCCAATACCCTCTACGATCCGGTCTGGAATTCGTCGTTCATTGACCATGTCCAGATAACGGTTGCAGAGAGCGTCGGCCTCGGTAGCCGGGCAGGATACTACGACACCGCAGGTGCATTGCGTGACATGGTGCAGAATCATCTGCTGCAGCTCCTGGCGCTTGTCGCGCTCGAGCCGCCCTCGACGTTCAAGGCGGATGCAATACGGGACGAGAAGCTGAAAGTCCTTCGGGCGCTAAAGCCGATCACGTCGGCCAACGTCAGCCAGCTAACTGTACGCGGCCAGTACCGTGCGGGTGCCGGCGATGGCGGCGCCGTACAAGCCTATCTCGACGACCTGGGCGGACCGTCGAGCGATACGGAAACCTTTGTCGCGCTAAAGGCCGAGGTCAATAACTGGCGTTGGGCTGGAGTGCCCTTCTATCTGAGGACCGGCAAGCGCATGCCGACCCGCGCCTCGGAAATCGTCGTTACGTTCAAGTCCATCCCGATGTCGATTTTCGATGAGTCCAGTGGGCACATCTCGCAGAACCGGCTGGTGTTGCGTCTGCAGCCCGGTGAGGGTGTCAAGCAATGGCTCATGATCAAGAATCCCGGTCCGGGAGGCATGCGGCTAAGACAGGTGTCACTCGACATGAGTTTCGCGGAAGAATTCAGCGTTCGCCATCCCGATGCGTACGAGCGCCTTTTGATGGACGTGATCCGCCGGGACCAGTCGCTCTTCATGCGCCGCGATGAAGTTGAAGCGGCCTGGGAATGGGTCGATCCCATTTTGGCGGCATGGCAAGAAACGGAGCACAAGGTCCAAGGTTACGCATCGGGAACGTGGGGGCCGTCGAGTGCGATCGCTCTTATCGAGCGCGACGGGCGCACCTGGCACGAACCTGAATAATCGGCCCTCACCATGTTAAATCAAGGATTCGAAGTATGACTGCCTCTCTCGCAAGTTATCTCGACGACTTTGCCTCTTCGCTTGTGTTGCGCGACGTCGGGCAGACGGTTCTTCATCTATCTGCGGCGGCCGTTACGGTTCATCGCGCGATTGCTTCAGGCCGGGTTCCCGAGCGGCGATCGGTAGGTGATACTTCCTCCAATGCCAGCGGGGAGACTCAAAAGCCTCTGGATGTGTTTGCGGACGATACTTTTCTAGCTGCGGCGTCGATGTCGCCGGTGCGCCTTTACGGTTCCGAGGAGCAGGAGGAACCAATCGAACTCGGYGGCGAGGGCTTTTTGGCGCTTGCCATCGATCCGCTGGACGGTTCCTCCAACATTGAAACGAACATTGCGGTCGGTACGATCTTCTCCTTGTTGCCTTTGGACGTAGGTGCCACAGATCCGCGCTCCGCTTTCGAACAGCGCGGAGACCGTCAAGCCGCGGCCGGGTTCTTCATCTATGGCGCACAGCTCCTGCTCGTCCTGACGGTAGGTTCAGGGACGATGACGTTCATCTGGCGCGGGGACAGTGTTGGTTTTGTCTTGATGCGCGAAGCACACGCCATCCCCCCGGAGACCCGGGAGTACTCGATCAACTCGTCCAACCGCCGCCACTGGACTCCTGGGACTAGACGTTACATCGAAGATGCCGAGGCGGGAGAAGAGGGGCCGCGCACTTGGAATTTCGGAATGCGATATGCCGGTTCGCTTGTCGCAGATACGTTTCGAATCCTGCAGCGCGGGGGTGTCTTTCTTTACCCTGGCGATCGACGCAAGGGCTATGGCAGCGGTCGCCTTCGGCAGATCTACGAAACAAATCCGATAGCATTCTGCATCGAGCAGGCGGGCGGTTCTGCTACCGACGGTCATCGGCGAATGCTCGAACTGTCACCTGCTGACCTTCACGGGCGTAGACCTTTTGTCTTTGGATCCAAGAAGGAGGTCGAGGTCGTCGCGGCGTATTTGACCGCCGAGGCACGAGACGCGGCATCCGCGTCCGCAGCGTGAATTTCACATTGCGAAAGACCACGCTGTTTCGTTGACGCGTGAAACCGCCAATGCGACGATACTTCAAGAAACAAACGGAGCACCCAGACCTCAATTCTTCGGTCCTCAAGTAAGAGTGCTCCTTCAAGTTGAACCGAACCAGTAACCATCAAATGCCCAGTAGATTTTGCCGGGCAAACGAGAATTTATTTCCTAAGGAGGAGAAGCATGCCGCAGTCTGCAGACGTGAAAACCCACCCCGACTTTCCCATTCCGGAAACGATGAAGGCATGGGTGCTTGGCGATCCTGGTCAGCTCACCCTGGTTGACAAGTCGGTACCCACTCCGAAGAAGGCCGAAGTCCTGGTGCGGATCGATGCCGTTGCGATTTGCGCGACCGATCTCGAGATCATCGCCCATGGCCCGCCCGCACAGATCCAGGGAGGCCTGCCGTTCAACAAGAACTTCACGCCCGGTCATGAATACATGGGTACGGTCGTTGCCCTTGGTCGTGGCGTAGACGAGTTCAATATCGGCGACCGTGTCACCGTCGAAATCCATGCGGGTTGCGGTCAGTGCAAGCGTTGCCGCCAAGGCATGTACACATCGTGCCACAACTACGGCAAGAACTACGGTGATGTCGACAAGGGTCATCGGGCCAACGGTTTCACGACCGATGGTGGCTTCTGCGAATATCAGGTCAACAATGTCAACACGCTGATCCATGTGGACGACTCGATGACCGACGAGGAGGCGACGCTTGTCGTTACCGCTGGTACGTCGATGTATGGACTGACCGAACTTGGCGGTCTGGTTGCTGGTGAGTCCGTCGTGGTGAGTGGCCCGGGACCGATCGGTCTCCTCGGCGCGGCGGTGGCAAAGGCGCTTGGTGCACAGCCGGTCATCCTAACCGGGACCCGCGACAACCGCCTGGAGATCGGAAAGCAGCTTGGGGCTGACCACGTTATCAACGTTCGCAACGAGGATGCCGTCGAAGCCGTGCGCCGTCTGACGGACGGGAAGGGCGTCGACTACGTCGTCGAATGCTCCGGAGCGCCGAACGCGGTCAACGAAGCTGCCCGCATGCTCAACCGCGGCGGCAAGATTTGCCTGGCGGCCTTCCCGAGCGAAGAGGTGCCGATCGATGTCGCCTACCTCGTACGCAACAACATCTACCTTTACGGGATCCGTGGTGAAGGCAAATCGGCGACCCACCGTGCCGAGGCGTTCATGCGTCAGAAGCGTTTCGACGCGCGCATCATTCATACCCACACGTTCGACATGGAAGACCTGCCCGAAGCACTTCGCTATGCGAAGGATCGCGTCGAGGACGCAATCAAGGTTGTGGTGAAAAACAAGCAGTCGGTCGCGATAGCACAGGCTGCCGAGTAACGGCGCGGGGCTGGCCGGGATTGAGGAGGCCAGCCCCCCTTTGCAACAGCATTGAGACGTAGCCCTACCGCTACCCGACAAAGCTTTTGACGCTGCAAACCGCGGAGCATTCCCCGAAGCGTCAGGAGCATGTTGAATAGAGTCACTCGCCTGCCGGGAGGAGATCACATGGCACGAGAAGTATCTTCAACAGTTTCTGAGACAGGCCAGCAGAACATCGTCATGCGCTGGCTCAGCAAGCTCTATATCCAAGTTATCATCGGCGTGATCATCGGCATCGCGATCGGCTATTTTGAGCCGCAGTTCGCAGTGGCCCTCAAGCCTTTCGGCGACGTGTTCATCAAGGCGATCAAGGCGATCGTGACACCTATTATCTTCCTGACAATTGTCGTCGGGATCGCCACCATCGGCGACATGCGCAAGGTTGCTTCGGTCGGAATCAAGGCCATCATTTACTTTGAAGTGGCATCGACCCTTGCGCTTCTCATCGGCATGGCGGTCGGAAACATCTGGCCCGTTGGCCGGGGCATAAACGCAGACCCCGCGACGCTCGATGCTGGAGCTGTATCGACCTTCGTCCAGAAAGCACATGACGTCACGCTGACAGACTTCTTCATCAACATCATTCCGTCGACCTTCCTGTCCCCGTTCGTCAATGGCGACATCTTGCCGGTCCTCTTCATCGCCGTGCTCTTCGGACTGGCGCTCTGCAAGATCGGCGACAAGGCAAAGCCGTTCATCGGCTTCCTGGAAACGGCATCCTACGCACTGTTCGGCATGGTCAACATCATCATGCGGTTCGCACCCCTCGGCGCTGCCGGCGCCATGGCCTTCACGATTGGCAAATACGGTCTCGGCTCCCTACTCGAACTCGGTCAGCTTGTCGTCGCGGTCTACATCGTCAGCATCCTGTTCGTGGTGTTTGTCCTCGGTTCTTTCCTCAAGATGGCGGGATTCAGTCTTTGGAAGGTCCTGTCCTACTTCAAGGACGAGATCCTGGTGGTGTTCGCCGCTACTTCCGCCGAAACGATGATCCCGCGGTCCATGGCAAAGCTGCAGCATCTCGGCGTCCGCAAGGAAGTCGTCGGTCTCGTCATGCCCACCGGCTTTTCCTTCAATATGGATGGAACCGCGATCTACATGACCATGGCAGTACTCTTCATCGCCCATGCGACGAACACCGACCTGACCTTGTGGCACCAGATGACCATTCTGTTCATCATGCTCTTCACCTCCAAGGGTGCGGCAGGTGTAACAGGTGGCGGCTTCATTGCACTCGCTGCGACCATGCCTTCGATTGGCGTTCTTCCTGTGGCTGGTCTCGCTCTCCTTGTTGGAGTTGATCGCTTCATGGCTGAAATCCGGGCAGCAACGAACCTTACGAGCAATATCATCGCCACCCTCGTCGTCGGTCGCTGGGTTGGTGCTGTGGACACGGAGCGCGCCCAGGCGATCCTCGATAGCGGTGAGATGCCGGAGGAGGACACGGTCCGGGACAGTGTGCCAGTCCGCCCCCAGCCGGCGTTGGGTCGGCCAGCCCAGATCTGACCGAACCCAGCCATCCATACTGCGCCCGGTCAGGCTCCGGACGCGAGAACCACAAATTCTATCGCACTGAAAGGAATCTACCCATGAGCTTTGCATATTCGGAAGGGAATCCAGTCGAAGACACCTCCAAGCTCGGCAAGCCGCCATTTGATACGGACCGTCTCGATCGCCTTATGGAGGAAGCAAAGCTTGATGCGCTGCTCGTCACCTCTAAACACAGCATCCAGTACTTGCTGGGCGGGTATCGCTTCTTCTTCTACGACTACATGGACGCACACGGTCTCAGCCGCTATCTGCCGTTCTTCATTTATGTGAAGGGCCGCCCGCTGGACTCCGGCTACGTCGGCGCTCCGATGGAACGCTACGAGAAGCAACTCGGCAGTTTCTGGGTCTCCAACCTCAATCTTAAGAACTATGTGAGCACTGGCTATGCAAATGCGGCGGCTGAACTGCTGAAGCAGGTAAACGGCGCGAAGGGGCGGGTCGGCATCGAGGTCGGGTTTATGCCCATTGATGCGTTCCGAGTTCTCGAGGCACAGCTCCCGGGTGTCGAGCTTGCCGACGCGACCTACACGCTCGAGATCCTCCGCGCACTGAAAACGCCCGGCGAGTTGAAGATGCTGAAGGAAGCCTCCGAAAAGGTCGTCGACTCGATGCTCGCGGTGATTTCCAAGCACGGGCCGGGCACCAGCAAACTTACGCTGTTCGACGCGCTGCGGCAGGAAGAAACCGCCCGGGGCCTGAAGTTCGAGTATGCACTGACGAACGTCGGAACGGCGTTCAACCGCGCTCCATATGACAAGATCTGGGAGGAGGGGGAAACCCTCGCCCTCGATTCCGGTGGCAACTACAAGGGCTATATCGGTGACGTATGCCGCATGGCTTACACCAAGGAGCCGGACCAGGAGCTTATCGATCTGCTTGGCCAGGTCGAGCTCGTACAGCAGACAGCCCGCAAGAACCTCCGCGCGGGCACGATCGGTGCGGAAATCTTCGAAAACGCCAACAGCGCCCTAGCGCAATGCTCTGCAAGCAACAAGATGTTCTTCTCCGCGCACGGGATGGGCATCGTAAGCCACGAGGCCCCGTGGCTGATGAGCACGGCCGTCCCGCAATACACCGCCCATCACCGCGAGCAGCCGCTCGAGGATGGCATGGTGATCTCGATCGAGACTGAACTTCATCACACCGAGCGTGGTTTCATCAAGCTCGAAGACACCGTGGCAATTACTGCTACTGGCTGCGAGGGCTTTGGCGATCACGGCCGCGGCTGGAATATCGCCGGGCAGTGACATCGACCGGGCAGGGCGACGGTCTATTCGCCGCCCTGCCGATACGACCTCCAGAGCAGCGGACCAGCGCTTCTACAACAAGCGAAGAAGACAATGTCGACATTCCCCTATAGCGCCCACATTGGTTATCTTTTCACGGAGAAGCCGTTGGCCGAACGAGTAGCCGCCGCCGCGCAGTACGGTTTCGACGCGGTGGAGCATCCTTCCCCCTATTCGGTGCCTGCAAAGGAAATGGCGGGTTGGCTCAGGTCCGCAAACCTGACTTATACGCAATTCGGCCTGCGCTCGGGCGACGCGCAGAAAGGGGAGAAGGGCATCGGCATTTTCCCCGAACGGCGCGAAGAATTTCGTCGGAGCGTGGCGGAAGGGCTCGACTATGCCGAGACCGTCGGTGTCGGCATGGTCCATGCCATGGCGGGCGTCTTGGCGAAGGGCAAGCGGAGCCGGTTCCACTGGGATTGCTACATCGAAAATCTCGCGTTCGCTGCTCGCGAGGCGAAGAAGCGAGGTATTCGGATCATCGTCGAGGCCATGAGTGACGGTGCCGTTCCCGACTATTTCATCTCTACCCCCGATATGGCTGCTCACGCGATCGCTGAGGCAGGCGACGACAATCTTGGCCTGTTGCTGGATGTGTTCCACACGGTCAGTGCCGGGCTCGATATACATCAGCAAATAGACAAGCATGCTGCCCACATTCTTCACGTCCATATCGCGGACTATCCGGGGCGGCACGAGCCGGGTTCTGCATTGCTCGATTTCGACGCAATTAATCGAACGCTCCAGGGCGCCGGATACCGCGGCTGGCTCGGGTGCGAATACGTACCGATTGCCACGACCGAGGCGGGCCTCGGATGGCTGAAGGATTCGCAGCACTCGGCGACGGCGGTCGCCGGGTGAGGCGTGGGGCCGGTTGGGAGCCGGCCCCGTTTTCCATGATCCGGGAATCCTAAGGTGACGCGTACGCGACGGGCTTGTCCGCAAATCCTCGCGCGAGGACGCCTGCCGGACTCCAATCGTACCAACACGTGGGATTTGAACATGACAGTCATAGCGACACGGAATACGCCCTCGGCTGAAACGCGAGATGCCAGCGGAAGGGATATGGCTAATGCTCTCCGCTTTCTGGCGATCGATGCGGTACAGAAGGCGAATTCGGGCCATCCGGGAATGCCTATGGGCATGGCTGACGTCGCAACCGTGCTGTTTGCCGATTTTATCAACGTTGATCCAGCGGTCGCGGACTGGCCGGATCGGGACAGGTTCGTTTTGTCTAACGGCCACGGTTCGATGCTGCTTTACGCGCTGCATCATCTGCTGGGCTACGAGGATATGACAATCGAGCAACTCCAGTCGTTCCGCCGCGTGGGAGCGAAAACGGCAGGCCATCCTGAATACGGTCATGCTCTGGGGATCGAAACCACTACCGGGCCGCTAGGTCAGGGGCTCACCACAGCCGTCGGCATGGCGCTCGCTGAACGCATGCAAAACGCCCGGTTCGGCGACGACCTGGTCGATCACTACACGTATGTCTTCTGTGGTGACGGTTGTCTCATGGAAGGTATCAGCCAGGAGGCGATTGATCTCGCCGGACACCTCAAGCTCGCTAAGCTGATAGTGCTGTTCGACGACAACGGGATATCGATCGATGGCTCGACCGAGCTTTCGACCTCCACCGATCAGGTGAGGCGGGTCCAGGCTTCCGGTTGGAACGCGGTGCGTGTGGACGGCCACGATCAGGATGCCATCCGCAGAGCGATTGCGACGGCCCGGTCGTCTGACAAGCCGACGTTAATCGCATGCAAGACGGTGATCGGCTACGGTTCGCCGAAGTTTGCAGGTTCCGAGAAGTCACACGGAGCTCCGCTAGGAGCACCTGAAATCGCGGCAACCCGCGATAATCTTGGATGGAGCGCCGAACCTTTTTCTGTTCCGGAGGACGTGCGAAAGTCCTGGGGGAACGTTGCGTCTCGTGGCAAGACCGAACGCGAAAAATGGCTATCGCGCCACCAGCGGTCTGCGAAGCGAGACGCTTTCGACGCGTCGCTCGTCAGGGAGTTGCCCGACGGTTTTGCCGACGCGATGAGGGCATACCGACGAAAGGTGTTGGCGGCCGCGTCGAAAATCGCCACCCGCAAAGCGTCCGAGGATACCCTCAGCGTTGTAAACGACCTCACGGATCTGACGGTCGGGGGATCGGCTGACCTCACGCACTCTGTCTTCACCCTTACGAAGGGTATCAGCGACGTTCAAGGGGGCAGCTACGAAGGCCGCTACATCCGCTATGGCATCCGGGAGCACGCCATGGCCGCGGTGATGAATGGATTGGCTTTGCATGGAGGGTTCATTCCCTTTGGAGGGACTTTCCTCGTGTTCTCGGACTACATGCGCGGGGGAATGCGTCTATCGGCGCTGATGGGACTTCGTGTCATCTATGTGTTGACCCACGACTCCATCGGTCTAGGTGAAGACGGGCCTACACATCAGCCGATCGAACACCTGACCATGCTCCGTGCAACCCCGAACATGTTGGTGTTTCGTCCGGCGGACGCGATCGAAACGGCCGAAGCATGGGAGATTGCTCTTGGCCAGCCGCGTCCGTCGGTCTTGTCCCTCTCGCGCCAAAATCTGCCTTTGCTGCGGACAGGCGGTGTCGAGGAAAACCTGTCGCGAAAAGGCGCATTCGTCTTGCAGGAAGTGACAGGTTCCCGCGACGTTACACTTCTTGCCAGCGGCTCCGAAGTCGAGATTGCCGCCGCCGCCGCAGAGTTGCTTCGAGGACAAGGTATTGCTGCCGCCGTCGTTTCCATGCCCTGTCACGAGCTCTTCCTGGAGCAGGAAGAGGGCTATCGAAGCGAAGTTCTCGGAATTGCCCCTCGCATTGCGATCGAGGCGGCCTCCGGAATGTCCTGGGACAGGTTTCTTGCGCCAACCGACGCCTTCGTCGGGATGCGATCGTTTGGTGCCTCCGGACCCGCACCAGAGCTCTACTCCCATTTCGGCATTACCGTGGAAAACGTCGTCGCGGAGGCAATGGCGCGCGTTCGCAAATCGCCACAGGCCGCATGAGAAGATCGATGGTGGGCAGACGGCTTTCCGTTTGTGCCTCGAGCGATCTTCGTAACCTTGGGCAGAGCGTACGGCACACGACCGAGCGCGCCCGGCAATACTATCGTCCGATAATTCTGTCGAAGGTCCAACGAACAGCCGGCGGAAGGACCCTCGATGTCAATTTCTCAGTAGGGAAGAACCATGTCAGAGAAGAGAACCGACCAGGCTGCCATTGAGGCCCAACTCCAGGCCCGAGGGGTGCTTGCGGCAAAACGAGGCATCCGCGCGCTTTTCCAGAAAGATATTTCGCGCTTTCAGGACTTCACGGTATCGGACAGAGACCTGACGCTTGACTATTCGAAGACGGCCTTATCACGGGAAGACCGCGATCTGCTTTTGAAGTTTGCCCGCGTCAAGGATCTGCGGCGGCAAAGGGACGCTATGTTTGCCGGAGAACGCATCAACACCACCGAGAGAAGAGCGGTGCTGCACGTCGCACTCCGGGGAGTTGTATCTGATAGGTATGTGGTCGACGGTGTTCCTGTGGGCCAGGATGTCGAAGACGTTCTTGTTCGGATGACTGGTTTCGCCGAAGGTGTCCGCGAAGGAACCATCGTATCGAGCACTGGCAAGAAATTCACCGACGTCGTGAATATCGGAATCGGAGGTTCAGACCTCGGCCCGGCCATGGCAACACTCGCGCTTGCTCCGTATCATAGCGGACCACGGATCCACTTCGTGTCGAACGTCGACAGCGCTCATATCACGGACATTCTCGCCACAGTTGAACCTGCGACAACGCTGTTCATCGTTGCATCCAAGACGTTCACAACGATCGAGACGATAACCAACGCTGCAATGGCTCGAAGTTTCATCACCAATGCACTGGGAGAAAACTCTGTCGGTCTTCATTTCTGCGCTGTTTCGACTGCCTTGGACAGGATCGAAGAGTTTGGAATCGACCGCGACCGGAGCTTCGGCTTCTGGGATTGGGTAGGAGGCAGGTATTCGATCTGGTCGGCGATTGGCCTGCCGCTGATGATGGCGATCGGCCCCGTGAAGTTTAGGGAATTCCTCGCCGGAGCGCGCAGTATGGATCAGCATTTCCTGCACGCTCCGATCGAGCAAAACCTTCCGACGTTGCTTGGGCTAGTGGGCTGGTGGCATCGCGCTGCGCAAGATTACCGCTCGCGCGCACTGATCCCTTACGACCAACGACTCGCGCGGTTCCCAGCCTATGTTCAGCAGCTAGACATGGAGTCCAACGGCAAGCAGACGCGGCTCAATGGGAAAGCGGCTAGCGGCCCCACCGGTCCCGTCGTGTGGGGGGAACCCGGGACCAACGGCCAGCATGCCTTCTTTCAACTGCTGCACCAGGGTACCGACATCGTCCCCGTCGAATTCCTGCTTGCCGCTCAATCACATGAGCCAGACCTCCAAACTCACCAGGACCTGCTGATCGCGAATTGCCTTGCTCAGGGGGAGGCGCTTCTGCAGGGACGGACACTGCAGGAAGCGATCAATCGGCTTCGGTCCGAGGGCTACCGTGAACATGATGCCCATGCCATGGCACCGCATCGCCGCTTTGCCGGGGAACGTCCGTCGCTTACGCTCTGCTACAGAAAGCTGGATCCATTCACACTTGGCCGCCTGATCGCACTCTTCGAACATCGCGTGTTCGTTGAAGCTCAGCTTTACGGGATCAATGCCTTTGATCAGTGGGGCGTCGAACTGGGCAAGGAACTCGCCCTGAAGCTATTGCCCATCGTTAGTGGAAAGGCGTCAACGGATACTTGTGGCGAATATAGCCGCGGCTTAGCGGCAAGGGTGCTCGAGTTGAGGGAAATTGGGTATAACCAGACGGACAAATTGTCTGCAGACTGAGCGCCAAAAAAGCCTCGTATTGTTGGCCGAACGCTCCCGAAGCTGAAACCCTTCGTGGGCATCAAAACGCGGCTAGTTTGCGATCATTCGACGAAGCTGGCGTCAGGCGTTTGTCCGCTAGTTCGGCCTCGGCGACATTCGCCGTACGAGTAATCTCATCCCGCCAAGGATGCCATGGTGACGTCAGGTAATACCTACGTTCGTAAGGTGTTCTGTGACTGATGCCGAACCCTAGGTTATCCGCTGGGTGCCGAAAGTTCAGGCTGCTGTACGACCAATTGCGTGCACAGGATCGTCGTCTGAAAAGCGGTCGTGTGCGCGGCCTTGAATACGTGCATTTGGGGTGCGTGCGTGAGCACCGATCAGGGCGCCGATCTTGTCGTCATCAAGTCAACGCATACTCGGCCCGGTAATCCATCACGCGGCCAGTTTCATCTGGACCTTCCAGGGCATCTTGGGATCGTATGCGGATTCATGGATCGCAAGGCAAATCACTTATTTCGTTGGACGTCCGCGACGCAAATTTTGCGGCGGTCGCTCGCCCTCGGTCGGTTCGAGCAAAAGCTCAAAAATCTTGCAGTGCAATACAGAGGCAATCTTTCCTAACGAATCTACTCCGAGATTCACCTGTTTCCGCTCGAGTTGAGAGATTGAGACACGCTCTAGTCCCGCTTCGAGCGCAAGCCGCTCTTGTGAGAGGCCTCGACGAACACGAAGTTTCTTAACATTCCAAGCGAGTAGATCACGTGGCGACATCCGTCCACCTGATCATTCTGTTGCGAATAAAATAACTGGCGATTCTATACGAAAAATGGTAATCTCACCATGCTTACATGGCGAGCAGAGGAACGAACCGGTGGAACTACGCCAACTCACCTATTTCAAAGCGGTGGCCGAGGAACTGCACTTCGGCCGGGCGGCAGCCAGGATGTGCATTGCCCAGCCGGCGCTGAGCAATCATGTTATGTCGCTGGAAAGGGAACTTGGCTGTCCGCTGTTCATCCGCTCGACCAGACGGGTGGAACTGACCAGGGCAGGGGAGACCTTTTATGATCGCTGTGTGCGGATCTTAAGCGACATCGACCTGACCACCGAACTGACGCGGGCAGCCGGCGGCAGTCGCATCCGCCAGATCAGGATCGGCAGCATCTACCCGGCCACCATGGGCATGCTGCC
>NZ_JBFTIN010000054.1:0-27994 GCF_056394785.1 Rhizobium sp. 10N414 | reverse complement strand
CTTCACGCCAGCCCGATTGTTACTTTCCCCATAGCGCCAAACTTCCCGCGCCTTCGCTCAATCAGGCTTCAATGAGGTCCGTCGGGGCCTTTCGTTTGGAGAGATCCCGTCCTCGGACCTCACAGAACCCTCCAGATTCAGCCAGCCAAACGCGCGAGCTCGCGAATCAGGACGCTGGGTCAGGCGATTGATCACGAAGAATCATTGGCACCATCACGCCTTTGCGCTTGAAATGCCTGCCTACATTGGACATAGAGCTTAGCGCAGAATTCCGGTCCCGGCTTTTCTGCCCAAATCAACCGTATAGGACCGATATCATGGCCTTTCTTGCCGATGCTCTTTCCCGTGTGAAGCCTTCAGCCACCATCGCCGTTTCCCAGAAAGCGCGCGAGCTGAAAGCAAAAGGACGCGATGTGATCGGCCTCGGCGCCGGCGAGCCGGATTTCGATACGCCTGATAATATCAAGAAGGCTGCCATCGACGCGATCAACCGCGGCGAGACGAAGTACACGCCGGTCTCCGGTATCCCTGAACTCCGCAAGGCGATCGCCGCGAAGTTCAAGCGCGAGAACGGCCTGGAATATTCGTGGGAGCAGACGATCGTCGGCACCGGCGGCAAGCAGATCCTTTTCAACGCCTTCATGGCGACGCTGAACCCGGGTGATGAAGTCGTCATCCCGGCGCCGTACTGGGTATCCTATCCGGAAATGGTCTCGCTGTGCGGCGGTACGCCCGTCATCGTTTCGGCGACGCAGGAAAACAACTTCAAGCTCCAGGCCGCCGACCTCGACAAGGCGATCACGCCGAAGACGAAGTGGTTCATCTTCAACTCGCCGTCCAACCCGTCGGGTGCTGCCTATACGCATGACGAACTGAAGGCCCTGACGGACGTGCTGCTGAAGCATCCGCATGTCTGGGTTCTGACGGACGACATGTACGAGCACCTGACCTATGGCGACTTCAAGTTCGTCACGCCTGTCGAAGTCGAGCCGAAGCTCTACGACCGCACGCTGACCATGAACGGTGTTTCGAAGGCTTACGCGATGACCGGCTGGCGTATCGGCTACGCAGCAGGCCCGATCCAGCTGATCAAGGCCATGGATATGATTCAGGGCCAGCAGACCTCAGGTGCGACCTCGATCGCCCAGTGGGCTGCCGTCGAAGCGCTGAACGGTACGCAGGATTTCATTCCCGCGAACAAGAAGATCTTCGAAGGCCGCCGCGACCTCGTCGTGTCGATGCTGAACCAGGCAAAGGGCATCACGTGCCCGTCGCCGGAAGGCGCCTTCTACGTCTATCCGTCCTGCGCCGGCCTGATCGGCAAGACCGCGCCGTCGGGCAAGGTGATCGAGACCGACGAAGACTTCGTTTCTGAACTGTTGGAGAGCGAAGGCGTTGCCGTCGTTCATGGCTCGGCATTCGGCCTCGGCCCGAACTTCCGCATCTCCTACGCGACGTCGGAAGCGTTGCTCGAGGAAGCCTGCAAGCGCATCCAGCGCTTCTGCGGCGCCTGCAAATAGTCAGAACTATCTCGAAACAAAAGCCCGCCGGAGACGGCGGGCTTTTTGTTTGCAGGATTGGAGTTGGCGGTGTCAGAGATCCAGCGCCGACAGCATCAGGAACGTTACAAAAAGGATGAAGTGCGTCATGCCTTCGATGGCGTTGGTCTCACCGTCGTTGAGGTTGATGGCCGCCGCAATCAGCGTAATCGCCACCATCACGGTCTGCACCGGCGTCATCGCCATGATGAACGGTTGGCCGGTGTAAAGGGCAATGGCCTCCATGACCGGAACCGTGAGGATGACGGTCGATAGCGACGCGCCCATGGCGATGTTCACGGTCGCTTGCATGCGGTTTCGCAGCGCCGCGCGAAGGGCCGTCAAGATCTCGGGCGACGCCGAGATCGCTGCGACAACGATGGCGGTCAGGACAACGGGAGCGCCAGAATTCCGCAGGCCTTCCGTCATGAAGGTCGACATGAATTCCGCGAGCAGGCCGATGATGACGATCCCAACCAGGATGGTTGTGATCGACGCGGTCGTGGAGTCTTCGATCGAGTGCTCATCCGGATCGCCTTTCCGCTCGCTGCGAGGATAGGCGTAGCTGAAGAAGTAACTGTGCTGACCGACCTGCATGCGCAGGAAGAGTGCGTAGAGGGCGATCATCGCCAGGATGGTGAAGGCGGAGTAGTAGTGCCACTTTTCCGCCGGCACGAATTCCGGAACGATCATCGAGATACCCATGGCGGTCAGGATCATCACGCCGTAGGTCTTGCCCGAGTTGTCGTTGTACGGCTGCTCGCCGTGCTTCAAGCCGCCGAGCAGCGCGGCGAGGCCGAGTATGCCGTTGATGTCGAGCATCAGGGCTGAATAGATCGTGTCGCGCACGAGCGTCGGAGAGCTTTCGCCGGTCATCATGATCGCGAGGATGATCACTTCCACTGCAACTGCCGACAGCGTCAGGATCATCGTGCCGTAGGGGTCGCCGACCTTGATCGCGAGAATCTCCGCATGGTGGGCGACACGGATTGAGGCAAGGACGATGGTGGCGACGAGCCCGGCAGCGGCGATCAGCGATATCTCACGCCCCTTTTCAAGAAATGCATGTTCCGACACATAGGCGATAGCCGCGACGCCTATCGCCAACACCAGGAACGTTTCGTCTTTCAGCCGCGACGCGATTTTCACGGAAAGCTCCGAGTTCGATTCATCCGACAAGTCTAAGACGATGATTTTGCATGGCAAGCTAGTGAGCGGAGGGAGTAAGTTTGCAGTCTTGAGAATTTAATGGAATACTAACGCATCGGTCAGCCGGAAGCATATCGCGGCGCCCTCTCGTTTCCTCCAACGCGGCCCGCGCACTGGATGCCATCCGGTCAGTATTCGAGCGCGAAACAAGAAGAAGAGGAGTGAGAGGCATGGTCAAGGTGGTCTACGAGGTCGTTCCTCACGACGGAGGCTGGGCCTACCGGTTGGGCGGTGTCTACTCCGAAGCATTCCCGACACACTCCGAAGCGCTTGAGGCAGCCCGTATCGTTGCAGCTGAACAGCAGGTTGGCGGTGATTCCGCCGAGATCAGCTGGCAGGATGACAAAGGTAAATGGCATGAGGAGTATGCCGAAGGCGGAGACCGGCCGGAGACTGAGGTTGTCGACGGCACCTGGAAAAGCCATTCCAGCGAAGCCTCGCCGCGCGCATGAGCACAGGGGTCATCATCCATGTGATGATCAACCCCGGCGTTTATGCGCAGTTCCCTTGGTGTAATTCAACAGGCCGTCTACCAGCGCGTCGAACGTGACGCGGTAGCGGCGTGCCGTTTTGATCCCTTCGTGCATGACGACCCACGTGTCGAGGGGTATCCGGAAAAGTTCGGGCAGAACCGGCAACAGATCTGGGTCCTGCGCGGCGATGCCCATCTGGCAGATTCCAATCCCCAGACCCGCACGAATGGCCGAGATTTGCGCGAGCGGGTTGTCGCTCTTGAACGCAAAGACGAGATTGTCTGGCAATGGAAAGCGCGCCATCATGGTCCTGATATAGGCTGTCTGCCGGTCGAAGCCGACGAGGCGATGTCGTGCGAGGTCGGCCATCCCCAGTGGTGCGCCGTGTTGCGCCAGGTAGCGCCGGTGGGCGTGAAAGCCGAGCGGTATCTCTCCGATGCGGCGGCCGATAAGTTGATCCTGGGTCGGCTCTGCCATCCGGACGGCAATATCCGCCTCCCGATTGAGAAGGTCCTCGATCGCGTCGGACGCCGAAAGCTCGATGTTGAGATCGGGATGGGCAGCCATCAGCGGTGCAAGGATGGGAGGCAGTACCTCGACGCCGATGACCTCGCTGGCGCTTATCCGGACGGTGCCGGCAACCTGCTCTCGATGTCCCGAGGCAGTTCGCAGCAGGGCGGCGGATGTCGCTGCGAGCGTTTGGGCATAGGGTTTCAGTTCAAGGGCTGCATCGGTTGGCAAGAGACCGTTCGGCGAGCGGACGAAGAGTTGCGAGCCGATTGAATTCTCGAGCGCATCGATGTGCCGTCCGACGGTCGGCTGCGTCAGGCCGAGGTCACGTGCCGCCGCAGAAAGCGACCCGTGTTCCAGCACAGCCAATAGCGTCCGGTAGAAATGCCAGTCCGGTTCTCTCTTCATGCATTTATGTATATCTGCGACACGAGATTCGTCAATTTCGTTTATCCGAAAATGCCCGCATGATTGGCTCAGTTCAAATTGACGGAGATCATCATGACTGGGCAGAACGGACAGGTTGCTCTGGTACTGGGTGCAACAGGCGGGATCGGAGGGGAGGTCGCTCGGAAGCTCGCCGCGTGCGGTTGGCATGTGAGGGCGCTGAACCGCGATGCAGCGAAGGCTCGCGCGAAAGCGCCCGACTTCGAGTGGGTCCAAGGCGACGCGATGAACGCCGAGGATCTCGTGACCGGGGCGCGCGGCGTCAGCCTTATCATTCATGCTGTCAATCCGCCGGGCTACCGCGATTGGGAAAAGCTCGTTCTCCCGATGCTCGACAACACCATCGCCGCTGCACATTCGGTTGGTGCGCGCATCGTTCTGCCGGGCACGGTCTATAATTTCGGACCGGATGCCTTTCCGGTTCTTCGGGAGGATAGTCCACAGCAGCCCGTGACGATGAAGGGAGCGATCCGCGCCGAAATGGAACGGCGACTGGAGATTGCCTCGCGCAGTGGCGCGCGCGTCATCATCGTTCGGGCCGGCGACTACTTCGGGCCGGGGGCTGCCAACAGCTGGTTTTCGCAAGGCATGGTCACGCCGGGAAAGTCGGTCGAGGTCGTCAAGAACCCGGCCCGGCCGGGTGTCGGACACCAGTGGGCGTACCTGCCCGATGTTGCTGAGACGATGATCCGTCTGGTCGAGCGTGGTGATCGCCTTCCGCCCTTCGCCGTGTATCACATGGATGGCTTCTGGGATGCCGATGGCAGCCAGATGGCCGCTGCAATCAAGCGGGTTGTCGGCAGTAGGATAAAGACGCGGGCCTTCCCGTGGTGGATCGTGCCTCTGGCCGCCCCGTTCGTCACCTTCATGCGCGAGTTGAAGGAAATGCGGTACCTTTGGCGCGAGCCGCTGCGGATGTCGAACGAACGGTTGGTTGCCGAACTCGGCAGCGAGCCTCATACCCCGATCGACGACGCTGTTCGTAGCTCCCTGGTCGCACTCGGGTGTCTGGCGGCTGAGCCGAACGAACTCGAGGCTCGCGCGTCCCCGCAGGCGGTGTATTAGTGTTGTTTTTGCCTGCCTCGGCGAGGCTCCTACGGCGTGCCTATCCCTGCTGTAGTTCGGCAAGCGCAATGCGCGCGACTGCGAGGGGGCTTTGGGCCAGTTCCGTCGATCCGCCGCCCAGAAACCAGGCCGCCGACAAGCCGGAATAGGCGACTATCCATTGCAGCAGCCGTTTCGGCTCTAGGCCAGTTTCGGTCGCGACGATCCGGAGTTGCCTCTGAAGACGGCCCGGGGAAGTGACTGTCGGAAGATCTGGGTTGGCGAAGATGTTGGCGTACTCGAAGCCACGCTCGCCGATGAGGCCTTTGGGGTCGATTGCCAGCCAGCCGTCCTCGCCGAAATCGAGGATGTTGCTGTGGTGAATGTCGCCGTGCAGGACCACGGGATCGCTGATATTTCCAAGCAGTATTCCAGCGATGTGGTTGCACTCGGCTAGAATGCCGTCATGGGCACGTGCTGCCGGCTCCAGGTCACGAAACCAGCGGGCCAGTGGAATGAGGTCCGGCAAAGGCTGTTCGCGTGGGGCGTGAAGTTCTGCGACGGTGCGGCACATGATGCGGGTCGCCGTATCGTCCGCGCCGTCCATTGCCATTCCCAACAGCGAGCGATGGCCCATTGCACGCTCGAGCAGAACTGCCTCGTTGTCGTGGGCGTAGACTTTCGCTGCCCCGATGCCACCCCACCATTGCATCAAAGCGCCGCCAGCCCGCTCAGCCTCGTCCTTGGAGATTTTCAACATGGCGGGTTTGCCGTCCCGAAGAACGGGCAGGAGGTGGCTGGAATGAGTGATGATCGGTTCGCCGTCGACGGTCAGTCGCCAGCGCTTGATGTACGACTACATGGCGCCATGTTAGCTAGGCGCTAGAAGAAGAAAATCCCGCCGAATGGCGGGATTCCGTTGGCACTTGATGGTTCAGGCGGCCTTTTCGATCACGGGATAGTCGATGTAACCCTTTGGTCCGCCGCCGTAGAAGGTGGCCTGCACGGGCGTATTCAGTGGCAGGTTCTTTTCCAGACGTCCCACGAGATCCGGATTGGCGATGAATGGCTTTCCGAAAGCGACGAGATCGGCGCGGCCGCTCTCGACGGCATCAATCGCCAGGTCCCGGTCGTAGCCGTTGTTGACCATCCACTTCGCCTTGCCGCCAGCCTTTTCATAGGCCTGGCGCAGAGCCTTATAGTCGAAGGCGGCGTTGGTGCCCTGCTTGAAGTCGCGGTCGCCGCCGGTCTGGCCTTCGATGACGTGAATATAGGCAAGATCATATTTCGCCAGGCCTTCGATGACATGGGTGAAGAGCGCTTGCGGGTTGGAGTCGTAGCTCTCGCCCGAAGGCGTGACAGGCGAAATGCGAATGGCTGTACGGCCTGCGCCGATTTCCTTGGTCACGGCGTCTACCACTTCGAAAGTGAAGCGGGCGCGGTTTTCGATCGAGCCACCATACTGATCGGTGCGGTCGTTGACGCCGTCGCGCAGGAACTGGTCGAGGAGGTAGCCATTTGCACCGTGAATTTCCACACCGTCAAAGCCAGCGTCGATCGCGGCGCGCGCAGCTTTGCGGTAATCCTCGATGATGCCCGGGATTTCCGAGGTTTGAAGGGCGCGCGGCTCGGAGGTATCGGCAAAGGCGCCAGTGCCATCGTCATTGACGAGGTACGTCTTGGCCTTGGCGATGCGGTTCGTCGAAGAGACGGGCTTGCCGCCGTTCGGCTGCAGCGTCGTATGCGAGATACGGCCGACATGCCACATCTGCACGACGATCTTGCCTCCTGCTGCGTGGACGGCATCCGTCACTCGCTTCCAGCCGTCGAGCGCTTCCTTCTTGTAAAGCCCGGGAACGTCCGCGTAACCCTGACCCTGATGTGTGATGGCCGTTGCCTCGGTGATGATGAGGCCGGCCGTCGCACGCTGGCGGTAGTATTCGACGTTCAGGTCGTTCGGAACGGCACCCGGCGAGCGGTTGCGCGTCAGCGGCGCCATCACGATATGGTTCTTGATGGCAATGTCGCCAACCTTTGTCGGTTCGAAAAGCTTGCTCATGAGAGTCCTTTCTTGGTGCGGGAGGATCACTCGGCCGAGGCCGAAGATGGGGGAGGAGGTTACGATGCGAGCCCAATTAGGGCCGCAGCCGCATACGCTACAGATCCTTCGAAAGTTGCTTGAGGAAAGCCGCGATGGTCTCCTCATTGCGCTTGTAGAAGATCCACTGGCCAACGCGTCTCGTCGTCACAAGCCCTGCTCTGTTCAGGGTCGCGAGATGCGCTGATACGGTCGACTGAGACAGGCCGCAGCGCTCAAACTGGCTGGCGCAGACGCCCATCTCAAACGGATGTTCCTGTGTGGAGAAATGCTCCTCAGGTTTCTTCAGCCAGTTCAGAATTTCCATCCGGGTCGGATGGGCGATCGCCTTCAGGATCTCGTCTTTTTCCATCGTCGTTCTTCGAATTATAAATCGTCCGTAGACGATATATGGATCGGCAACACTCGATATGCAAGACACGACGGCGTGATTTGCTGCTCTTTCGGATCTGGCTAAATTCTGGGCAAAAAAAGAGGGCCGCCGAAAAATCGGGGCCCTTTAAAGGTGTGAAGGTCAATAAACCTCCAGAGGGGAACAGCTAACGCGGTGGCACTGGGAGAGAAGCCACGAAATGCATCAGCTGAGTGGGATATGCTGCTTCAAGAGGCAGATTGCAATGCATGTTTGCGCATGCCTGCTATGCGCTGCACAATTTTCTGCTGCAATGCGAAAAAATCGGGCAAAAAAAGAGGGCCGCCGAAAGATCGGGGCCCTTATAGGTGTGAAGGTCAAAACCTCCAGAGGGGAACAGCTAATGCGGTGGAACTGGGAGGAAAAGCCACCGTGTGCATCAGCTGTGTGCGATATGGTGCTTTAATGAGCAAACGGCAACCCCAGTTTATGCATGCCAGACATGCGCATATTGCACAGCTTGTATTTCTAGGGTGAGCAACTAGAAGTTCCAGTTGCGTGCCTTGCTGACGATGAAGTCGCGGAAAGCCTTCAGCTTGGCGGCATTTTTCATTTCGTCAGGATAGCAGAAGTACGTATCAAACGACGGAACGTCAGCGTTAATCGGCAGCTGGATGAGGCCAGGATCTCGTCCGACGATGTAGTCGGGCATACAGGCAACGCCCATGCCGAGCAGGCACGCGCGCTTGATCGAGGTCTGGCTGTTGATCTGCAGATGCGGGATGCGCTTGTTGTCGGACGAGCGTCCAGCGACCTCAAGCCAGTTGACATCGAGCAGGTAGCTCGGCGCGGGCTCGCCAAAGGTAATGATACGATGGTTGTCGAGGTCCTCGACCGTCTGCGGCTCGCCATGGCGGTTGATGTAGGAGGGGGCCGCATAGACGTGCATGTGAACGGTGAACAGCTTGCGCTGGATCAAGTCGGATTGCACCGGCTGGCGCAGGCGGATGGCGCAATCCGCGTAGCGCATGTTCACATCCACTTCCTCGTTGTCGAGGATCAACTGGATCTGGACATCCGGGTAGAGCTGCATGAACTCCTGGATCTTGTCGGTCAGCCAACCCTGGCCAAGGCCGACCGTCGTCGTTACGCGCAGCTTTCCGGTCGGCGTTTCCGTCGTCTCGGTTAGCTGCATCTTCACGGTTTCGAGCTTCAGGAGCACGTCGTGGGCGGTGCGATAAAGCAGTTCGCCCTGTTCCGTCAGAATCAGACCGCGCGCATGGCGGTGAAAGAGCTTTGTGCCGACATCCTGCTCGAGTGCGCTGACCTGACGGCTGATCGCGGACTGGGACAGATGCAGTTTATCCGCCGCATGCGTGAACGAACCCGCTTCGGCAGCTGCGTGAAAGATACGCAGCTTGTCCCAATCCAATGGCATTCCCCCACCCCTCATAGCCGGTCCTACTCTGCGGCCACGGCGACGGGCATATGGCCCGTCAGATATCGTTCGGCTTCGAGAGCTGCCATGCATCCCAAGCCGGCGGCGGTGATCGCCTGGCGGAACGTGTCGTCGGTCACGTCACCAGCGGCATAAACGCCTTCGAGGCTGGTCGCCGTCGAATCCGGTGCGGTCCAGAGATAGCCATTATCCTTCAGCTTCAGCTTGCCCTTGAAGAGCTCGGTTGCCGGGGCGTGTCCAATAGCAACAAAGACGCCGTCGACCGCAACCTCGGTGATCGCACCCGTGCGCGTGTCGCGCAGGCGAGCGCCCGTAACGGACGGCGGCATCGGCGGCTTGGCCGGCGTGCCGGTGATTTCAGCGACCTCGGTGTTCCAGAGGACCTTGATGTTCTCCTTCGAGAACAGCCGTTCCTGGAGGATTTTCTCCGAACGGAAGCTGTCGCGGCGGTGAACGACCGTCACCGACTTCGCGATGTTGGAGAGGTATAGCGCTTCCTCCACGGCACTGTTGCCGCCGCCGACGACGATGACGTCCTTGTTTCGGTAGAAGAAACCGTCGCAGGTCGCGCAGGCCGAGACGCCGAAGCCCTGGAAATGCTGCTCGCTCTCGATGCCCAGCCACTTTGCCTTGGCGCCGGTCGCGATGATCAGGGTATCGGCGGTCCAGACTTGGCCGCTGTCGGTGCGGGCCACGAACGGGCGCTGGTTCATCTCGACTTCGGTGACGATGTCGTTGACGATTTCGGCGCCGACATGCTTTGCCTGCTGCAGCATCTGATCCATCAGCCAAGGTCCCTGGATGGGATCGGCAAAGCCCGGATAATTCTCCACATCCGTGGTGATCATCAGCTGTCCGCCTTGCTCCATGCCGGCGATCAGCACTGGCTTCAGCATTGCACGGGCTGCATAGACGGCAGCCGTGTAGCCGGCAGGGCCGGAGCCGATAATGAGCACCTTGGTGTGGCGGGCGGACATGGGTATTTCCTTTCGACTGTCGGGAGAGCGGCGGCTAAGAGGCGAATGAGGCCGTTTCGCGATCCATTCGCCATTTATGAACGTCCAGTGCTTTTATTCAAGGGCAGCCCTGCGTTACCAACAAGGCTTTCTCGGCGCGCTGTGCAACAATCCATCGCCGTGTTGAAACTTTCTTGCGAATTCCGTCGCTTTATATAGAAGCTGGCGACCAGGAATTAAAGGAAGGGCAGGATTGTGCTTCGCGCCGAACTCGATGCCATCGATATAAAGATACTGCGTGAGCTGCAGGCAGACGGACGTATGACCAATGTCGAGCTCGCCGACCGCGTCGGGATTTCGGCGCCCCCGTGCCTGCGTCGCGTGCGGAAGCTCGAAGAGACTGGCGTCATCGAAGGCTATCACGCGATGTTGAACAGCCCGAAGCTCGGCTTCGACCTTGTCGCCTTCTGCATGGTCGGCCTCAAGCATCAGTCGGAAGCCAACCTCAAGGCTTTTGCCGCCGCCACTACGCAGTGGCCTCTCGTGCGGCAGGCCTGGATGGTTTCCGGGGATAGCGATTTCCTTCTGCACTGTGTTGCAGAGAACCTGACGCGCTTCCAGGATTTCGTTATCGAGGTACTGACGGCGAATGAGCATGTGGATACCGTGCGGACGATGCTGACGATCCGACAGGTCAAGCGGGTGGGCCTGGTCGAAGTCTGAGCGGCCAAGAGAAGCAGCATTGCTCTATGAATGAAACGGCTTATGCCGTAGTGAAGGCGCTTTGCTAGCTCTGCCGCGGAAAAAGACACGAAGATCATTCCAATGACCAAATTGCCCATTTCCGCGTTCATCATTTGCTTGAACGAAGAAGCGTATCTCGGCAATTGCATCGAGAGCCTGGATAAGTGCGCGGAGATTGTGGTCGTTGACTCCGGTTCGACGGACGGGACGATTGCTCTGCTGGAGTCCTATATCGAGAATGGCTGGCCGATCCGGGTGTTTCACGAGAATTGGCGCGGTTACGCAGGGCAGAAGCAATTCGCACTCGATCAGTGTACGCAGCCTTGGCGCTTGAATATCGATTCCGATGAACGGCTCGATGCACCCCTGCGGAAGCTTTTGCCGGAGCTCATTGCCGCTTCCGAGGATATTGTCGGGTGGCGGCTGGCGCGTCGCCCCTATCTGGTCGGTTACGGCTACACCCCTGTGCATGTGCACGAGCGCAGGAACCTGCGGCTGATCCGCAAGGGCAGGGGCGCATATGATCTCACGCAAGCTGTTCATGAAGGCATAGTGCCGACGGGGCGTGTCGAGGACGCAAAGTCCGGCAGCCTTCTTCATTACCGGCCACTGATCATCGATGATCAGATCCTCAAGGAAAACAAGTATTCGACCCTGAAGGCCGATCAGCACTTCGCCTTAGGCGAGGGGACGACCTTCCTCAGACTGATTTTCAGCCCGGTGCTCTATTTCTGGCGCCTTTATTTTCATAACGGTCTATGGCGTTGCGGGCCGTCGGGCTTCATAGAAGCTATGACAGGTGCTGTGTACGCCTTTCTGACGCAGGCGAAGCTGTATCAGCGTAAGGCAGCCGAGCGGCATCCGAATTTTGATGATGCGGGAAGGCACTAAGGTCCAAAGGTTCAATCATGAAAGTGATGCATTATCATTTCGGCAAGGATGGCGGTGCTGAGCGTTTCTTTGTTCATCTGGTCAACGCCCTGGCACGCCGGGGCGTCGAGCAAACCGCGGTCATCCGTCCGAACCGGCTATGGCGGAAGGACATCGAGCAGTCGTCGCGCATCATCGAAAGCAAGTTTCGAAATCTCTCACCCGACAGGATCCTATTGCCTTTGCGGGTCAAACACATGGCGCGTATGGAGAAGCCCGATGCGCTGTTTTCTTGGGCGACCCGTGGCAGCCGACTGATGCCGAACTATAAGGGATGTATCAAGCTCTCCCGTCTTGGGGATTACCCGACAAACCTCAGCTACTTTAAAAACTCCGACATTCTCGTTTGCAATACGCCTGGTATCGGCGAGCATGTGCGTAATAAGCTGGGCTGGACACGCGGCGTCGAGGTGATCTCGAACTTCACGAATACTGAACAAGTGGCGCCCGTCGATCGCGCGTCGCTGAACACGCCGGTTGATGCGCCCGTCGTGATGTCGATGGGCCGTTTCGTACCACGCAAGGAATTTGCCTTGCTGACGGCGGCGGTGGCGAAGCTGCCTGATGTCTATTTGTGGCTTGCGGGCGAAGGCGAAGAATTGGAGAACGTCAAGAAGGTCGCAGCGGACCTTGGCGTTATGGACCGCGTACGTTTTCTCGGTTGGCAGAAGGATACGCGGCCGTTCGTCGCCGCTGCCGATATTTTCGTGATGCCGTCAAAGCACGAGCCGCTTGGCAATGTCATTCTAGAGGCCTGGGCGCAGGGCAAGCCTGTTGTCTCCAGCCGCTCCGAGGGACCCTCGTGGTTCATGC
Organism: Rhizobium sp. 10N414; assembly: GCF_056394785.1. Taxonomy (NCBI): domain Bacteria; kingdom Pseudomonadati; phylum Pseudomonadota; class Alphaproteobacteria; order Hyphomicrobiales; family Rhizobiaceae; genus Rhizobium; species Rhizobium sp. 10N414. The sequence continues at coordinate 15,421 of NZ_JBFTIN010000054.1, read as the reverse complement.
GTGACTGTGACAATGGGCTACTGGTTGACATCGGCGATGCCGATGGTTTCTCGCACGCCATCGAACGGCTGATCAACGATCCGGTACTGGCCGCGAAGGTTGCTGCGGGGGGGCGGGAGACGCTGATGAAGCAGTTCTCCGAAGACGCAGTTGCCAACGCCTATCTCGAGCTTTTCAAGCGCAAGCCTTGATGTCGTCGCTTAAAGCGACCGATAAATGGCGCCAAGCTTCCGTGCTTCGCCTTCGATACTGAAGGTATTCATCGCATGAGTTCGGGAGCGGGCCGATGCCTGCTGTCGGCGGCTTTCGTCATCCATGAAGAGACTGGACGCTTGAACCATTGTACCGAGATCGTCGCGCGGGACGATGAGGCCGGTTTCGTTGGCGCCCGTTACCAGCAGTTCAGGAAACGCACCGACGTCGGTAGCGACCACGGGGACCGCCGTTGCCATCGCTTCGAGCGGTGTCAGACCAAAGCCTTCCCAGCGCTGTGGAGCAATGAAGAGGTCGAGCGTCCGATACCAGTCATTGATATTGGTGTGCTCGCCGACGAATAGAATGCGATCGGCCAGGCCTGCGGCTGCAGCGCGCGCCTTCAGCTCCCTCTCGAACTCGACGTGCTGGGATGTTGCGCGTCCGGCAATAACGGCGATCCAGTCCGGTCGGGTCGGCAGCAGGCGGATCATGCTGTCGACAAAAAGATCCGTGCCCTTCTGGTGACGAACGCGACCGAAACAGCCGGCGATCCTCTTCGTGGCGTCAAGACCAAGCAGCTGTTTGGCTGTCGCCTTGTCTTCCGCCGGAGAGAAGCGGGCCGTGTCTATTCCGTGCAGAACAACGGTGTTCGGCACTTCCAGATAGTTTGCCGTCTTGCCGCTGGTCGCGATCACGGCGTCCATTCTGGAGATCAGCCATTTCGTCCAGCCGGTGTGGCGGCGCTGAGAGGCCGACGTGAAGACAATCTTCAGGGGCATGCGCAGGACATCGCGCATGAGAATGGCCGGCAGCATCTCGATGTTGCGGCGGGCGTGCCATATGCGGAAGGGCCGACAGCGCGGCGCGCGCCAAAGCTTCGGCAGGTCGCGAAAGCGAATGTGCGGCAGAGATGCTGGAAGGCCCGGCCCGAGGGTCGCAATCTTCTCGCCGAGTACGCGCTGGACCGGGATCAGCTGAATGATGGTGGAGGTGACGCCGGAGAGCCGTTTTTTGAAGTTCGGCGCAATAATCTCGACGTCACTAACATTGACGATAGCCGGTTGGCCGCGACCTTCCACGGATCAATCAGCCCCAGGAAATGGAAAGGACTTCGTAGGCCTTGGAGCCGCCGGGTGCGTTGACTTCGATCGAGTCGCCGACTTCCTTGCCGATCAGCGCGCGAGCGATCGGCGACGAGATGGAGATCCGGCCGGCCTTAACATCGGCTTCCTGATCGCCGACGATCTGATAGGTCTTTTCTTCTTCGGTGTCCTCGTCGACGAGCTTCACCTTCGCGCCGAACTTGATCTTGTCACCGGACATCTTCGACAGGTCGATGACCTCCGCGCGTGCGGTCAGGTCTTCAAGCTCGCTGATGCGGCCTTCGTTGTGGCTCTGCGCTTCCTTGGCCGCATGGTATTCGGCGTTTTCCGAGAGGTCACCATGGGCACGGGCTTCGGCGATTGCCTCGATGATGCGGGGGCGCTCCTCCTGCTGACGCCAGCGCAGTTCTTCCTGCAGCTTGACGAAACCACCCTGCGTCATCGGTACCTTATCAACCATTTTTCTGTCCTTCACTCCCCGTGTCCGCTTAGCCGCAGACACAAAAGAAAACAGGTCCCGAAGGGGAACTTCGGAACCGTGTAACAATCCTAACTGTTGTGGTTATAGCAGATCGCCACCGCTGATTTCCATAAAATTCGTATCGCTACCCGGAGGCGCTCCGTTACGACCGCAAACCTGAGCAATATTGACTTTGAGGTGGACGGTTCGCTGAGAACGCCTCTGAAGGACTGACTGGCAATTCTCTCGATGGCGCAAAAAATGATGCATATTTCGCCGTTCCCTCGGGATCGCAAAGCGTGATTCGACCGTTGGTACAGGCTCCAATGGGCTGAGGCGTCTTTGTTGGCTCTATCGCCGTCAGGAAGAACGCCGGCCGAGATACTGCCCGCATCGGCGCTGCATTGGCGTCTTTGGGTTGAATCTGTAAGCTGATACGATCGTCTTGGGCGTAGGGCTTGTTGGCGCAGGAGGGGAAGATGGGCGACAACTACATCATCAGTGCCAGAAAGCGAACGGGTGATGCATTGATCGCGGAACCCGGGCCGATCAAGTTCCTGAAGGTGCCTGATGTGCTCGACAGCTACGATGCGCGCCAGGCAGTATCCAGTGCGAAGGATTGGGTCGCCGAGGTGCAGGGGCTCGCGGATGGCGACGAGAATCCGAATTCGATCGGTCCGCGGGGCGATGTGCTTATTTTTGTGCATGGCTACAACAATGACATTCCGACCGTTCTAAAGCGCATCAGGCAGTTGCGTGCCGACATGCGAGCAGAGGGTTGGCGTGGTGAGATCGTTGCCTTCGACTGGCCGAGCGACAACCAGACGCTCAACTATCTCGAGGATCGCTCGGATGCGGCGGCTGTTGCAAGCGAACTCGTGACGAAGGGTATTCGACTTCTGAAGCAGAGCCAGCAGGCCGGCTGCGAAACCAATGTGCACCTGCTTGGTCATTCTACAGGCTGCTATGTGATCATGGATGCCTTTGCGCAGTCGGACAAGCAGGGCGATCTCTTCAAGGCGGACTGGCGCGTCGGCCAGGTGGCGTTCATCGGCGGCGATGTGTCCACGGATAGCCTGTCGCTTGCGAGCGACTGGAATCAGCCGATGTTCCGCCGGATCATGCGGCTCACCAACTACTCCAATCCTTTCGATTCCGTCCTTGCCGTATCCAACGCGAAGAGGCTCGGCGTTGCGCCGCGCGTCGGTCGCGTTGGGCTGCCGGCGTTGGTCAACGCTAAAGCGGTCGACGTCAATTGCGGTGAGTATTTCAATACGGTCGATCCAGCTTCGCAGCCCCAGATTGGTTCATGGACCCACTCATGGCATATCGGCAATCGGGTTTTCGCCCGCGACCTTGCGATGACTCTGGAAGGCGCTATCGATCGTCACGCCATTCCGACGCGGCGTGAAGAAGGCGGAAAGCTGATTTTGCAGGATCGGCGGCGACCGGCCTTTCAGAATGCCTGGAACGTCAAGGCGGACGCGCAGGATGCAAGGGCGCGAATCTAACGGCTCCGACGCCTCGAGAGCGGACCGGCGCGGATGGCGCGCCGGTCCAATTCTTTATTAGAAGTAGCTTTGCAGCGGACGAACTTCGAGGTTGCCAGCCCGCAGCGCCTTGATCGCCTGGGCGGCCGCCTCGGCGCCGGCCATCGTGGTGTAGTAGGGGACCTTCTGCATCAGCGTTGCTCGGCGCAGCGACTTGGAGTCGGAGATCGCCTTGTTGCCGTCCGTCGTATTGATCACGAGCTGGACCTGGCGGTTGCGGATCGCATCTTCGATGTGTGGGCGACCTTCCAGGACCTTGTTGATCTTCGTAGCCGCGATGCCGTTCTCAGCCAGGAAGCGCTGCGTGCCCCCGGTTGCCAGAACCTTGAAGCCTTCGCCGACGAGAACGCGGATGGCCGGCAGCACGCGCGGCTTGTCCTCGTCGCGGACCGATACGAAGACCGTTCCGTCACGCGGCAGTTCAACGCCGGCGCCGAGCTGCGACTTCGCAAACGCCAGCGCGAAATCGGTGTCGAGGCCGATGACTTCGCCGGTCGAGCGCATTTCCGGGCCGAGCAGCGTGTCGACGCCGGGGAAGCGGGCAAACGGGAAGACGGCTTCCTTGACGGCGATATGCTTGAGGTTGCGCGGATCCGGCTTCTGGCCGTAGGTCGAGAACAGCGCGTCGAGCTTCTCGCCGGCCATGGCGCGGGCGGCGATCTTGGCGATTGGGGCGCCGATGGTCTTGGCGACGAAGGGAACGGTACGTGAGGCGCGCGGGTTCACTTCCAGCACGTAGACGGTGCCGTCCTTGATGGCGAACTGTACGTTCATCAGACCAACGACGTTCAGCGCCTTGGCCATCGACTTTGCCTGACGCTCGAGCTCGTCGATCATCTCGTTCGAAAGGGTGCGCGGCGGCAGTGAGCAGGCGCTATCGCCCGAATGGATGCCAGCTTCCTCGATGTGTTCCATGATGCCGGCGATGAAGGCGTCGTTGCCGTCGGAGAGGCAGTCGACGTCGACTTCGATGGCGTTCGAGAGATAGCTGTCAAACAGCAGCGGGTTCTTACCGAGCAGGGTGTTGATCTGGCCGGTCTTGTCGTTCGGGTAGCGCTGCTTGATGTCTTCGGGCACCAGTTCCGGCACGGTGTCGAGCAGGTAGGTCTGCAGCTGGCCTTCCGAATGCAGGATCTGCATGGCGCGGCCGCCGAGAACGTAGGACGGGCGCACGACCAGCGGGAAGCCGATCTCGGTGGCGACCAGGCGAGCCTGTTCGACCGAATAGGCGATGCCGTTGTTCGGCTGGGTCAGGTCGAGCTTGATCAGGAGCTTCTGGAAGCGGTCGCGGTCTTCGGCAAGGTCGATCATGTCGGGCGCAGTGCCGAGGATCGGGATGCCGTTCTTCTCAAGCGCTTCCGCAAGCTTCAGCGGGGTCTGGCCGCCGAACTGGACGATGACGCCGACGACTTCGCCCTTTTCCTGCTCCGCGCGGAGGATCTCGATCACGTCTTCAGCCGTGAGCGGCTCGAAATAGAGGCGATCCGACGTATCGTAGTCGGTCGAGACCGTTTCCGGGTTGCAGTTGATCATGATAGCTTCGTAGCCGGCGTCACGCAGCGCGAAGGCGGCATGGCAGCAGCAGTAGTCAAACTCGATGCCCTGGCCGATACGGTTCGGACCACCGCCGAGGATGACGACCTTCTTGGCGGCCGAGACTTCGGCTTCAGAGCGCAGTTCACCGACAAAAGGCCTTTCGTAGGTCGAGTACATGTAGGCGGTCGGCGAGGCGAACTCGGCAGCGCAGGTATCGATGCGCTTGAAGACCGGGCGGACGTTCAGGCTGTTGCGCAGCTCGGCGACTTCCTTCGGGCGCTTGCCCGTCAGCGTGGCGAGGCGGGCGTCGGAGAAGCCCATTGCCTTCAGCGTGCGCAGGTTCGTGGCGTCTGTCGGCAGGCCATGCTCGCGGATGCGGGCTTCCATATCGACGATCGCCTTGAACTGGGCGATGAACCACGGGTCGATCTTGCAGCCCTCGTGAACCTCTTCGGGGCTCATGCCCTGGCGAAGCGCCTGGGCCACCATGCGCAGGCGATCCGGCGTCGGTGTGCCGATCGCGGCGCGGATGGCGTTCTGGCTGGATTCGCCTTCTTCAACACCGGGGATTTCGATTTCATCGAGGCCGGTCAGGCCGGTTTCGAGGCCGCGCAGCGCCTTCTGCAACGATTCGGCGAAGGTGCGGCCGATCGCCATGACTTCACCGACCGACTTCATGGCGGTGGTGAGAACCGGCGAGGCGCCCGGGAACTTCTCGAAGGCGAAACGCGGGATCTTGGTGACGACGTAGTCGATCGACGGTTCGAAGGAGGCGGGCGTCGCGCCGCCGGTGATGTCGTTGTCGAGCTCGTCGAGCGTGTAGCCGATGGCGAGCTTGGCGGCGACCTTGGCAATCGGGAAGCCGGTGGCCTTCGAGGCAAGCGCCGACGAACGCGAGACGCGCGGGTTCATTTCGATGACGACGAGGCGGCCGTCCTTCGGGTTGACGGCGAACTGGACGTTCGAGCCGCCGGTTTCCACGCCAATCTCGCGCAGGACCGCGATCGAGGCGTTGCGCATCATCTGGTATTCCTTGTCGGTCAGCGTCAAAGCCGGCGCGACGGTGATCGAGTCGCCCGTGTGGACGCCCATCGGGTCGATGTTTTCGATCGAGCAGATGATGATGCAGTTGTCCGCCTTGTCGCGGACGACTTCCATTTCGTATTCCTTCCAGCCGAGAACCGATTCCTCGATCAGAACTTCGGTCGTCGGGGAGGCATCGAGGCCACCGCCGATGATTTCGAAGAACTCCGAGCGGTTGTAGGCAATGCCGCCGCCGGTGCCGCCCATAGTGAAGGAGGGGCGGATGATGGCGGGCAGGCCGACGACGTCGATCGCCTGGGCGGCAATCGCCATGGCGTGGCTGATGTAGCGCTGCTTGCGGTCGGTCTCGCCGAGGTTCCACTGGTTTTCCAGTTCGTCGAGCGCCTTGTCGAGTTCGGCGCCGGAGAGGCTTTCCTTCAGCTTGTTGCGCTCGGCTTCATGCGTCTTGCGGTCGGCATCCTTGATGTCGGTGGCGTTGGCGAGCATCGAGCGCGGGGTTTCGAGGCCGATCTTTTCCATCGCCTCGCGGAACAGGGCGCGGTCTTCGGCCTTGTCGATAGCGGCGGGCTTGGCGCCGATCATTTCGACATTGTAGCGGTCCAGGACGCCCATTCTCTTCAGGGAAAGCGCGGTGTTGAGCGCGGTCTGGCCGCCCATGGTCGGCAGCAGCGCGTCGGGGCGCTCCTTGGCGATGATCTTGGCGACGACTTCGGGGGTGATCGGCTCGACGTAGGTGGCGTCGGCGAGGCCCGGGTCGGTCATGATCGTTGCCGGGTTGGAGTTGACGAGGATGACGCGGTAGCCTTCCTCCTTCAGCGCCTTGCAGGCCTGGGTGCCGGAGTAGTCGAATTCGCAAGCCTGGCCAATGACGATCGGTCCTGCGCCGATGATGAGGATCGATTTGATATCTTGGCGCTTCGGCATGGGCGTTTTCCGTTTCCTAGCTGCGCAGAAAGCCGGCCAGGGTGGGAGGCACCGGCCGGGTCGCGCATATGATGGTCTTTTCAGGCTAGAAGCGGCTTATAGGCAAATGTATTTGTAAACGGAACCCCATAATTTGCGGAATCGACAGGAATTGGCAGCTCTTGTGAGAGCCTAGTCGATGCCCGGTACGACAAGTGCCCGGATCTCGCCTTTCCGGGCGGGATTGGAGATCGCTTCCACGCCCTCCTTGAAACCGATCCGGCGGGAGATTAGTGGCTCGACTTGGATCGTTCCCGACGCGATCAGTTCGGCCGCCCGCAGGTGAGTGAACGGGTTGATAAATGAGCTTACCAGCTTGATCTCTCGGAAGAGGAGATCGAACGGCTCGATTGCGACCTTCACACCCTGCGGCATGACTCCGAGGATCACGACCGTGCCGCCGCGCCGCGCAAGCCCAGGTGCCTGTTCGATCGTTTCCGCTACGCCCGCGCATTCGATGACGACATCGGCGCCTCCCGGCAACAAACCGTCGTGCGCGGTCAAGCGGGACACGATATCGCCGACCGAGGGATCCGCATTCGCGGTCGCTCCCAGCCTTTCGGCGACCCTCCGCTTCTCTTCGCTGCGGGTAACGAGAACAACCTTTGTCGCTCCCGCCAGGCGGGCCAACTGGACGACCAGCAAGCCGATCACGCCGCCGCCAAGGACGACAACCGACGAGCCCGTTCGGATTTCCGCAAGGTCGACACCGTGGATGCAGCAGGCGAGAGGTTCGCAGAAGGCGCCATGCAGAGGCGGCAGTGCCAAGGGCAGCTCGAAAGCCTGCTGCTGCGGGATGCAGACATATTCCGCAAAGCCACCGTCGCGATGGATGCCGGTCGCCTGCAGGTTATGGCAGAGATTGACGCGGCCGCGCTGGCATTCTGGACACTGACCGCATGCGATATTCGGATCGCCGGTGACGCGCATGCCTTCGCGAAAGCCGCTCACGCCATCGCCCACTCTTTCGATGATGCCGCAGAACTCATGGCCGAGCGTAACGGGCGGCTTGGAAGGAAACTCTCCGAGGAACAGATGCCGGTCGGTGCCGCAAATGCCACAAGCCTCCACACGAACCAGCAACTCGCCAACACCCGGGTCGGGACGCGCTACCTCGCGCAGAGCCAGCTTGCCCGTCGCTTCGAGCCGAAGTGCCTTCATGTCTCTCCTCCTCAGACTTCTTTCTCGCAAGGAGGCCCGAATGTCGATGTCTCGTCAAGCTGGTCCACAGTGGTGTACGGGTTCTCTCAGGTTAACTGGAATTTCCCGATCATCGAGATATATACCTACCGATCGAAGGTTTAGCCCAGGGGAACCGTCATGGAGTGGAAAGGCCGGCGTCAGTCCGACAACATCGAGGATCGTCGTGGCGATCCTTCCATGGGCGGATTGGGCAGAGGTGGAGGCTTCGGCTTTCCTACCGGCGGCGGCATGGGCCGGCGCGGCGGCGGCCTGAGCATCGGCACCATCATCTTTCTTGTTGTCATCTATTTTATCCTCAAGGCCATGGGCATAGACCTGCTGCAGGTTATGGATGGCGGCATGACGACCAACGGCCCCGGCTATGAGCAAAGCGAATCGGGAAGTCAGACACCTGCCAACGATGAAATGACCGCATTCGTTCGTACCGTTCTTGCCGAGACCGAGGACACGTGGAACGGGATCTTCCAGTCCCTTGGTCGTCAGTACGAAGAGCCTCGCCTCGTTCTCTTTTCCGGACAGACGCAGTCTGCCTGCGGCTTTGCCTCAGCGGCGACCGGTCCTTTCTACTGCCCGAGCGACCACAAGGTCTATCTCGACACGGCCTTCTTCAACCAGCTCAGCCGCCAGTTCGGCGCCTCCGGCGATTTCGCCGAAGCCTACGTCGTTGCGCATGAAGTCGGCCATCATGTTCAGAACTTGCTGGGCATCCTGCCGAAATTCAACGAGGCGCGTCAGCGGATGAGCGAGGCGGAGGCCAACAAGATGTCCGTCCGCGTTGAACTGCAGGCCGACTGCTTCGCCGGCATCTGGGGCAAATTTACCGATCAGAAGGGCATTCTCGAAGCCGGCGATCTGGAGGAGGCGCTGAACGCAGCCCAGCAGATTGGCGACGACAGGCTGCAGAAGCGCAGCCAGGGCTACGTCGTGCCCGAGAGTTTCAACCACGGCACTTCGGAGCAGCGGGCGCGTTGGTTCAAGCGTGGCTTCGACAGCGGGCAGTTGTCGGCCTGCGATACCTTCTCAGGCCCCGTGTGATTTGAGACAGCCTCTCCTTATGTGGAGAGGCTGGCCAGCATCACTTTTCACTGTCCATATGTCTGATCTGTGCGTCAGGGTAGCGTGCACCCGCCGCGGCGTCCTTCGGCACGGCGCGTTCGATGGCCGCCATATCCTCGGTGGACAATTGCACAGCGCGCGAACCGAGCGCTTCGGTAAGCTGGTCACGTCGGCGCGCGCCGACGAGGGGCACGATGTCCTGCCCGCGGGCCGCCACCCAGGCGATGGCGATCTGAGCGACAGATACCCGCTTCTCGTCCGCGATCTTTCGCAGTTCCTCGACGAGCGCGAGGTTCTGATCGATGTTGCTGTCCTGGAAGCGCGGGCTCATGCCGCGGAAATCACCGGAGCCGGTTGCCTGTCCCTTATGCCAATGTCCGCTGATCAGGCCGCGGGAGAGAACACCGTAGGCGGTGATTGAAATCCCGAGCTCACGGCAGGTTGGCAGGATCTGGTTCTCGATGCCGCGCGAGATCAGTGAATACTCGATCTGCAGATCGCAAATCGGATGGGCGCTGGCTGCGCGGCGTATGGTATCTGCGCCGACTTCCGAAAGGCCGACATGCCTGACGTACCCTGCCTTGATCATGTCACCGATCGTGCCCACCGTTTCCTCGATGGGAACGTTGGGATCCAGGCGGGCGGGGCGGTAGATGTCGATGTAGTCGACGTCGAGACGCTTCAGCGTGTAGGCGAGGAAGTTCTTGATCGCGGCGGGCCGGGAGTCGTAGCCGCTCCAGTTGCCGGCTGGATCGCGCAGGGCGCCGAACTTGACGCTGATGACGACGTCGTCCCGCTTGCGGCCCTTCAACGCTTCGCCGATCAGCATCTCGTTGTGGCCCATGCCGTAGAAGTCGCCGGTGTCGAGCAGGTTGATGCCGACGTCGAGAGCAGCATGAATCGTGGCAATGCTCTCGCTGCGGTCGGATGGCCCGTACATGCCGGACATGCCCATGCAGCCGAGGCCGATGGCCGATACCATTGGGCCGGTTTCTCCCAAACGATGCTTTTCCATTTCGTTCTCCTTCGTCACGCCGATGTTGATCGCCGGGAATAGTTTTATCGCGCCCGGCCTCGTGCGATAATCCATATGAATGCGAACGAGCTGTACGGGGAAATGCACAATGGAAGACCTTCCTCTCAATGATCTGGATGCCTTCACGGCCATTGCAAGGGAGCGCAGCTTTCGCGCCGCTGCCCGCAAGCGCGGTGTCTCCGCTTCTTCACTGAGCGACTCGCTGCGGCGGCTGGAGGAGCATGTCGGTGTTCGCCTGCTCAACCGGACGACCCGCAGCGTCACGCCGACGGAGGCTGGGGAGCGGCTGCTCCAACGCCTGACACCTGCGCTTAGCGAAATCTCCTTGGCGCTCCAGCAACTCGACGTTTTCCGTGATAGCCCGAGCGGAACCCTCCGCCTCAACGTGCCGATCATCGCCACGCGGCTTTTCCTGCCTGATCTCGCCAGCCGTTTTCTGAAGCGTTACCCGCGGATCTCGCTCGAGATCGTCGGAGAGGATACGTTCGTCGATGTGCTCGCAGCCGGGTATGACGCCGGCATCCGCTATGACGAGCGGCTTGAGCGCGACATGATCGCAGTGCCGATCGGGCCGCGCCGTCAAAGATATGTCACGGCGGCCGCGCCTGACTACCTCGAGCGCCGCGGTATCCCTGGTCACCCGCGCGACCTGCTCGAGCATGAGTGTGTCAGGCATCGTTTCCTCAGCGGAGCTGCGTTGCCCTGGGAGTTCGAGCGGGCAGACGAGACTCTAGTGATTACGCCGAAGGGGCCGATCATCGCCAACACGATCGAAATGCAAGTCTCGGCTGCGGTCACCGGGCTCGGCATCATCAGGACCTTCGAGGAGGTTCTGATGCCCGCCATCGAGAGGGGAGAATTGGTGCCGATCCTCGATGATTGGGTGACGGAATTCTCAGGTCCGTTTCTCTACTATGCGAGCCGTAAACACATGCCGCCTGCGCTTCGGGCGTTCGTCGACTTCGTCAAAGGCGAACCGCGGAAAGAGGGGTAGAATCCCCGTTTGTTCCGGTTCTCGATCAACTTAACTCGTGAGCCTATCAAAAGATTTGAAATGTTCACGGATTGTTTCGCTAATATACGTGAGCTATGTAACAAATGCCGGCGACGAGATCGTCTTTTCAGAAATAGCCTGCTGTAGAGATGCCTCATGCTTGATCCGAAATTCGTTCGTCGCGGCTTGTTCCTTGTCTTCATGATCCTGTTTCTCGACGTGATCGGGATCGCGATCATCATGCCTGTGCTGCCCGCTTATCTTGAGCAATTGACCGGTGGGTCCGTGAGCGATGCAGCTCTCGATGGTGGCTGGCTGCTTGTCGTCTATGCGGTCATGCAGTTCCTGTTTGCGCCGTTCCTGGGCAATCTCAGCGACCGCTTCGGGCGGCGCCCCATTCTGCTTCTGTCGGTGCTGACCTTTGCGATCGACAACTTCATCTGCGCAGTGGCGACGAGCTTCTGGATGCTTTTTATCGGTCGTGCGCTGGCTGGCTTCAGCGGCGGCAGCTTTGCGACCTGTTCCGCCTACATCGCCGACATCAGCAATGATGACAATCGGGCCAAGAATTTCGGCCTGATCGGCATTGCGTTTGGCGTCGGTTTCACGATCGGCCCTGTCATCGGCGGCTTCCTCGGCGAGTTCGGCCCCCGAGTACCGTTTTTTGGGGCAGCGGCGCTCTCGTTCCTCAATTTCGTTGCCGCCTATTTCATGCTTCCCGAGACATTGGAGGCAAAGAATCGTCGGACGTTTGAGTGGAAGCGTGCCAATCCTCTTGGCGCGCTGAAGCAGATGCGAAACTACCCCGGTATTGGGTCAATCTGTGCGGTCATGTTCCTTTTCTGGCTGGCGCATGCCGTCTATCCGGCGGTCTGGGCCTTCGTATCGACTTTCCGTTATGGCTGGAGCGAGGGCCAGATCGGCCTGTCTCTCGGCATCTACGGCATCGGCGCAGCCTTTGTCATGGGCGTCATTCTGCCGAAGATCGTGCCGGTACTCGGCGAGTGGAAGACAGCAGTGCTGGGCTTGTGTTTTTCCGTCGTCGGACTGACGGGTTACGCCTTCGCCTGGGAGGGCTGGATGGTCTACACGATCATCGTGCTGACGGTGATGGAAAATGTCGCCGATCCGCCGCTGCGAAGCATAGCAGTCGCCAAGGTGCCCCCCTCTGCTCAGGGAGAATTGCAAGGGGCGCTCACCAGCCTCAGCAGCATCACCACGATCGTCGGGCCGCTGATCTTTACGCAGCTGTTCGGCTACTTCACTGGACCCGAGGCGCCGGTGCGTTTCGCTGGGGCGCCATACCTGCTGTCGGCCATCATCATCCTGATCGCGGCCATTGTGTTCTTGACGAAGGTACGCACGGTCAAGGTCGCAGAAGCCGTCGAGCAGCCGGCCGAGTGAGCCATCAGAATTCGTGATGCGATGATGAATTTTTCATCATTTGCCTAGTTTTGAATGGCTCTTTGCGGAGCTTTGATCTAATTCCTCTTGATGTTTTGCCGCAACTTGCGGCCGTCAGCGATTCAATCACAGGACTGGTGTCATGGACACGCCGATCGACGCGCGCAAGCTAGCGCCGAAAAACGATAACCATTGGGCTGCGCATTTCCGCGCCACGCTGGCGCTCGGAGTCCCGTTGATTGGCGCGCAGCTGGCCCAGCTCGGCATCAACACGACCGACGTGATGATTGTCGGCCGTCTCGGTGCTGAAAACCTCGCTGCCATGGTGCTATCGGCGCAGTTCCTGTTCACGATCCTCGTTTTCGGCTCGGGTTTCGCCATCGCGGTCATACCGATGGTTGCGCAGGCCTACGGGAAGGGCGACGTCGTCAGCGTGCGCCGGTCGCTACGCATGGGCCTTTGGGTCGTGCTGGCCTATTGGGTGATCATGCTGCCAGCGTTCTTCAATTCCGAGCGGATCCTGCTTGCCGCTGGACAGAAGCCCGAAGTGGCTGCACTCGCGCATGGCTACATATTGATCGGTCAATTCGGCGTGCTGCCGGGGCTGCTTTACAATGTCATGCGTGCGCTGGTCAGCGCGATCGGCCGCGCGGCGGTCATTCTCAACGTGACGATCGCGATGCTGGTGCTGAACGCCTTCTTCGCATATGCGCTGGTGCTCGGCCATTTCGGCTTCCCGGCAATGGGCCTAGAGGGAGCGGCGATCGTTTCGGTCGTCGTGCAGGCCGCCGGCTTCCTGTTTATCATTGGCTATGTGCAGAGCAGGGCGGAGACGCGGCGCTACGAGATATTCGTCCGGTTCTGGCGTCCCGACTGGAAGGCCTTCTGGGAAGTCGTGCGTCTCGGCCTGCCGATCAGCGTGACGATCCTCGCCGAAGTGAGCCTCTTTACCGTTGCCTCGCTGCTGATGGGGCAAATCGGAACGATCGAGCTCGCCGCTCACGGCATCGCGCTGCAATGGGCGTCGATTGCCTTCATGATCCCGCTTGGCCTGTCGCAGGCGGCCACCGTTCGGGTCGGCGTCGCGCACGGGCAGGGCGACTACACCGCAGTCGTTCGGGCTTCGATCGCTGTCGTCGTCATCGCCTGCCTGATCGCGGCGGCCGGCAGCATTCTGTTTGCTGCCGTTCCCGAGTTCCTGGGAAGCTGGTTCCTTGATACGACCCTGCCGGAGGCACCTCAGGTGCTTGCCTATGCTGGGCCGCTGATCGTTGTGGCAGGGCTCTTCCAGTTGGTCGATGGCTTGCAGGCAATCGCCAATGGCCTGCTGCGCGGCTTGAAGGATGCGCGCGTACCGATGATCCTGGCGCTGATCGCCTATTGGCCGATTGGCTTCTTCCTCGCCTGGGCCTTTGCGTTCCCGCTTGGCTTCGGTGGAATCGGCATCTGGTTCGGCTTCTTGGTCGGGCTGGCGGCGGCAGCCGTGATGCTTTGCGGACGCTTCTACCTGCTTGTCCGCCGCGAAAAGAACATGGCCGGCGTCTAGCCGGCCATTCGGATCAAGCCGCGATCGGCTTGTAGTTGGCAATGTCGGCGCGAATGCCTAGGCGTTCGAACAGCGCCTGCGGATCGAAGTTTCTGGCGCGATGGGCTGCCTGCACCACCGCTTTGACCCGGTCGATCACCTCGGCACTTTCCCATTGCGCGATCGTCACGAAGTTGAACTCGCCAGGCCCTGAAACCTGCTCCAGCACCTGATGGCTGATGAAGCCCTCCTGCGCCTGCAAGACCTCGTGCGTCTTCAGCACGTTCATGAGGAATTCCTCCCGCGCAGCCTCCGGAACAGCAAACTTGTCGATCCGGTAAAACGCTCCGTTCATCCCTGTCTCCTTTGCTTTGGATGTCACAAGCGCGGGTGTAATTCCTCAAGTTAAGTTGAGGTCAATAGGTCGACACAAATGGCCACTGTAGGTGACCCGTGGGTGGTTAGGGCCGGTCTGCCTTGTGCGTAGAGGTTGGAAGGGAGCTCTAATTTGGTCGCACCAACCAAGCGACGTCAGATTGTAAGCAAATTCATTTCTGCGTAGCATCGGTCAGACCGTTGTGAGGAACTTGGGAGGAGGTCCTGCAGCATGTCCAAGCTCGTGTTCGCTTTGAACCAGTCCCTGGATGGTTATGTCGACCATTTAGAATTTGGGCCGCCCGATCCCGTGCTCTTTCGTCATTTCATCGACGACGTGCGCGGCCTTGCCGGAAGCGTATACGGTCGCCGCATGTACGAGGCGATGCGGTATTGGGACGAAGACCATGCCGAATGGGACGAGGCGGAGTGCGACTACGCAGCGGCGTGGCGGCGCCAACCGAAATGGGTCGTGTCGCGCTCGCTGCAATCAGTCGGCCCGAACGCCACGCTTGTCGCGGACGACATCGAAGCGACCATCCGCGGGTTGAAGGCTCAGCTGGACGGAGTGATTGAAGTTTCCGGACCTGAACTGGCGCGAAGTCTTGGTGACCTCGGTCTGGTCGATGAATATCGAATGTATCTCCATCCCGTCGTGCTTGGTCGCGGCAAGCCGTTCTTCGCCGGCCCGCGGCCGCCGCTGCGCCTCGTGGCGAGCGATCGAATTGGCGGGGACGTGATCAGGTTGACATACGTTCTGGCATAGTCGCGCGACCGACCCGCCTCAGTCCGGCGGTGGCCGCGCGCTTATAATCTGCGACCTAGACGACCGATTCCATGAAAGCGGCGTTTGATGGAACCTGACGTGCGCTGGTGGATTCCTGGTTTGAGATTATTCAAATGAGGAGTTTCATCATGGCACCAAGGCGGCGAGTCATTGAGCTGGCGATGAGCGAGCAAGAGATCGAAGAGATCGA